>DASPLD010000098.1:0-15069 GCA_035627755.1 Caulobacter sp. | reverse complement strand
GCGGCATCGTTCACTTCGTTCTCAGGGACGCCCGCGTCCGCTTCCACATCGACGACCAGGCCGCGGCCGAGAACGGGCTGGCCATCAGTTCCAAGCTGATGAGCCTGGCCCTCACGGTCCGGAAACGCGCATGAACGGGCTGGTCCATATCCTGCTGACCAGCTGGAAGCGGGCCCTGACCCTCGTCGGCGCGCTCGCCCTGCTGGCCGCGGGCGTGCTGATCGCCGTCTATGCCGAGGACATCTATCGCGACCGCCTGCACCGCGATTTGACGGCCCAGGCCCAGGTCCTGGCCTCCACCGCCAGCGCCGCCCTGGTCTTCGACGACCGCAACACCGCGCAGGAATACGCCGACGCGACCGGGGCCAATTCCGACATCGAGGCGGCGGCCATCTTCAACCTGCAGGGCGAGGCCATCGCCGGCATCACCCGCGCCGGGGCGCGGACCCCGACCTACCAGGAGGCCCTCTCCGGCCGCCAGCCCGGGGCCGGGGCGGTGGCGGTGACCGCCTCGATCCTCGAAAACGGCCAGAAGGTCGGCACCGTCTACCTGCGCACCCGGCCCGAGCCCCTGGTCGTGCGCCTCGCCCGCCACGGCGGCATCGCCCTGCTGGTGCTGATGGCCATGCTGCTGATGGCCGTCTCCGGCGCGGCCCATGTCGCCGCCCTGCGCGCCAACAGCCTGCTGCAGGCCAAGAACGAGGACCTCGCCATCCAGATCGCCGAGCGCGAGAAGGCCGAGGCCGCCTTGCGCCAGAGCCAGAAGATGGAGGCCATGGGCCAGCTGACCGGCGGCGTCGCCCATGACTTCAACAACCTGCTGATGGTCGCCTCCGGCGGCCTCGACCTCCTCGACCGCACCACCGACGAGACCCGGCGCGCCCGCCTGCGCGAGGGCATCCGCCAGGCGCTCGACCGCGGCGCGGGGCTGACCCGCCAGCTGCTGGCCTTCGCCCGCCGCTCGCCGCTGCACCCCGAGGTGGTCGATGTCGCCGAGCGGCTGGAGGGCATGCGGCTGCTGCTCGACCGCTCCCTGCGCGAGGACGTCAGCATCGAGATGAAGCTGGATCCCGACCTCTGGCCGGTCGAGATCGATCCCGGCCAGCTGGAGGTCGCCGTGCTCAACATGGCGGTCAACGCCCGGGACGCCATGCCGCGCGGCGGAATGATCACCATCGTGGCGGCCAACGAGCCCGGGCTCGACGACGGCGCGCTGAAGGGCGACTACGTCAAGCTCGGGGTCTGCGATGTCGGCGCCGGGATGGAGCCGGAGGTGGTCGCCCGGGTGTTCGAGCCCTTCTTCACCACCAAGGAGGTCGGCAAGGGCACGGGCCTTGGCCTCTCCCAGGTCTACGGCTTCATCCGCGCCTCCGGCGGCGAGGTCCGCATCGAGAGCGAACCTGGAGCCGGGACCCGGGTCTTCCTCTACCTGCCGCGCTCGACCAAGCCGATGCCGGCCCGCGAGGTCAGCCACCCGCCGCTGGCGGTCGAGCCGGGCCGCGGCCGGGCCCTGATCGTCGAGGACGACGAGGGGGTGGCCAACTTCGTCTGCCAGATGTTCGAGGAGCTCGGCTGGACCGTCCGCCGCGCCCCCACCGCCGGCAGCGCACTGGACCTGATCGAGGCCGACGAGCCCTTCGACCTGGTGTTCTCCGACCTGGTCATGCCGGGCGAGATGGACGGGGTGGGCTTGGCCCGCCGAATCGCGGAACTTCGCCCCGGCCTGCCGATCCTGCTGACCACCGGCTACAGCGAGGCCGCCGTCGCGGCGACCGCGGAGGGATTGAGGCTGCTGGCCAAGCCGTACCGGATCGAGGACCTGGCCGGGGAACTTGGAGCGCTGCGGGGAGAGGCGGCGTAACCAGGGCGACGCCGCCCTGGCCTTGCCCATCCTGCAATGGCCTCCGCCGGGCCGCGAGGCCAGGCGGCGGCTCAGGCGTCCTCCAGCAGTCGGATGACCGCATCCGGATCGGACTGGTACGCCAGGAACCCGCCGCCCGGCAGGATGAAGATCTCGGCTCCGGGCAAGCCGGTCTGCCATACCGTCAGGTCGGGGGGGACGTGCAGATCCCGCCAGAAGGCCAGCCGCCACCGCCTGCCATCCAGGCCGGCCGGAATCTCCCAGCCGTGGGCGTAGGCCGACACCTCCGCGGCGAAGCCGGCGCTGGAGCGCGCCGAGAGCGCCTGGGCATCACGCACCAGCCAGGCCAGGACGGCCGGATCCTCGACCAGTCGGCGGTCGCTGGGCGAGACCGACAGGGTGCGGCTGATCAGGCGGGCCAGCATGTCGCTGCGGCTCTGGCGGCGCAGCATCTCGGCGAACGGGGCGATCAGTTCGGGATGCTTGAACAGCAGCCGTGACACCGCGGCAGACGGGCTGGAGGTGGTCCGCGGCACCGTCCGTGGCGGCCAGGGATTGATCAGCACGCCGCGGCCGGTCCGATCCGGGTGACGGGCGGCGAACGTCAGGCCGGCCGCCGCCGAGCCGTCCTGGAGCAGCAGGTCCGCCTTCTGCAGCTTCAGGGCGTCGAGGATGGCGGCCAGGTCGTCGGCGCTGGTCTCCAGTTGCGGGCCCGTGGCGGGGTCCGTCAGCCCATAGCCGGGCCGCTGCGGCAGGATGGGCCGGAAGCCCGCCTTCTGCAGCTTGCGCGCGAAGGGGATCGGCAACATGCGGCCAGCCGTGAAATTGTGCGACACCACCAGGGGACGCCCGCCACGGGGACCATAGTCGACCAGCGCCGCGCGGCGCTGGCCACCGGGCGCGGCGACGATTCGCAAGGCTCCGTCCGGGTCGCCATGCTCGACGACGGTTTCGGCGGCGCCGGTCAGCACCGACAGGGCGCTGGCTTCGACCGTCAGGCGCACCAGATCCTTGGTCTTGCCCACCCCGGTCTTGGCGAACACCGACTTCAATTGGCCGCGGACCGTGGTCTCCTTCACCCCCAGGTCGGCGGCGACCTCGCGGGCGGTCCGGCCCTCGGCGACGCGGGCGGCGACGGCGGCTTCGGCCGGGGTGGCGCCGAACACCGTGCGCAGCACCTGCTGGACGTCGGCCGTCTGCGTCCGCATGCCGCTCATCAGGTCCATCATCCGCCGAACGATGTCGGGGGTCCGACGGGCGCCGGCCTTGCGCAAGGCCTTGGCCAGCGCCTCCCGGGCCGTTTCCCGGCTGACCCCGATGCGCCTGGCGACATCCTCCAGCGTGCCCGCGTCGAGCAGGGCCTCGGCGACCCGCGCCTCCAGCGGGGTCAGACCGAAGGCGGCGCAGGCGCGGGCCGCCAGGTCGCTGACCCGCGAGGGCGCGAAGACGAGCAGGCCGATCCGTCGGCCCGGCAGCACCAGCTGGGCGCGGCTGGGCTCCGAGAGCGGCCAGCGCAGCGCCAGGCTCTCGGTGGCGGCGCAGGCGGCCAGCAGCCGGCCGTCATCGGTCTCCACCAGCCCCGAGGCCTGACCCTGCTTGTGGGCCAGCCGGATCAGGCGGCGGAGGGCGGGCGAGTTCCGCGGATCGCCGAACCAGCGGATGAAGGCGGGGTCGACGCTGGCCAGATGGCCGCTGGGCGACATCACCGCCGAGCCGGTGGCGCCGGCCGGAATGACCGCGGCGTAGCCGGAGGAGGCGTCGAGGCCGGCGGCCTTGCCGAGGGCCTCGGCGATGCCGGCGGGATCGTGGGCGACCGCCGCCTCCAGAGAGGCCCAGCCGTCCAGCAGCGCGTCGATCGGCTGGTCTCCGGCCAGACGGCTTCGAAGCTGGTCGAGGGCGAGTTCGGGCGGCGGGACCGTCAAGACGCAACCATCAAAGACACCGACCGGCCCGCTTCCCGTACGAGGACCCGGCGATGTTATCAGCTGTCGTCGGCGGCGCGAGGGGCAATCGCCGTCGGCGATCCGGGCTAACCTCCGATCATCGCCAGCAGCGGCGAGCCGCCCTTGACCCGCTCGCCCCGCTGGTTGGTGCTGTCGCCGATGTTCCAGCCTTCCGGGCAGTGGCCGAGCAACCGGTAGCGCCGGGTCTGGCGATAGCCCTCGCCGCCGCTGAGCGGCTCGGCCGACTGCGCGGCAATGAAGTCCCTGCCCCGGTCGCCGCGCACCGCCGAGGTCGCCACCCAGGTTTCGCCGTTCATGTCGCAGCGCTGGATGCGGACCTCGCCGGAGACCACCTCCTCCCCGATCGGCCGGCAGTAGCTGTCCCCCGCCGTCACCGCTGGCCGGTCGAGCCCGGCCGTGATCTGGCTGTCGGCGCAGATCTTCACGGCCTTCACCCCGGCCTGCGCCGGAACCAGCTCCACCGACCACAGCCTGGGCGGATCGATCGCCGCCTGCCGGGCCCGGTATTTCGCCTGCACCGCCTGGGTGTCGCAGCCGGCCAGCATCAGCAGGGGGAGGAGGACCAGACCGATACGCATCGCGAACCTCTGAAGCTACATATGTAACCTCATTGATCTACAAATGTGCATCATCGTCAACCCCGGTCTAGCAAGCCAGGGCGGCCCATCTCCCCGCAGTCGGCAGGAAGGCGTGGGCCGACGCCTACTCCGGCCGCATCAACCCCGGCAGCCCATCGATCGACAGCGCATTGCTTTCATATCGCCGCTCCGCCCATTCATCGAAGGGCCGGTGGTCCACATGGCGCCGCAGCTGGTCACGCTCGCCCCTGTACTCGAAGAACGGCACCCCCCAGCCGCAGCTCTCTGTGATCCTGCGGATCCGCACGGTCACGATCCCCCGCGCCCGATCGAACCCCGGAAACAGGGCCATCTTCTCGGCAAAGCCCGGCTCGCCGAAGCTGACGGTCTCCCCTTCCCCGTAGAGCCGCAGGATGCTCGCCGCCCCCTCGAAGGCGCAGAACATCAGGGTGATCCGCCCGTTCTCCCGGACATGGGCATGCGTCTCGATCCCCGACCCGCCCAGGTCGAGGTAGGCCACGGTCAGCGGGTCGAGGATCGCCAGGCTGTCGTACCCCTTCGGCGACACATTCACCGACCCCTCGGCGCTCAGGGGCGCAGTGGCGACGAAGAACAGCTTCTGGCGCCGGATGAAGGCGCTCAGCCTGTCGTCCAGCTGTTCGTAGACTTCGGCCACCCACGCCTCCCCTTCAGCAGCTTGAACTTAGCGGCCAAGCCCGCGGCAGCCAAACCGGGGATGGAAATTTCGGGACGCTTACGAGCCGCGCGTCCGGTCCTGAGCGCAACAGGTGCACTGTCACCGAAATTCGGCACGCGGCTTCCCCGCGCTGATGAAGCTTGAAAGACTCATAAAAATCAGCTACATACCGGATATGTCTAGACATATTAGCCCCCTGTTCCTCCCCCCCATCGGCTTCTCCGGCTGCCCGTAGCCTCCGCCGCCCTCCCGACGGGCCACATCCGCCGACAGCCGGCCTACGCCGCGACCTGCGCCCCAGGCCACAACGACCCACCCGCTGGCAACGGCCGTGCCTCGACATTTCAATCACTTAGCGGAATATTTCGCGCGCGGGCCCGGTGATCGCCTCTCGGCGCGCCGGTGGCCTGCTACAATGGCGGCCACCTCGACAGGCCGGAACGCCGCCGCCCTTGCCCCACGCCAGTTGGACCCTAGACCTCGTCCACGCCCAGCGGATTGCGCGCCCGGGTGTTCAGCCACATCACGCCCAGCAGGTCGCTGACCGAGGCCTTCAGCCGGCCCCAGTTGTTGTACTTCGACACCCCCGTCTCGCGGTGCCGGTGGTTCACCGGCTCGAACGCGGTCTCATAGCCCTCGCGCAGCACCAGGGCCGGCAGGTAGCGGTGGATGTGGTCGAAGTAGGGAAGCTTGAGGAACACCTCCCGCCGGAAGGCCTTCAGCCCGCAGCCGGTGTCGTTGCAGTTGTCGTTCAGCAGCCGCCGGCGGATGCGGTTGGCCCAGCGGCTGGCCCAGCGCTTGGCCTCGCTGTCCTGGCGCTTGACCCGCTCCCCGCCGATCAGCCCGACCGTCGGCGGCGAGGCCTTCAGCCGCTCGGCCAGGCGCGGGGCGTCGGCCGGGTCGTTCTGGCCGTCCCCGTCGAGGGTGACGATGATCGGCCCCCGAGCCGCCAGGACGCCCGAGCGAATCGCCCGGCTCTGGCCGCTGTTCTTGCGATGGGCCAGGACCCGCAGCTGCGGGATCTCGGCCTTCAGGGCGGTGAGCCGGCCTTGCGTGTCGTCACGGCTGGCGTCGTTGACGAAGATCAGCTCGTAGGAGCGGCCCTCGAACGCCGCGGCGATCTCGCGCGCCAGGGCCGGCGCGGCCTCGCCCTCGTCGAACACGGGGACCACGATGGAATAGTCGGGCCAAGTCTCGGAGTTGGCGGTCTGGGCCGGCTTTCTCATGGGGCTTCCATACCTGATTTCGGGTCCCAAGGAAGGATTGGCCGCTGGCGGAACATGCTATCTAGCGTCGCATGACGCTCGAATCCCGCCTCGACGCCCTGCTGGACAGGCTCGCCAAGGGCTGGCGCGGCCCCGCGGTCGCCGCCTTGATCGCCTTCCTCGCCGGCCTGCCCGGGGTGATGGCCATGCCCTCGCTGGACCGGGATGAGAGCCGCTTCGCCCAGGCCACGGCGCAGATGCTGGAAACCGGCGACTTCGTCTCCATCAACTTCCAGGACCAGTCGCGCGACAAGAAGCCGATCGGCATCCACTGGTTCCAGGCCGCCAGCGTCGCCCTGCTGTCCAACGTCGAGGACCGGGATATCTGGCCCTACCGCATCCCCTCCCTGCTCGGCGCCATGCTGGCCGCCGCCGCCTGTGTCTGGGGAGCCCGCGCCTTCTGGGGGGACCGCACCGCCCTGCTTGCCGGCGCCATGTTCGCCGCGGGCTTCCTGCTGTCCACCGAGGCCTTCATCGCCAAGACCGACGCCATGCTGGCCGGCTGCACCACCCTGGCGATGGCCGCCCTGGCGCGCCTCTACGGCGCCTCCAAAGGCATAGGCGACGCCGGCTGGCGAACCCGGCTGCTGCTCTGGCTCGGCATCGCCTTCGGGGTGCTGGTCAAGGGCCCGGTGATCGTCATGGTCTTCCTGCTGACCCTGGCCGCCCTCTGGATCTGGGACCGGGACGCCAGATGGATGGCGAAGCTGAGCTGGGGCTGGGGCGTCGTCCTGGTGCTGGCGGTGTTCGGTCCCTGGGCCCTGGCGATCAGCGTGGCCAGCGACGGCGCCTTCTGGGGCGCGGCGATCGGCGGCGACCTGGCCCCCAAGCTGGCCGGCGGCCACGAGCGGCACGGGGGGATCTTCGGCTACCACCTGATGGTCTCGCCGCTGACCCTGTTCCCCTGGATCCTGCTCGTCCCGGCCGCCGTCCTCTTGGCCTGGCGCCAGCGGGCCGATCCTGGCGTGCGCTTCGCCCTTTGCTGGCTTGTCCCGACCTGGCTGGCCTTCGAGATCCTGCCGACCAAGCTGCCCCACTACACCCTGCCGACCCACGCGGCCCTGTTCTGGCTGATCGCCGCCTCGGTGGCCGCCGCCCCCGGCCGCTGGACCCGGATCATCGGCGTCGCCCTGCTGGCCATCGGCGCCGTCCTTTTGGCCGGCGTCTCGATCGCCGGAATGGTCGAGTACGGCGACGATCCGGACCTGATCTGGACCATCCTCACCGCCGCCCTGTTTCTCGCCACCGCCATCGCCGGCGGGATCATGGTCTGGCGCGGCCGGCCCCTGCAGACCGTCCTCGCCGTCGGCGTGCTGGGCGTCCTCGGCCACGGCTTCGTCGTCGGCCAGCTGGCCCCGCGCCTGGAGCCCCTGTGGCTGGCCCGTCGCACCGCCATGGCCCTGGAGCGCACTGGCCTCGCGCCCCAGGCCGGCCGTACGCCGGGCCCCGTCGAGGTGGCCGGCTATTCCGAGCCCAGCCTGGTCTTCGCGCTGGGCACCCGCACCGGTCTCGGCGGCCCCGAGGACGCCGTCCGGGCCCTGGCGGAAGGGCGCCCCGCAATCGTCGAAAAGCGGGAGCAGGCTGAGTTCCTGGCGCTGATGAAGGCCTCGGGCGTGCCCGTCGACCCGGTCACCCGGCTCAAGGCCATCAACTACAGCAACGGCGACGAGATGGACCTGACCCTCTACCGCGGCGTGCCCCGCGCCACCGACCTGGCCCGCCAGCCCGCCGCCGCCACGCCCGGGGCCCGGGACGCGGCGCCCCCCCGCCCCCGGGAGGAGGACGCCCAATGAGCCGCTTCATCGAGATCGTCGAGGTCGGCGCCCGCGACGGCCTGCAGAACGAGAAAGCCATCCTCGAGCCCGCCCAGCGCGTGGAGCTGATCACCCGCCTCGACGCCTGCGGCGTGCGCCGCCAGGAGGTGGTCAGCTTCGTCAATCCCGCCCGGGTGCCGCAGATGGCCGGGGCCGAGGAGATCATGGCCGCCCTGCCCCGCGGCGGCGGCCACAGCCGCATCGGCCTGGTGCTCAACGAGCGCGGCTGGGACCGCTGCGTCGCCGCCGGCTGCGACGAGGCCAATGTGGTGGTCTGCGCCAGCGACGGCTTCGGCATCCGCAACCAGGGCGCCTCGGTCAGCGAGCAGGTCGCGGCGCTGGGCGCCATCGTCGCCAAGCGCGCCGATCAGGGCGGGCCGCCGATCACCATGACCGTGTCCGTCGCCTTCGGCTGCCCCTTCGACGGCGAGGTCCCGGAGGAGCAGGTCGTCTCCATCTGCCGGGCCGCCACAGCGCTCGGCGTCGAGGAGATCGCCCTGGCCGACACCATCGGGGTGGCCGACCCCTGGACCGTCCGCCGGCGCATCGAGGCGGTGCGCCACGTCACCGGCGACACCAGGCTGCGCCTGCACTTCCACGACACCCGCAACACGGGCCTGGCCAACGCCTTCGCCGGCGTCGAGGCCGGGGTCGACGTCCTCGACGCCTCGGTCGGCGGCCTCGGCGGCTGCCCCTTCGCCCCCGCCGCCACCGGCAACATCGGCACCGAGGACCTCGTCTACATGCTGGAGCGCGCTGGGTTCGACACGGGGCTGGACCTCGGCAGGCTCATCGAGACGGCCGCCTGGGTCGCCGACCGGATCGGCAAGCCCCCGGCCTCTTCCCTCACCCGCGCCGGGGTGTTTCCGAAGGCTGCGGCGTGATGAGCCTGCCGACCCGTCTCGCGATGGCCGCTGTTACCGGCCTGGTCCTCTTCGGCGGGGCCGCGATGGCTGCCGACGCCCTTACCTATCGCGCGGCGATCCGCGAAGCTGACGCCTCCTGCGCCGACCGGGCCGTCCAGACCGCTCTGGAGAAGCGGTTCAGGAAGCCCACACGGTCCGGCTACCAGCAGCCCCACGTCTTCCTTGCCACCCGCCTGACCAAGGCTGAATCCACAGCGGGCAATCACCTGCACCGCGCCCTCCGGGCGACACTGGGTCCATTGCTGGTCAGTCGACGGGAGGCGGCTGGGGCCTTTTGTGCCCTGGCGCCGCGCCGAGAATTGCGACTGTGACCTCCGGTCGCGGCGCGGGCCTCACTCCCTGAGTCAAACCGCCGCGCCCTCCACTCAGAAAAAAGGCAAAACCCTTAACAGCCAAGGTCTTGCAGGCCCGACCCGATCCGATCACGAAAGAGTCAACGCCCGCCCGCCTGGGGTTTCCCGCAACCCCGCTTGCCGCCGATTCGCAAATCGGCTTAACGATTCTTTCCAACGGGCCGTTCACCATTAACCAGTCTTAAACCGAGCTCGCCGGATGTTAACCGGCGGGCAAGGGCGGAGGATTCCGCCTTGGCAGGACGATTCTTATTCCGCTGGGCGCGGGGAGGACTTTGATGCGGGTTCTGTTGATCGAGGACGATAGCGCCACGGCGCAAACGATCGAGCTCATGCTCAAGTCCGAAGGGTTCAACGTCTATACGACGGACCTGGGCGAGGAGGGCGTGGATCTGGGCAAGATCTACGACTACGACCTGATCCTGCTGGACCTCAACCTGCCCGACATGAGCGGCATGGACGTCCTGCGCACCCTGCGCAACGGCAAGATCAACACCCCGATCATGATCCTCTCGGGGACCGCCGAGATCGACACCAAGGTCAAGACGCTCGGCGGCGGCGCCGACGACTACATGACCAAGCCCTTCCACAAGGACGAGATGGTCGCCCGCATCCATGCGGTGGTCCGGCGCTCCAAGGGCCACGCCCAGGCCGTCATCCAGACGGGCGACATCGCGGTCAACCTCGACGCCAAGACCGTCGAAGTGGCCGGCAGCCGGGTCCACCTGACCGGCAAGGAATACCAGATGCTGGAGCTGCTCTCCCTGCGCAAGGGCACGACCCTGACCAAGGAGATGTTCCTCAACCACCTCTACGGCGGCATGGACGAGCCGGAGCTGAAGATCATCGACGTCTTCATCTGCAAGCTCCGCAAGAAGCTGGCCACCGCCAGCGGCGGCCAGCACCACATCGAGACGGTCTGGGGCCGCGGCTATGTGCTGCGCGACCCGCAGGACGCCTCCGCCGTCGCCTAGACCTGGGTCTCCGGCCGGACGAGCGCCCGCCCTCACCGGCGGGCGTTTTCGTTATCGGCGCTCTTGTCTCCGCCCTCGGCCCGTGGCCCCCTCCTCGACCAAGGGGAGACGTCATGACCAGATTTCACCTCGGCCGCACCGTCTGGCTGATCATCGCCCTGGCGCTCGCCGCCCTCCTGGCATGGCAGGGGACCGTCACCCCCAGGCCCGTCCCGGCAAGCGCCCCGGCCGACGCCTTCTCGGCCGAGCGGGCCCTGCGCGACATCGCTGTCATCGCGCGCGAACCCCACCCCGTCGCCTCGCCCGCCAACGCCAGGGTCCGGGACCATCTGCTGCGCCGGATGACCGATCTTGGCCTGTCGCCGACGATCCAGGAGACCGACGCCCTCTCCTCCTCGCCCGCCGATCCGCAATGGCTGGCCGGGGCCCATGTGCAGAACATCGTCGGGATCCTGCCCGGAAGGGATCGCGCGGCGCCGGCGCTGGTCCTGATGAGCCACTACGACAGCGTGCCGGGCTCTCCCGGCGCCGCCGACGACGCCGCCGGGGTGGCGGCCAGCCTGGAGGTGGTCCGCGCCCTGAAGGCCCGCGGCGTCCCGGCCCGCGACGTGATCGTGCTGGTCACCGACGGCGAGGAGTGGGGCCTCAGCGGCGCCGAGGCCTACTTCGCCCAGCACCCATTGGCCAGGCGCACCGGCCTGGTCATCAACATGGAAGCCCGAGGCAATGGCGGGCGGGCCAACATGTTCGAGACTGGGGCCGACAACGGCGAACTGATCGATGCGTTCAGGACCAGCGCCCGCAAGCCGATCAGCAGCGCCCTGGCGGTCTTCCTCTATGAGAAGATGCCCAACGACACCGACTTCTCCGTGCCCAAGCGGATGGGGATGACCGGACTGAACTTCGCCTTCATCGGCCGGCAGTTCGACTACCATTCCCCGACCGCGACGGTGGCCAACCTCGACCCGGGATCGGTGCAGTCGATGGGCGAGCAGGTGCTGGCCTCCGCGGGCGACCTGGCCTTTGCGCCGAGGCTGCCCGGCAAGGCGCCGAGCGCGGTCTACAGCCAGACCTTCGGCGACCATGTGCTGGCTTATCCGCCGGCCATGGGCTGGCTTGTGCTGGCGCTGGCGGGCGGCCTGCTGCTGCTGGCCGGCTGGCGGGCGCGGCGGGCCGGCGAGCGGCTGGCCTGGATCGACGGGCTCAGGGGCGCCGGGGGCCTGCTGCTGATCCTGACCCTGACGGCGCTGGTCCTCAACCTGACCCGCCGATGGACCGGGGTCGGCTTCGGCTTCATGGAACAGCGCCCCCTGCTGGCCCAATGGGGGCTCTGGGAGACGGTGATCTTCGTCCTGGGCCTGGGCCTCACCCTCCTTGTTCCCATGGCGATGAGCGCCACCCTGGCCCGCCGGTGGATGCTGCTCTTCGGCGGCGTCCTGCTCGGGGCCCTGAGCAGCCTGTTCGGCGGCTTCGACGTGGTTGGCTTGGCGCTCGGCACGGCCACCGGCGCCCTGGCGGTGCTGGCGATGGGACGCCCGGTGGCCCGCAACGCGGCCTGGGCCGGGGCCCTGCTGCTGGCCTTCGTGCTGGCGGCCTTGGCGCAGCTGTTCGCACCCCAGGTCGCCTTCCTGCTCGCCTGGCCGCTGACCCTGGCGGCCCTCGGCGCCGCCGTCAGCCGCTGGGGCGCCGACGGCCGCTGGACGCCATTGCTGGCGCTGATTGCGGCCGTCGTCTGCGGCTGGCTGGGGGTCTATGTCCACCTGACGGCCCAGGGCCTCGATTTCCCGGCCCTGCTGGGCCTGTTCGCCCTGCTCGCCGCCCTCGTCCTCTGGCCCCTGGCCCAGCCGGACCAGGACAAGCGGCCCGGTCCCGTGGTGCTGGCCACGATACTTCTGGCGATCATATTGGCCGCTGGATCGACCCGCTGGGCGATGGCCAATCCCTGGAGCGAGCGCCATCCGCAGGCCTACAGCCTGATGCATGTCACCGACGTCCAGACCGGCAAGGCCTGGGTGACCAGCCCGACCGCCGCTCCCGGCCTGACCCTCTACAGCCGCCAGCCGGCCAAGGCCCTGACCGAGGCCAGCCTGCCGCCCCTGGCCGACCGGCCGGTCTACGTCTTCCCGGTCCCCGCCGCGCCGGTCGCCGCCCCGACCCTGACCAGTCGCGTCGAGCCGGACGGACGGGTCAGCGTCGTCCTCACTCCGCCGCCGGGCGCCCGCGTCGTCCGGCTGAACATCAAGCTCAGCGCGGCGGTGAAGGACGTCACCCTGCAGGGCCGCCCGGCCGCCTGGCTGACCCGGCCGAACGAATGGCAGCGGCTGCGCTGGGTGGGCCCCGGCCGGCCGGTGGTGCTGTCCTTCCGGCCCGTGAAGCCCGACGCGGGCCTGGCCGAGGTGGAATACGGGACCCTGGTGGAGGCTTGGCCACAGGGGGTCAAACCGCCCCCCGGCCCGGCCGGACCCCTGGCGCCATGGGGGACCAGCGGCTCCACCGGCGTCATCGGCAAGGCGGTGGTCCGATGGTGAGTTCAGGCCGCCTCGTAGGCCGCCTTCAGCCAGCCCTTCACAGCTGAGTCGAAGTCGCTGGCCTGCTCCAGCCGCACCCGGTGGCTGACCATGGCGCTGAACGAGCCCGAGGCCTCCAGCCGCCCCTCCGGCGCGAGCCCCTTCAACTGCAGGCCAAGGTCCAGCCGGGTCCGCGTCGAGGGCTGGACGAGCGCGAACTGCCTGGAGCGGCGCAGCGAAACGTTGGCCTTCTTGGGCGCCACCTCGACTTCTCCGAGCGACCGGACATAGGCCTCGATCGCCTGGTACAGCGGCAGCAGCCCGGCCTTGTCGCCGGCGAACACCGCGGCCACCCCTTCGTCCGCCGATGCCGGCGGGGAGGTGATCGCCCCCTCCCGGGCCTCCAGGGCCACCAGGTTGGCGTATCCATGGCCCATGCCGTGCTCGGCCTTCAGCCAGGCGACCATCTGGCCGTGCTTCTCCTGGCCCGAACGCCGGACCAGGGTCACCCAATCGGCCAAGGAGCGGCCGGTCTTGGCCTCCAGGTTGCGGACGGCGTTGAGCGTGGCGTCATCGAGCTTGGACATGGAGACCTCCAACCAGCCTTGATTGAGCGTTCAACTCAGGCCCGAGTCAATCCCCGTCGCCATGCCGCCCTCCCGTTGCTAAAGGACCGCACCGATCCGCCAGCCGAGTCCCCCCATGAGCCAGCCGGACGTCACGATCTTCCACAACCCCGACTGCGGGACCTCCCGCAAGACCCTGGCGCTGCTCCAGGAGCGCGGGATCGAGCCGAGAGTGGTCGAATACCTCAAGGTGGGATGGTCGGCCGATCAGCTGCGCGGCCTGCTGGCCCGGATGGGGGCCTCGGCCCACGACATATTGCGGGTGCGAGACACCAATGCCGAAGACCTGGGACTGACCGATCCCGCCACCCCGCAGGAGACGCTGATCGAGGCGATGGTGCGCGACCCCATGCTGGTCAACCGGCCGATCGTGGTCACGCCCAAGGGCGCCGCCCTGTGCCGGCCGCAGGAGACGGTGCTGGAGTTGATTTGACGCAGGCCGGCCATGCCCATCTTGGGCAGTCTGTTAACCAACCGCGTGACAAAACGACCGAAGCATTGAATATTGCTTGCCTTTCCAGGGGTACAGCGGGCAAGAACCGGCCCGTGAATTGCTGGGGGGCGTCCCAGCCGTACCATTCTGAAGCGGTGCTCCCGACCATCGGGGGTCAAGCGCACGGGGGAACGAATGCAAGAGTTTGATCCGCGACGCCCGACCACCCGCCTTGCGCCCAAGGCCTTTGTCGCCGTCGCGGGGCTCAGCGTCCTCGCCCTGGCCTGGCGGATGACCGACGCCAAGGAAGCCACCATCACCCCGCCGATGGACCCGGCCGCCTTCGCCGCGCTGCAACATCTGGCCTTCGCCCAGGCCGAGGCCCTGCCCGGCTTCGCCCGCGGCGAGAGCGTCAACGTCGAGGTCCGCCCCGGCGAGACCCTGCAGGACGCGGTGGTCCGCAGCGGCGTCGCCGAGTCCGAAGCCCGCCAGGTGGTCGGCATCCTCTCGGGCGTCATGGACACCGTGAACATCCGCGCCGGCATGGACTTCATCGCCTCCGTCGCCCGCCCCGAAGGCCGCCGCGGCCCGGCCCGCCTGGTCGGCCTGTCGATGCGCACCGGCCAGGCCAAGACCATCACCGTCTCCCGCACCTTCGACGGCGCCCTGCGCCTGCGCGAAATGGCTGAGGAAGTGCGGGAAGAGACCACGGTCGCCTGCGGCGACATGCAGGGCAGCTTCCATGAGAGCGCCAGCCGGGTCGGCGCCAACTCGGCGATCGTCAGCCAGGCTTCCAAGCTGTTCGCCCACAAGATCGACTTCAGCCGCGACATCAAGGCCGGCGACCCCTTCTGCCTGGTGTTCGACCGCAAGGTCACCTCGAGCGGCCGCACGATCGAGGCCGGCGACCTGCAGTACGCCGAAGTGAAGGGGATGAAGTTCTACGGCTTCACCAAGGTCGACGGGAAGACCATGTTCTTCGACGACCTCGGCAAGAACATCAAGTCGGCCCTGCTGCGCACGCCCGTCGACGGCGCCCTGCGCCTGCGCGAAATGGCTGAGGAAGTGCGG
>DASPLD010000097.1:0-4340 GCA_035627755.1 Caulobacter sp. | reverse complement strand
GCGCTCCTTGTAGGCGGCGGTGAACTGCAGGTTCTCGAACTTCACCCACACCTGGGCGCCGGTGATCTCCGACAACGTCTTCGAATAGCGGCACGGCGTCCGCTCGATATGGCCGGCCAGCCGGGCGGCGGCGGCGCGGATGTCATCGATGGAAAGGGTCATGTCAGCCCGGCTTCGGGGGAGCGTGACAGCCGAAAGTGGATACCGGTTTCGGCGGCCGTCACGCGACCAAGTTAAGATGTGCCGCAGGCTTCACCGCAATCCGCGGATCAGGTCAAGCCGCCGCATGGCCTTGCCCGGCAGCTCCGAGACCGGCCCCAGCGGCAGGGACTCGGCCGCCTGGCGCAGGGCGTAGGCCGCCGAGCGCAGCAGCGCCGCCGGCGAGGCGCCGCCGACGAAGCCGTGGCCGACCTGGACGGTGGCGTTGGCCAGCTCGCGCTTGAACCGGTAGTCGCCGGCCCCCAGGTCCAGCCGCCAGTAGGGGGTGTCGTCCATCCAGCGCAGGATGTCCTGGAACAGGATCAGGCCCGGGCTGTAGCGGTCGAACTCGGCGTCATGGCCGATCAGCCAGCTGTTGATCGCCCCGTGGGCCCGCAGGTTGAACTGCGCCGCCGCCAGCCGGTCGCCGACGTGCAAAGTGAACAGCACCCCGCCGTACTGCGGGTCGCGGCTGGCGAACAGGTCGCGGACCAGCCGGCTGGTCCAGCCGGCGCCGAGCACGTCGGTCTGGCCGGTCTTCCTCCACTGCTGGCTCTTCCAGCCCATCAAGGCGTCGAAGTCGGCCCGGGAGCGCGAGAAGGCGGTGAAGGTCGCCGGCCCCAGCTCCCGCTCCAGCTTGCGCCGCTTCTTGTCGATGTCCTTCAGGGCGCTGACCCCGGCCTCGCGCCGGGCCTTGGCATAGGCCTCGTAGCCCTCGCGCAGCTCGATGGCGTAGGCGGTCTGGGCGCCTTTTACATGGGCCGCGAAGTCGTCCTGGCCGTCCAGCATGTGGCAGAAGTCGAAGCGGCCGACGCCGAGCGCGTTGACCAGGGCCACCGGATCGAACCGCACGCCGGGCTCGGCCGTCATCCCCTGGTAGTCGCACATCGGCGCCCCGACCGGCATCGCCGCCCCGCCCTGGGCCTTGGCCGCCATGTAGCCGACCTCGCGGCCATGGTCGTGCAGCACCGCCACCTTGACGTGGGCCTTCGACCCCTGCGCGGCCGCCACCGACCGGGCCCACCAGGGCGACAGGAAGGGGCTGTGCAGCCGGGTGTCCGCCCCCTGCAGCGAGGCCCAACCCTCGACCTGGGAGGCCGTCAGCTCGTCGGGGCGGACGATGTCAATTTGCACGGGCGCACTCGTCGAACGGAATTCGCCCAGACCTTAGCGGCCGAACCGTTTCACCTTGGTTATGACCGCCTTGACCCATTTTGAGCGGGTCGAGCGTTGTTCGACCTCCGCGATTGGCTTCAGGCTCCGGGCGCAATGGAGGGGCGGAGACCCCCGCCCCGCAACGGAGTGCGCCGCCATGCCTGGCCTGCCGACCACCGTCAATCTCGCCTCCTTCACCGGCCTCGGGGTGACCGCCACCGGCCGCGACACCTTCGAATTCGCGGGCGGGGCCCTGGCCGCCGGGGACCTGAACGGCGACGGCCTCACCGACTGGATCGTCGGCGCCCGCAGCTTCGACGGCGACGCCGGCGCGGGCAGCGGCGCCGTCTACGTGGTCTTCGGCGACGAGGACGGCCTGCCGACCAACATCACCCTCGCCGACCTCGACGGGACCGACGGATTCCGCATCGAGGGGACCAACGGGACCAACTACCTCGGCTACGCGGTCGCCGCCGGCCGCGACATCAACGGCGACGGCATCGACGACCTGGTCGTCGGCGCCCCGGGCCTCGACGACACCGGGGCCGAGGCCGGCGGGGTCTACGTCATCTATGGCAAGCAGACCTCCTTCGGCGCGGTGGTCGACGTCGGCGACCTGACCGCCGCCGACGGGGCCAACATCGACGGGGTCGTGGCCGGCGACCGGCTGGGCCGCAACATCGCCCTCGGGGACGTCAACGGCGACGGCTTCGCCGACATCCTGATCGGCAGCCTGTTCAGCGACGGCTACGCGGCCGAGGCCGGCAACGCCTGGGTGGTGTTCGGGGTCGATGGCGGCCTGCCCCTCGACGTCGACCTCAACACCCTCGACGGGACCAACGGCTTCCGGCTCGACGGGGGGAACACCGGCGACCGGTTCGGCGGCTCGGTGGCCATCGGCGACATCAACGGGGACGGCCTGGAGGACATCATCGTCGGCGCCAGCGCCCAGAGCGGCAGCTTCAGCTACGGCGGCGCGGCCT
The DNA here is from genome assembly GCA_035627755.1 of Caulobacter sp. Taxonomy (GTDB): domain Bacteria; phylum Pseudomonadota; class Alphaproteobacteria; order Caulobacterales; family Caulobacteraceae; genus Caulobacter. The sequence continues at coordinate 2,004 of DASPLD010000097.1, read as the reverse complement.
ATGTGATCTTCGGCTCGGAGGATCCCTTCTCCGCCGTCCTCAACATGCAGCTCCTGAACGGGACCAACGGCTACCGGATCGACGCCGAGAGCGCCGACGACCGGCTCGGAAGCTCGGTCGCCTACGGGGGCGACGTCAACGGCGACGGAATAGGGGATATCGTTCTGGGCGCTCCCGGCGTCGGGGGTTTCTACACCGGGGCCGCCTACGTCCTGTTCGGCGGGGCCTCGCCGGGCGCCAGCTTCAGCCTCGCCGGCCTGGACGGCGACAACGGCTTCCGGGTCGACGGCACGAGCCTCTACGACACGGTCGGAATGACGGTCGGCGGCGCCGGGGACGTCAACGGCGACGGCTTCGACGACATCGTCCTGGGCAGCCTGCGGGCCCGCCCCGGCGGCGTGAATTACGCCGGAACCGCCTGGGTGGTGTTCGGCCGCGACAGCTTCGACGCGGCCCTGGGGGTCGACAACCTGACCGCCGGGGTGGGCATGACCATCATCGGCGGCGGCAGCGGCTGGAACGCCGGGGAATCGGTGGCGGGCGCCGACCTCGATGGCGACGGTGTCTCCGACCTGCTGATCGGCGCGCCCGGCCACAACAGCTCCACAGGCCGGGCCTTCATCCTCTACGGCCGGATCGACGCCGCCACCGGGGCCGGCGGCGGAACCCTGGACGGGGGCAATCACGACGACCAGCTGACGGGGGCCGGCGGCGTCGACACCCTCAACGGCAACGGCGGGGATGACGTCATCGACGGGGGCGCCGGCGACGATGGGCTCTACGCCGGCGCCGGGACCGATGACCTGGTCGGGGGGCTCGGCCATGACATCCTCGACGGGGGCGCCGGGGCCGACGACATGGCCGGCGGGATCGGCGACGACACCTACTTTGTCGACGACGCCGGCGACGTCACCGCCGAGGCCGGCGGCGAGGGCTCGGACGTGGTCCGCGCCACCATCACCATCGCGCCCCTGGCCGCCAATATCGAGACCCTGATCCTGGAGGGAACCGGCGACATCGACGGGGCCGGCAACGCCGCCAACAACAACCTCAACGGCAACGCCGGCGCCAACAGCCTGTTCGGCGGCGACGGAAACGACCTGATCAAGGGCGGCGCCGGCGATGACGTGCTCAGCGGCGACGCGGGCGCCGACCAGCTGCTCGGCGGGACCGGCGAGGACGAGCTCGACGGCCTCGACCAGAACGACCGGCTGGAGGGCGGCGATGGCAACGACACGATTCTCGGCGGCTCGGGCGCCGACATCCTCGACGGCGGCGCCGACAGCGACACCCTGACCGGCGGCGCGGGGGCCGACCAGCTGCTCGGCGGAGCCGGGACCGACACCCTCGGCGCGGGGTCGGAGAACGACATCCTCAACGGCGGCGCGGGCGCCGACGCCATGACCGGCGGGACGGGCGACGACGTCTTCTTCGTCGACGACGCCGGCGACACGACCCTGGAGGCCCTCAACGAGGGGACCGACACCGTCCGCGCCTCCCTGACATGGAGCCTCGCCGCCAATGTCGAGCGGCTGATCCTGGACGGGACAGGCGACCTCGACGGCGCCGGCAACGGGCTGGCCAACGTGCTCACCGGCAACAGCGGCGCCAACCGGCTGGACGGCGGGGCGGGCGTCGACACCGTCCGCGGCGGCCTCGGGAACGACACCATCATCGGCGGGACCGGCGCCGACGTCCTGCAGGGGGGCGACGGCCTCGACACCTTCGTGGTGCGCCAGGAGTCGGTCTATTCGAGCGCCGCCCCCGCGGGCCGGGTGCTGGAGGCCGACACCCTCAGCGACCTGGTCGCCGCCCAGGGCGACCGCATCGACCTATCGGCGATCGACGCCATCGCCGGCGGCGCCGACGACGCCTTCACCCTGGTCGCCGCCTTCACTCACACGGCCGGCCAGATGACCCTGCGGCTGAGCGGCGGCAACACCATCCTGTCACTGGATGTCGACGGGGACGGCGCCGCCGACTACCGGATGAACATCGCCGGCG
>DASPLD010000096.1:0-4647 GCA_035627755.1 Caulobacter sp. | reverse complement strand
GCCTTCCTCTACACCCTGCCGTCGGTGGCAGACGACATCGACATGGGCATCACGCACGTCATCCGCGGCGAGGACCATGTCGCCAACACCGGGACCCAGATCGAGATCTTCGAGGCCCTCGGCGGCGCCGTGCCGACCTTCGGCCACTTCAGCCTGCTGGTCGGTGCCGACGGCAGCGCCCTGTCCAAGCGCCTCGGCTCCCTGTCGATCGCCCAGCTCCGCGAGGACGGCCTCGAGCCCCTGGCCATCACCTCGCATATCGCCAAGCTCGGGACCTCCGATGCGCTGGAGGCCGGCGCCAGCCTCGACGACCTCGGGGCCAGCTTCGACTTAGCCAAGATGGGCCGGGCCCCGGCCCGCTTCGACGAGGCCGACCTCGCCCGCATCAACGCCGGCGTGCTGCACGCCATGGACTATTCGGCCGCCCAGCCGCGCCTCGCGGCCCTCGGCGCCGACCTCGGCGAGGATTTCTGGCTGGCCGTCCGCCCGAACCTGAAACGGTTCGCGGACGTCGCGGACCTGGCGCGGATCGTCGGCGGCCAGGTGACCCCGGTCATCGAAGACCCTGCCTTCGTCGCCCAGGCTCTGTCCCTGCTTCCGGAGACGGTGGACGCCTCGACCTGGGGCGCCTGGACCACCGCCATCAAGGACGCCACCGGCGCGAAGGGCCGCGCCCTGTTCATGCCCCTGCGCCAGGCCCTCACCGGCATGGAGCACGGCCCGGACATGGCCGCGCTGCTGGCGCTGATCGGCCGCGAGAAGGCCGCGAGGCGGCTGGCGGGGGAGCGGGCCTAGCCTCCCTCCCTGCTCGGGGCGAACGATTCCTCCATCTCCCGCTTGCCGCGCAAGGCCGCTTCCCGCAAGCTGACGGCCGAGTAGGCGTCACTCGGGGGATATCCATGCGGTCGTTGTTTGTCGGGCTGGTTTGCGCCTGGGCGTGCCTGTGGGCGGGCGCCGCCCTGGCCGCACCCGAGCCGGTGCTCGCCCCGCCGGCCGCCTGGGTCAAGCCGCTCGGGCCGGTGAAGACCGACAGCCCGACGACCGGCGCGCCCTACCGGCTGCTGCGCCTCGACCAGCAGGTCCACTTCGGGCCCGAGGGCGACAGCGTCTACATCGAGAGCGTCGTCCGCCTGCAGACTGCCCAGGGCCTGTCGGTGATGGGCACCATCGCCCTGCCGTGGAACCCGGATTCGGTGACCCTCACCGTCCATAAGCTGGAGATTCGCCGCGGGGGCGAGGTCATCGACGTCCTGGCCGACCAGGTGTTCACCGTCCTGCGCCGCGAGAACCGGCTGGAATACGCCATGCTCGACGGGGTGCTGACCGCCACCGTCCAGCCCGAGGGGCTCGAGGTCGGCGACATCGTCACCCTGGCCTTCACCATGACCCGAAAGGACTCCGTGATCGGCGACTTCTCGGAGAACTACCTGCCCGCCGTCACCGCCGATCAGGTCGACGAGGTGCAGCTGCGCATCCTCTGGGATCCCAAGGCCAAGCCGATCCGCTACCGCCTCGACCAGGGCCTCAAGGCGCCCAAGGTCGGCAGGACCAAGGCCGGGGAGGCCGAACTGCTCTTCGATCTCAAGAGCCAGAAGGCCTACAAGCCGCCGCCCGGCGCCCCGGCGCGGTTCCAGCGTCCGCGCGGTGTCGAGTTCACCCAGTTCGACAGCTGGGCCCAGGTCTCGGCCCTGCTGGCGCCCCTCTACGACAAGGCCGCCACCCTCAAGCCGGACTCCCGGCTGAAGGCCGAGATCGCCAAGATCCGCGCCGCCTCCAACGATCCAAAGGTCCAGGCCGGCATGGCCCTTGCCCTTGTCCAGGACCGCACCCGGTATGTCTTCCTGGGCATGGACGCCGGCAACCTGACCCCCGCGCCGGCCGACCTCACCTGGTCGCGCCGCTACGGCGACTGCAAGGGCAAGACGGCGCTGCTGCTGGCCATCCTGCGCGAGCTCGGCATCAAGGCCGAGGCCGCGGCCGTGCACAGCGAGCAGGGCGACGGCCTCAACGACCGCCTGCCGATGGTCGGCCTGTTCGACCATGTGATCGTGCGCGCCGAGATCGAGGGCAAGGTCTACTGGCTGGATGGCACCCGCATGGGCGACCGCCGCCTGGAGGACGTCAGCGTCCCGGCCTTCGTCTACGCCCTGCCGCTGCGCGCCAAGGGCGGCGCGCTCGAGGCGCTCAAGGTCGAGCCGGCGCCGCTGCCGCTGATGGCCCTGATGATCGACATCGACGCTTCGGCCGGCCTTTATTCCAAGGCTCCGGTCAAGGCCACCCAGTCGTTCCGCGGCGATCTGGCCGCCTCCACCAAGGCGGCCGCCGACGCGGCGCCGCCCGAGGAGCTGGAGAAGGTCTACAAGAAGTACTGGGAGGACCTCTATCCGTTCGTCGAGGTCGAGACCGTTTCCAGCCGCTACGACGACAAGACCGGCGAACTGATCCTCAGCATGGAGGGCAAGGCCTCGATGAGCTGGGGCGAAACCAACGAGTCCTCCGCCCCCCGCTACCTGGCCGACGGTTATCTCCTGGGCGGCAACGTCTCCTACAAGCGCGAGGACGACGTGGACAACCGCGACGCGCCCTACGCGACCCAGCACCCCACCCACGCCTACTTCCGCGAGACCATCCGCCTTCCGGACGGGGGCAAGGGGTTCAGCGTCGAGGGGGCCGACGTCGACACGGTGGTCGGCGGCGTCGCCTATTGGCGCAGGAGCGGCATCAAGGACGGGGTCTTCACCATGGAGAGCCGCGGCCGCAGCCTGCAGTCGGAATTCCCCGCCGCCCAGGCCGAGAGCATCAGCAAGGCCCTCGCCGACATGGGCAAGGTGGAGGTCAACGTGGTCGGCCCGCCCGGCTACCGCTGGACCGCCGCCGACCGCGCCAGCCGCATCGCCGACATGGACAAGGCCATCGCCAAGGATCCCAAGCAGGTCGGCCCCTGGACCGGTCGCGCCTGGCTGCACCGCGAGAACAAGGACTGGGCCAAGGCCGAGGCGGACTACAATCAGGCCCTGACCCTCGAGGACGACAACAGCGACCTCTATGCGCTAAGGGCCGGCGCCCTGCTGCGCCAGGGCAAGAAGGAGGCGGCGATGACCGACTTCGCCACGGCCCGCGGCAAGGCCGGCAAGGAGGCCGGCAAGCTGAATACCCTGTGCTGGGAACAGGCGACCAATGGCGTGGCCCTGGAGGCCGCCCTGCGCGACTGCGACACCGCCCTGCAGCTGGAGCCGCGCAACGCCCCGACCCTCGATTCGCGGGGCTTCGTGCTGATGCGCCTGGGCCGCTGGAAGGACGCCATCGCCGACTACGACAAGGCCACCACCATCCGTCCGGACTCCGCCGAGAGCCTGTTCGGCCGGGCTCTCGCGAAGTACGGGGCCGGCGACAAGGCCGGCGGCGACGCGGACATCGCAGAGGCTCGCAAGCTGGACCCCGGCATCGACGAGGAGTTTGCCGGGTATGGGCTGAAGGCGCCGTAGGGCGGCGCACTCGGCCTCCACGAAAAAGGGCAGCCCGGCTGATGCCGACGCTGCCCTCATCCGACCCGCTACGCGGGCCACCTTCTCCCGACGAGCGGGAGAAGGACCACGTCAGGCCGCGTTACAGGCTGCCAGTTGCTCGGTGTCGAACTTGGCGCCGCGGTAGCCGAAGCCGGTCACCTCGCCCAGCTTCTCCTGCAGCTTCTTGCATTGCTGGTCGGCCGGCAGGGCCTTGACCTTGGGGGCGCGGCAGACGTCGCCCTTGCAGCTCCAGACGGCGCCGTCGAGGATGAGATTGCCCCGGGTCGTCTTGGTCTTCAGGGTCAGCCAGCCGTCCTGGCGGTCGGCCTGGGCGTTCGCGGCCCCAGCCATGGCAGTCAGGGCCAGCGCCCCGATGAGGAACACACGCATAGAAGTCTCCATATCCCCGCGTCCGGTGGGAGTCCGGCCGCTGGGAACATGGTTCGTTTCTTTTAGCTACTATGTCAACTCGTTTGTCGCCGGGTGGGTGGCGCCGGCGCCGGGCTCTTCCGCCATCTGCCGCACCAGGGCGGTGATCTGATGGATGTCGTCGGTCGCCCGCCAGGCATTGGCGAATTCCGGCGGGCTCAGCCGTTCGGTGATGGTGTGATGCAGGAGTTCGAACAGCGGTTTCCAGAAATCGCGCGGATTGTAGAACACCAGGGGCTTGCGGTGCAGGTCCAGCCGCTGCCAGGACAGCAATTCGATCACCTCTTCCAGGGTGCCGATGCCGCCGGGCAACACGACGAAGCTGTCCGACTCCTCGAACATCATCATCTTCCGCTCGTGCATGTTCTGCACGACGACCGTCTCGACGTCGTCGAACGGCTGCTCGCGGCCCATCAGGAATGTCGGGATGATGCCCAGCACCCGGCCGCCGGCGTCATGCGCCCCGCGCGCGCAGGCGCCCATCAGGCCGACGCCGCCGCCGCCGTAGATCAGCCGCAGGTTCTCCCTCGCCAGGATGGCTCCGAAGTCCTCCGCCGCCTGCAGGAAGGCCGGGTCAGCGTCGTTTGATGAACCGCAGTAGACGCACACCGAATCGATCGGAGCGCCCGGAAGCTCGGACATTGGGGTCCTCAGAAGCAAACGGCGCGCTTGCAGGCGCGCCGGAAAATCACGAAGTGATATGTTCGGCCTT
>DASPLD010000095.1:0-2725 GCA_035627755.1 Caulobacter sp. | reverse complement strand
TCCTCGACTGCAGGCGCCTCAGCAGCGGGCGCTTCCGGGGCGGCGGCTTCCTCGGCCACCGGCTCGGGGGTCAGTTCGCGGGCCAGGGTCGGCTCGATCGGGGCGACAGAGGCGCCCAGGTCGACGCCCGAGGCGGCGGCGCCGGCGGCCATGCCGTCCAGCACCGAGTCGGCGATCAGGTCGACGTACAGCTGGATGGCGCGGGCGGCGTCATCGTTGCCCGGGATCGGGTAGGTGATGCCGTCCGGATCGCAGTTGGTGTCCAGGATCGCGATCACCGGGATGTTCAGCTTGCGGGCTTCCTGGATGGCGATCGCTTCCTTGTTGGTGTCGATCACGAACATGATGTCGGGGATGCCGCCCATGTTCTTGATGCCGCCCAGCGACAGTTCCAGCTTGTCCCGCTCGCGGGTCAGCTGCAGGCGCTCCTTCTTGGAGCGGCCCGAACCGGCTTCGTTGTCCAGCACGCCTTCCAGTTCGCGCAGACGCGCGATCGAGCCGGAGATGGTGCGCCAGTTGGTCAGGGTGCCGCCGAGCCAGCGGTGGTTGACGTAGTACTGGGCGCAACGCTTGGCGGCCTCGGCCACCGGGTCGGAGGCCTGGCGCTTGGTGCCGACGAACAGCACCCGGCCGCCGGCGGCGGCGACTTCGCGGACCTTCACCAGGGCCTGGTGCAGCAGCGGGATCGACTGCGAGAGGTCGATGATGTGGATGTTCGACCGCGAGCCGAAGATGTAGCGGTCCATCTTCGGGTTCCAGCGGTGGGTCTGGTGGCCGAAGTGGGCGCCGGCTTCGAGCAGCTGGCGCATGGAGAATTCAGGCAGAGCCATGGTCTGTATCGGATCCTTTTTCCGGTTATCGCCTCCGCGGGCAATTCCCGACCAGATGGTCAGGACCGGAACGGATCGGTCGGGATGTCTCCCCGGCCGGCCCGAACGCCCGCGTGCGTGATGGGCGGGGGACATAGGCGGAACGGGCGGGAAATGCAAGGGCGTGCGGACCAGGCGTTCCGGAAGCATACCCGTCGCTCCCCCTCTGGGGAGCTGTCCGGCGCGAATACGCGCCGGCTGAGGGGACGGCGCGAAGGCCTCAGGCAGACGATGAACGCCGGCGTCGCGACCGGCGCCAGAACGCCCCCACCTTACTCTGGCAGCCGAGCGCCCCCTACACGTCCTCCAGGAACGCCACCCCCGGCGCGGTCTTCAGCGCCCCCCGCAGCGATGCGTCCAGCGCGTAGAAGCCGGGCAGCTTCATCTCCACCTCGCGGCCGCCGCCGATGCCGGCGACCAGGATCACCTCGCCGCCGCGCTGCGACGCCGCCCGGGTGAGGCGCTGCTTGAGCGCCTCGATCTCGGTGGAGCCGGGGGAGACGTGGACGCGCAGGCCGGCGGCCACCGCCTCGATCGACTTGTCGACCGGCTCGGCGTCGTCGCCGAAGAAGCGGACTTCCCCATCGCGGGCCTTGGCGCGGACGCGGATGACCACCGCCTTGCCGGGCTCCAGCACCTCGCGGCACTTGCGCAGGCTCTCGGGGGGGAACAGCACCTCGTACTCGCCGGTGGGATCGGACAGGGAGACGAAGGCGAACTTGTCGCCGCTCTGGCTGGCCCGTTCCTGGCGGCGGCGGACCATGCCGGCCATCTTGAACACCTCCTGGCCGGCCTCGGCCTGGGGCAGGGCGTCACCCAGCAGGGTGACCCGGCGCCGCTGCAGCACCTGGACCATGTCCTCCAGCGGGTGGCCGGTCAGGTAGAAGCCGACCGCGGCCAGCTCCTCGTCGAGCCGGCGAATCTGGTCCCAGGGCTCGACCTTGGGCAGCCGCGGCCGCGAGGCCTCGGTCTGGTCGCCGCCGAACAGGCTGACCTGGGCGGACGCGCGGTCGGCGGCCAGGCTCTGGCTGTGCGCGATCAAGACGTCGGCGGCCGCGACGATCTGGGCGCGGTTGGGATGGATGCTGTCGAAGGCGCCGGCCCGGGCGAGGCCTTCCAGGGCGCGCTTGTTGACCTGCCTGGGATCGACCCGCTCTACGACGTCGAAGATGTCCTTGAACGGCCCGCCCTCGCGGCGCACCTCGACCAGGTGCTCCATGGCCGCAAGGCCGACATTGCGCACCGCGCCCAGGGCATAGAGCACCGCCCCGTCCTCGACCTCGAAGTCGGCCCCCGAGCGGTTGACGTCCGGGGCCCGCACCGGCACGCCTGTCCGGCGGGCGTCCTGATAGAAGACGGCCAGCTTGTCGGTGTTGGAGATGTCGAGGCTCATCGAGGCGGCCATGAACTCGACCGGCGCGTTCGCCTTCAACCAGGCGGTATGGTAGCTGATCAGGGCATAGGCCGCCGCGTGGCTCTTGTTGAAGCCGTAGCCGGCGAACTTCTCGACCAGGTCGAAGATGGCCTTGGCCCGGCCCGGGTCGACACCCTTCTCCTGGGCTCCGGCCACGAAGCGGACCTTCTGCTGGGCCATCTCCTCGGGCTTCTTCTTGCCCATGGCGCGGCGGAGCAGGTCGGCTTCCCCCAGGCTGTAGCCGGCCAGGATCTGGGCGATCTGCATCACCTGTTCCTGGTAGACCACGATGCCGTAGGTCTCCTTGAGCACCGGCTCGAGGGTGGGGTGCAGGGTGTCGATCGGCTTGCGACCGAACTTGCAGTCCACGAAGCTGTCGATGTTCTCCATCGGCCCCGGCCGATAGAGCGAGATCAGCGCCGTGACCTCTTCCACCGTCTCG
>DASPLD010000094.1:0-7364 GCA_035627755.1 Caulobacter sp. | reverse complement strand
CCAGCCGGTGAAGCGGTTTTCGAGGTTCCACTGGCTCTGGCCGTGGCGGAGAAGGATGAGCGTCGACATGGCCAGGTGGGCTAAGGCGGCGGAGCGTGGGGGTCAAGGCTCCCCCTCCCCATCCCCCCAAAATCCGCTATTACCCATCCATGCGCGACCGCTACTTCTATCCCCTCGCAGCCGTTCTCGCCGTCGGCATGGTGCTGCTGGCCCTGGTCTGGCCGCAGGGGCAGGGCGCACGCTCGCCGGCGCCGTTCGGCCACGAGCCCCAGACGCCGGCCAAGGCCGCGGGACTGCGGCCGGCGCAATGAGCGACCATGACCCCATCTCGGCCGGCCGCCGGGTCCTCGCCGTCGAGGCCGCGGGCCTCGTGCAGATGGCCGATGAGCTGGGCGCGGATTTCGGCCGGGCCGTCGAGATGGTCTTTGCGGCCAAGGGGCGGGTGGTCTGCACCGGCATCGGCAAGAGCGGCCACGTGGCCCGGAAGATCGCCGCCACCCTGGCCTCGACCGGGACCCCGGCGATGTTCGTCCACGCCGCCGAGGCCAGCCACGGGGACCTCGGCATGGTCGGGAGCGACGACGTCATCCTCGCCCTCTCCAAGTCGGGCGAGGTGCGGGAACTCAGCGACATCATCGCCTACAGCCACCGGTTCGCCATTCCGCTGCTGGGCATGACCGCCAACCCCGACAGCGCGCTCGGCAAGGCCTCGACCGTGGTGCTCAAGCTGTCCGACGCCCCGGAGGCGACGGGCGAGCTCAATGCGCCCACCACCTCCACCACCCTGCAGATCGCGCTCGGCGACGCCCTGGCCGTGGCCCTCTTGGAGCGCCGCGGCTTCACGCCGAGGGACTTTCACGTCTTCCATCCCGGCGGCAAGCTCGGCGCCATGCTGCGCACGGTGGGCGACCTGATGCACAGGCTCGCCGAGGCCCCGCTGGCGCCGCTCGACATGCCGATGCCCCAGGCCATCGAGGTGATGACCGCCCGCAAGCTCGGCGTCGTCGGGGTGGTCGATGGCGAGGGCCGCCTGGTCGGAATCGTCACCGATGGCGATCTGCGCCGCAACTTCGAAGGACTCGCCGGCAAGACGGTCGGCGACATCATGACCCGCAATCCCAAGGCGGTGACCGCCGAGACCCTGGCCGCCGACGCCGCCCGGATCATGAACGAGAGCCGCATCACGGTGCTGTTCGTGATCGCCGACGGCAAACCGGTCGGGGTGCTGCACGTCCACGACGTGCTGAGCGCGGGCGTCGTCTAGCCGACATCGCGTTCAACGTATAACGTCGGTATCCAGTCCGTTGCGTAGAGCGTCGCGCTTCCCTGAGCGGAGGTTTGCCCGTGCGCCTGGTTCCCGTTTCCCTGATGCTCGCCCTGGCCTGCGCCCTGGCTGCCGCCGCGCCCGCCCTCGCGCAGGACGCCCCCCCGGTGATGCAGGACGCCGCTCCGAAGACGGTGGCGGACTATCGCGCCGAGGCCAAACGAAGAGCCGAAGAAGCCAAGGCCAGGGCGAAGAAGCAGGCGGACGAAGAAGACCGGATGGCCCAGGAGGCGTCCGACGCAGACAACAGGCGGTGGGAGGAGATGCGCGCCCTCAACGCCGAGCGGATCCGGCAGTTCGACGAGGCGGTCGAGGACTGGGTCGAAACAGCGCCCAAGCCTCCAGGCACAGCCGAGAGCTTCATCCACCTGACCTACGACAACGACACTGCGCTCGGCGAAGGGGGCGAGGTGGTCTTCTTCAACCGCCACAATGTCCCGACCCATCGCGTGACCTTCGGCGCGGACGGCAAGCCGACCAGCGAAATCACCCTGACCCAACAGGGCAAGGTCTGGGAAACCATCGGACCCCAGCTGGCCGATGGGGCCAACACCTGGACCGCGTCCTACGCCAGGGACCCCGACGGCAACGAGATCATCACCAAGGCCCAGGTGGTGCGGAACAGCCGCGTCATCGCCGAGTACCATTTCAATCAGGACGGCCTGCCCTGGATGGGCGAGCGGTTCGACGCCAGCGAAACCCGGATCGGCGGCTTCTACGACCCGAAGTTCGAACCGCCTCCGGTGACCACCGGCGGGCCCCTGACCGTTCCGGCCTCCTTCCGGCTGGTCACCGGCGTCTGCCCGCAGTGTCGTGAAAAGGCCGCGCGCTACAACGACCTGGTGAACCAGGCCAACGGCATCCTCAACCAGATGCGTGACCAGTCGAAGGAGCACCAGAGCGCGCTTCCGCCGGCCCAGGGCGCGATCAAGGCCCGCCACCAGCATCTGGCCGGCGAGCTGGCCGCCCTGACGCCGCAAATCGAAGCTGCCCGCGCAGCCATGCTCGAATGCGAGAAGATCTGCCGCCCTCAGACCGGCTCGCCCGAGCCTGCCGTCGCTGCGGGCCCGCCCACGCCGAAGCTGCCGGCTCCCGACCTCACCCGGCCCAGCCTGCTTCCCGTCGCCAAGCTCGAGATTCCGGCCAGCTTCTGCGACGAGTTCGAGCGGGTGGCCTACATGAACGAGGTCCACGGCCCCAACGCCAGGGCCAGCCTGGCCAACGTCCAGACCGCCAACGCCCACGTCGGCAAGCTCAACGGCCTGTTCACCGAGTATATGCGGGGCGAGGGCGGTCCGGGTTGGGCGGCGATCCGCGAGGAGCAGGCGGCCTACGGACCGATCGCCCAGGCGGCGCTCGATCAGTCCAACGCCATCAACGCCCTCTACCCGCAGATTCTGGCGGTCCCCATCGTCCCCTGCCCCGGCAAGACGCGGACGGCCGCCGGCGACCCGCCGCCGGCCGACCTGCCGGACGCGCCGGCGAAGCCGGCCACCCCACTCGGCGACCAGCCCGCCGTACTGCCGGCGCGCACGGCCACCGGCAAGAAACCCTGTCCGCCCAAGCCCGGCCGCAAGCCGATCGTCGTCGGTCCCAACAACAAGGTCGGTTCCGGCGCCCAACTGCAGAAGAAGCTCGGCGGCATGCTGGTCGGCGGCCTGCTCGGCGCCGCCGGCGTCGGCGGGGGAGGCGGCGGCGGCGGCGGCCCACAGCTCTACAAGTGCCGCATAAAGGACGGCGAGATGACCGTCTTCACCCACCCCAGCGGACTGGCGCTGAAGGTCGGGGCCAAGCGCGGCAAGGGCGACACGGTCAACATCTTCGCCGATATCGCCAAATCCCCCGACAAGGGCACCTTCCAGGCCGCCTTCCTCGAGAAGCCCGACGGCGGGCAGGTGCAGGCGCCGTCCGACGCCGGCCCCTGCGACCTGTGGGGCGAGTGGGAGCTGACCGTCTCCTGGACCAAGACCACCTATGTCGATGGCCAGGTGGTCAGCCAGGAATCCGGAGGCTGGTCCGAGGGTGGCCTGTTCAGTATCCCCGGGACCCTGTCCAAGGTCGATGCGCCGAGCGGCATGTGGAAGCAGATGGGCTTCTCCAGCGCCAGCCACGGGGCCCGCAGGGCCTTCATGACCTTCGCCGTCCCGCCCGGCGGCGGCCCGCTGACCTTCGTTGTCCACATCACCCAGCCCAAGGGCGACCCGGTCACCACCGTGCCCTTCGTAATGACCATGGCCGAGACGGCGCCCGGCGTGTTCACCTTCACCGAGGGGGAGGCCGAGAAGGACTGTCCGCCGGCCCCGGTTGGCTCCACCGTCGTCGCCGAGGCGCCCGCCATCCCGCCCGCGTCGCCACCAGCCCCGTCTCCGCCGGCCGCCCCGCCGCCGACCTACCAGCCGCAACGCAAGCCGGGGCCCGGCGAATGGGTGCGCGAGTTCGAGACCCTTGAGGAGGGCCGGTCCTTTGTCGACAACACCCGCCTGGCCGAGGTCGGCCGGCGCAACGCCTTCCGCGAGGCCTGCGAGCGGGGCGACCGGGCCGCCGCCGAACAGGCGCGCGGTGAGGTGCTCGACAACCTCAAGGCCCGGCTGTCGGTGATCGAGACCGCCGCCGTCTCCGGCCCGGACGCGGAGGCCACCCGCGTTATGCTGCAGGAGGAGCGGCTGGAAATCCTCGAGGCCATCGCTGCCGCCGAGACGATGGCCTGCCCCGGGGCCGCCTCCGCGCCGGCCGGCGATCCCGCCTCTCCGGAGGACGTCCTCGACGATATCGGCCCGCAGGGCGTCCAGACCAATCCGGCCTTCAGCACGGGCACGGGCGCCTCCGCCCCGCCGAAGACCCCGCCCCCGCCCCCCCGGTACGAACCCACCACCCGCGCCGGCGGCGAGCGCTGGAGCCCGGAGCTTCCCGACCGTTACAGGCGTCTCAAGGGCTCCAAGGTCGACAACCTGCGCAAGCTGGAAGACCTCTTCGAAACGCTGCACAGGACCGATGATGAATCCGCCAATCAGCTGGAGGAGGCCCGCAAGCGCTGCGGCGCCGCCCTGCCCGACCGTCCGGAGACCAGTTGGTGGAACCTCCGCGACCGCTGGCGCGAACGGCTTCTGCTACGCCTGGGCCTGATCGACACCTCCGTCGTCGAGGGCCCGGAATCGGAGCAGATCCGCGCCAGGCTCGACGCCGAGAGGATCTCGGTGAAGGAGATGCTCGACGCGGTCGACGCCCTCGAGGAACCCCGCTGCCCCCGGCCCGCCCTGCCGCCCGGGGCCGACGAACCGGCCGAGAGCATCCTTGACAGCATCGAGGAGGTCTTCGTCCCGGCCTGACCCCCCTCACCTTTCCGGCCGCGAGGCGTTATAGGGGCCCCTCCGCAACAGCGAGTCCCTGGATGCCCTTCATTCCCCGCGCCGACCTCGTCCCCAACACCGTCGCCTACGAGACCGAACCGCTGGTCAAGGCCACGGGCTTTCGCGAGTACGACGCGCGCTGGCTGTTCGGGCCGGACATCAACCTGCTGGGCGTCCAGGCCCTGGGCCTGGGCCTGGGGACCTACATCCAGTCCCTGGGCCATTCGCGGATCGTCGTCGGCCATGACTTCCGCAGCTATTCCCTGACCATCAAGCAGGCGCTCTCCCTCGGCCTGATCGAGGCCGGCTGCGAGGTGCTCGACATCGGTCTGGCCCTGTCGCCCACCGCCTACTACGCCCAGTTCGATCTCGACGCCCCCTGCGTGGCCATGGTCACCGCCAGCCACAACGAGAACGGCTGGACCGGGGTGAAGATGGGCGCGGCCCGGCCCCTGACCTTCGGCCCCGACGAGATGGGCGCGCTGAAGGACATCGTGCTCGGCGCCAGTTTCGTCCCCCGGGACGGCGGCAAGGTCACCCGCATCGAGGGCATGGCCGAACGCTACATCGCCGACGTCGCGCGCCGCGCCGACATCAAGCGCCCGCTGAAGGTGGTCGCCGCCTGCGGCAACGGCACCGCCGGCGCCTTCGTACCCGACGCCCTGCGCCGGATGGGCGTGGCCGTGGTCTACGAGATGGACTGCGAGCTCGACTGGACCTTCCCCAAGTACAATCCCAATCCCGAAGACCACGAGATGCTCCATGAGATGAGCAAGGCGGTGACGGAGTTCGGCGCCGACCTGGCGCTGGGCTTCGACGGGGACGGCGACCGCTGCGGCGTCGTGGACGACACCGGCGAGGAGATCTTCGCCGACAAGATCGGCCTGATGCTGGCCCGCGACCTCGCGCCCCTGAACCCGGGCGCCACCTTCGTGGTCGATGTGAAGTCGACCGGTCTCTACGCCACCGACCCGATCCTGGAGGCCAACGGCGCGACCACCGTCTACTGGAAGACCGGCCACAGCTACATCAAGCGCAAGTCGGCCGAACTGGGCGCCCTGGCCGGCTTCGAGAAGAGCGGCCACTTCTTCCTCAACGAGCCGCTTGGCCGCGGCTACGACTGCGGGCTGACGGCGGCGGCCGCCATCCTCTCGATGCTCGACCGCAACCCGAACAAGAAGCTGTCGGAGCTGAAGGACGCCCTGCCGGTCGCCTATACCTCCCTGACCATGAGCCCCCACTGCGCGGACGAGGAAAAATACCAGGTCGTACAGAACATCGTTGGCGAGTACGAAGCCCTGGCCGCCAAGGGCGGAAGCATCCTCGGCCGCGCCATCCGCGAGGTGATCACCGTCAACGGCGTCCGCGTGGCCCTCGACGACGGCAGCTGGGTGCTCGTCCGCGCCAGTTCCAACAAGCCCGAGATCGTGGTGGTGGTCGAAAGCACCCGCTCCGGCGACGACATGCGCGAGCTGTTCCACAAGGAAGTGAAGCCGCGGCTGGCAAAGCACCCGCAGGTCGGGAAGTATAACCAGGAGATCTGAGGGGCAGGCTTGCGCCGCAGTGCACAAAAGCCACCCCGGCCGCCAACCGGCGCAAGCCACCCTTCCAGTGGTTGCCTCGCGCCCCCACGCCATGCTCAAAGCCGCTGATCAGTCGGCGCCCGGGGCGCCCCCCACAGACCAGAGATAACCCATGCGCGTCGCGATGATCGGCACCGGCTACGTCGGCCTGGTGTCCGGAGCCTGTTTCGCCGACTTCGGCCACACCGTCTGCTGCATCGACAAGGACGCCGGCAAGATCGCGCGGCTGCACGACAACATCATGCCGATCTACGAGCCGGGCCTCGACGACCTGGTCGCCCGCAACGTCAAGGCCGGGCGGCTGTTCTTCGCCACCGAGGCCGACAACGCGGTGCGCGAGGCGGATGCGGTGTTCATCGCCGTGGGCACCCCCTCGCGCCGGGGCGACGGCCATGCCGACCTCTCCTACGTCTATGCGGCGGCCGAGGAGATCGCCGGGCTGATGAACGGCTTCACGGTGATCGTGACCAAGTCGACCGTGCCGGTCGGCACCGGCGACGAGATCGAGCGGATCATCAGGGAAAAGCGGCCGGACGCCCAGTTCGCCGTGGTGTCCAACCCCGAGTTCCTGCGCGAGGGCGCGGCCATCGACGACTTCAAGCGGCCCGACCGGGTGGTGGTCGGGACCGACAACGAACAGGCCCGGGAGGTGATGCGCGAGCTCTACCGCCCGCTGTTCCTCAATGAGACGCCGATGGTGTTCACCGGCCGGCGGACCAGCGAGCTGATCAAGTACGCGGCCAACGCCTTCCTGGCCCTGAAGATCACCTTCATCAACGAGGTCGCCGACCTCTGCGAGGCGGTGGGCGCCGACGTGCAGCAGGTGGCCAAGGGCATTGGCCTCGACAACCGCATCGGCAGCAAGTTCCTCAACGCCGGCCCGGGCTATGGCGGCAGCTGCTTCCCGAAGGACACCCTGGCCCTGGTCAGGACCGCCAGCGACGCGGGCACGCCGCTGGAGCTGGTCGAGGCCACGGTGAAGGTCAACGACCGGCGCAAGAAGGCCATGGCCGGCCGGGTCGCCGGCGCCGTGGGCAGCGCCGACCTGGAGGGCAAGACCATCGGCGTCCTTGGCCTGACCTTCAAGCCCAACACCGACGACATGCGCGA
>DASPLD010000093.1:0-3446 GCA_035627755.1 Caulobacter sp. | reverse complement strand
CCGGTGATGCGCTCGGCCTTGGTCTTCAGCGAGGCCAGGTCCGACCCGGCGCCCGGCTCGGAGTAGCCCTGACACCACCATTCCTCGCCGTTGTAGATCTTCGGCAGGAAGCGCTCCTTCTGGGCCTGGGTGCCGAAGGTGTAGATCACCGGGGCCACCATGGCGACGCCGAACGGCAGGATCGGGATGGCGTCCGCCCGGGCCATCTCCTCGCCGAACAGGTACTTCTGGGTCGAGGTCCAGCCGCAGCCGCCCCACTCCTTGGGCCAGGACGGCGCCACCCAACCCTTCCTGGCCAGGATCTTGTGCCAGGAGAGGAAATCCTCCTTCGAAAGCTCCTCGCCCTCGTCCGCCTTGGCGCGCAGATGCTCGGGATAGTTTTCGGCCACGAAGGCGCGGACCTCGTCGCGGAAGGCGAGATCTTCGGGCGAGAAATCGAGATTCATCAGGGGGCTCCCGGCGCGGTCGCTGGCGGACCGTTGTTGGTTCGCGGGATCATAGGGGCCGAACAGTTGTTTGGAAAGATGACGCTCGCGTCAACGTAAGGATCATTCGGCCAGCTTGAAGGTCATCGGTATGTCGATCGTTCTCGACGTTTCCCCATTGGCCCCGCGATCAGGAAGCCGTGGCTTCATCCGCACCGTGAGCTCGAGGGCGGCCTCGCCGAAGCCCTGGCCCGCGGGTTCCTCGCTTAGCACCCTGCAGTCGCGAACAGCCTTCGTCCTGTAGTCAGCGACGCAGCGAAGGACGACCTTCCCCGACTGAGCCGCGGGAGGCGGAATCCCCGCCTGCGCCCTCTCGGGCCCTTGGGCGAGCAAGGCTAGCGAGATTGCCAGGATCGGCATTCGGCCCTCCGCGTCGGTGCGGCGAACCCTACGCTGGAACGCCCACCAGAAAAAGAGCGCCCCGCCGGGGGAGACGGGGCGCCAAGGGGCTCAGGGTGCTCGATAGAGGTTGCGGAGTAAGTCCTAGCTGGCGAAAGCCGCGCAGGCGCCGTTCCGCTCGGCGATCAGTTCGGCCTTGCGCGCGTCATCGGCGCGGTTGGCTTCGGATTGGGCTTCGTCCTGGGCGTTCATGGCCCGGTCGATGACGAAGTCGGCGCGGGCGCGCTTGTTGGCCTTGATCACCGCGTCCAGCGCGGAGGTGTCGATGGCGCCGAGGGCGGCGGACTTCGCCAGGCCCTTGCAGCGGGCGGCCTTGACGAACTGGGCGTCAGTCAGGCGGGCGTCGGACTGGGCGGCGGCTGCGGTCGCCGAGACGGCGACGAACAGGGCGGCGGCGGCGGCGAGGGTCTTCATGGCGTTAATGCTCCCGTGTGTCGGTGGCGACGACTGAAGGGTGCTATGCGAACACCGTATTCGCAAATTAAACTCCTGACATACTGGAACAATTACAGAGATTTCATTTCTAACATCCGTGTAATGTTCGTGGCGAAATCATGACGCAATCTTGTCTTCGCCGGCACACTTGTCATCGGGCTGTCGCACCGCGATCCTCGGGCGCATGATCGCCGAAGACCCCACCGGCAAGGCCGGCCTGCGAATGGACGCCGCCGCGCTCAACGCCTTCCTGGCCCGCGCCTTCCCCGGGACGCCCGCCGACCGCATGGTCCAGGTGACAAGCGTCGGCGCCGGCGTGGCGGTGCTGGCCATGCCGACCGACAGCCGCAACCTGCGGCCGGGCGGGGTGCTCTCCGGTCCGACCATGATGGGACTGGCCGATTCCGCCGCCTATGCCGTGATCCTGGCCCACATCGGGGAGGTGCCGATGGCGGTGACCACCTCCCTCAACATCCACTTCCTGCGCCCCTGCAAACCCGGAACCCTGATCGCCGAGGCCCGGCTGCTGAAGCTCGGCCGCCGCATCGCCACGGTCGACGTGCTGATGTACACCGAGGGCCCCGACCGGCCGGCCGCCAAGGCCACCGTCGCCTACGCCATTCCCGATGGAGCCCCCAAGGAAGTCGCTGAGTGACCGACGCCCCGCAATCGATCGCCAGCCCCTGCCGCAAGGTCTGCATCGTCGACCCCGAGAGCAACCTCTGCATGGGCTGTCTGCGCACCCTGCCGGAGATCGGCGGCTGGGCCCGGCTCAGCGATGAGGAGCGCGACCGCCTCATGGCGGAGCTCCCCGCCCGCAGGAGCCGCATTCGCCCCGAGAAGCTGGCGATCTTCTATCCGGCCTGAAATCGCGGCGATTCACCGGATGCAAACCCAACCCCGCTAGAACGCCTCCAACAGGCCTCGCTTCCGCGCGGCCCAACGAAGCCAAAATGGCGGGGTGTCGTCGATGTTGAGGTTCGCAGCCATCGTGCTGGTGGGGGCGCTGTCGGCCGTCGGGGCCGCCGGCGCGGTTGTGTCGCTCGACCCCGCCAACCAGCAGGCCCCCAACGCCCAGGTCGCGACCGCGAGCCAGGCTCCGCCCTCCCCCGCCCAGGTGACCAAGTCCGCCGACGGCCACTACTGGGCCACCGCCGACGTCGATGGCAGCGCCGTGCGTTTCCTCGTGGACACGGGCGCCACCGCGGTCGCCCTGACCGCGGACGACGCCCGCCGCCTCGGGCTGGACCTCTCCAAGCTCGACTACCGCGTCGACGTGACCACCGCCGACGGAAAGACCCGCGCCGCCCAGGTCAAGCTGCGCAGCGTGACCATCGCCGGCGCCCGGGTCGAGAACGTGGACGCCCTGGTCCTCGAGGGCGGCCTCAAGACCTCCCTGCTCGGCATGAGCTATCTCGGCCGCCTTTCCTCCTTCGAGGCGACCCGCACGGCCCTGATCCTCAAGCCGTGAATTTCAGGGTCCTCCGGCGGCACGCAGGCGCCTCGCTGCGCTGCGCCGCCAGGCCAAGCTCGAAACTCCGCCCGATCATCCGCGCCCGCGCGACGAACAGCTCCGCCGCTGGCGGCGGACAGACCTCCCGCGCCGTCTCCTCGAACAGCGCCAGCCAGCGGCCAAAATGCTCCGCGCGAATGTCGGGCAGCCGCAGGTGCGCCGCCATCGGGCGGCCCTGGAACCGGCCGGTCGCCAGGATGACCGAGGACCAGAAGTCGCACAGCCTGGCCAGGTGCGCCTCCCAGTCCCCGATCGCACCCTCGAAGATCGGCCCCAGCACCGCGTCGGCCCGCACCCGCCCATAGAAGCGGCGCACCAGCGCCTCGATCATCGCCTCCGTGACGCCCAGCGGCCCGCCGGGGCCCAGTCGCGGCGCCTGACGGCGCGGATGATCGGCAGGGTCGCTCACGACCGGCCACCTAGGCGCCCGGTGCGCATTTCGCAATGCGGACCACGCCTTAGGCCGCTTCCCGGCCGACGCTTACGGCGTCCAGCGCGCGGTCGACGACCTCCAGCCCGGCGCCCGGCTTCACGCCCTCGACCGTCAGGATCCGCCGCCAGGCCCGCGCGCCCGGCCGGCCGTGGAAGAGGCCCAGCATGTGCCGGGTCATGGC
>DASPLD010000092.1:0-12570 GCA_035627755.1 Caulobacter sp. | reverse complement strand
CACCTTCGTGGCCCCCGGCCTGATCATGATGACCATCCTCAACAACGCCTTCGCCAACTCATCTTCCAGCCTGTTGCAGGCCAAGATGATGGGGCTGACGCCGGACTTCATGACCCCGCCGCTGTCGCCCCTGGAGCAGGTGGCGGCCTTCAGCCTGGGAGCGGCGACCCGGGGCGTGGTGGTCGGGTTCGTGACCGCCCTGGTGGTGGCGTTCCTGCCGAACGCCCACCTGACCTTCGCCCAGCCCTGGGCCATCGTCTATTTCGGCGTCGGCGCCTCGCTGATCCTCGGGTTCGTGGGCATCCTGACCGGGCTGTGGTCGGAGAAGTTCGACCACCTGGCGGCGATCACCAACTTCCTGATCATGCCGATGACCTTCCTGTCGGGGACCTTCTACCTCGTCGACCGCCTGCCCGAGCCGTTCCGCACCGCCAGCCATTTCAACCCCTTCTTCTATCTGATCGACGGCTTCCGGTACGGCTTCATCGGCCACGCCGACGGCAACCTGGCGGCGGGGGTGGTCATGACCGGCGCCCTAGTGGTGGTGCTGGCGGTGACCTGCTGGCTTCTGTTCCGGGCCGGCTGGCGGTTGAAGACCTGACCAAGGCTGCGTAAGCCTCTCCTCGTCGGAGCGGAGGCGGTGATGCGCGGATTTGCGGCAGTGGTTCTGGCCGGGCTGTTCGCCCTGGGCGGGGTTCCGGCGAGCGCCGGCACGATCGAGGACGTGGCAACCTTCATCCAGCCGGACCAGGCGGGCCGGCTCGCCGCCCTGGAGGCCCTGCTCAAGCGCGAGGGGCTCCCCTACGAGATCCAGACCTTTGATGGCGGGTCCAAGGGCAGTCCGGCCAAGGGCTACAACGTCGTGGTCACCATCGGCGCGGGCGACAAGGACATCCTGCTGACCGCCCACTATGACGCGGTGTTCCTGAAGGACGGCCGGATGGTCGAGGGGGTGGTCGACAACGCGGCCTCGGTGGTCGGCCTTGTCCAGGCGGCCAAGACGCTGAAGGGCCAGAAGCTCAAGCACCGGCTCCGGGTGATCTTCTTCGACCAGGAGGAACTGGGCCTCATCGGCGCCAAGGCCTATGCGGCCGGGCCGGACGGCGGGCGGATCGCAGCGGTGATCAACTTCGACATCAACGCCTTTGGCTCGACCCCCTTCTTCGCCGAGCCCAAGGATCCGGCCCTGGCGGCGGCGGTGCGGCGGGCCTGCCATGCCTTGAAGCAGGACTGCATCTCCTTCCCCGCCTATCCGCCGAGCGACAACCTGGCCTTCCGGGCCAAGGGCATCCCCGAGACCTCGTTCAGCATCATGGGCCAGAAGGATGTCCACCAGCTGTGGCTGTTCATGAACGCCGGCAAGACCTCGGGCCTTGCCGAAGGCTTCCTGCCGCCGGTGCTGGCGCAGATCCACACCGACAAGGACGTGCTGGCCGCCGTCGACCCCAATACGGTCGAGCTGGCCGGGCGGCTGGCGGTGGAGCTGGTGAAGGCCGCCGACAAAGGGAAATAACCCGCGGAATCATTGACATTCCGCCGGTCTCCCGCGACAACGCAAGGCCTTCCGGTCCCGCCGCGAAACCGCTGCGGGGCCTTCACCTTTTGGGAGGCAACCTTGTCCAACCCGACGTCCGCCAAGCCCGTCAACGACCACATCATGGGCGTCTACAACCGCGCCCCGCTGGCCGTCGCGCGAGGTCAGGGCGTCCGACTCTGGGACGAGGACGGGCGCGAGTACCTCGACTGCGTGGCGGGCATCGCCACCAATGGCCTGGGCCACTGCAACCCGGTGCTGGTGCAGGCGCTCAAGGAGCAGTCGGAGAAGCTCTGGCACGTCTCCAACATCTTCCGGATTCCCGGCCAGGAAGCCCTGGCCGATCGGCTGTGCGCCGAAACCTTCGCCGACGTGGTGTTCTTCACCAACAGCGGCACCGAGGCCATCGAGTGCGCCCTGAAGACCGCCCGCAAATACCACACCGCCAACGGCAACCCCGAGCGGGTGGTGATCTACGGCTTCGACGGCAGCTTCCACGGCCGCTCCTACGCCGCGATCAATGCGGCCGGGAACCCCAACTACGTCGAGGGCTTCGGCCCGCGGCTTCCCAACTACGCGCAGCTGACCTGGGGCGACCATGAGGCGCTGAAGACCGCCCTCGAGGCGCCCGACACGGCGGCCATCATCGTCGAGCCGGTGCAGGGCGAGGGCGGGGCGCGGGCCATGCCCGAGGAGGAGCTGCGCTGGCTGCGCCACTACAGCCGCGACCACGGCGTGCTGCTGATCTTCGACGAGGTGCAGAGCGGCATGGGCCGGACCGGCAAGCTGTTCGCCCATGAATGGGCCGAGGACGCCGCGCCGGACATCATGGCGGTGGCCAAGGCGCTGGGCGGCGGGTTCCCGATCGGCGCCTGCCTGGCCACCGCCGAGGCGGCCAAGGGGATGACCGTGGGCGTCCACGGCTCGACCTTCGGCGGCAACCCCCTGGCCATGGCCGTGGGCCTGGCGGCCTTCAACGAGATCGCCAAGCCCGAGACCCTGGAACACGTCCGCGAGGTGTCCGGCTACTTCGTCCAGCAGCTGTCGGGCCTGCTCGACCGCTATCCGGACGTGATCAGCGAACTGCGCGGCAAGGGCCTGCTGATCGGGCTGAAGATGATCCCCAACAACCGCGAGTTCATGGGGGTCTGCCGCGACCACGGCCTGCTGGTGGCCGGCGGCGGCGACAACCTGGTGCGGCTTCTGCCCTCCCTGCTGATCACCCAGGAAGAGGCCCGTGAGGCGGTCGAGAAGCTGGAGAAGGCTTGCGAGGCGGTCCGGGCCAAGGCGGCGGCATGAGCCAGCTGCGCCACTTCATCGACCTCTGGAAGCTGGAGCCGCAGGCTCTGCGGACCATCCTCGACGACGCCCATACCCGCAAGGCCAGCCGCCGCGGCTGGACGACCGGCATGGTCGACCATGACGCGCCCGGCAAGGGCCGGCGGCTGGCGATGATCTTCGAGAAGCACTCGACCCGCACCCGCTTCTCCTTCGATGCGGGGATGCATCAACTGGGCGGCGACACCCTGATCTCCACGGCGTCGGACATGCAGCTGGGTCGTGGCGAGACGATCGAGGACACTGCGCGGGTGCTGTCGCGGATGGTCGACGCGGTGATGATCCGGGCCAACCGTCACGAGGACGTCCAGCGCTTTGCCCAGCACAGCAGCGTGCCGGTGATCAACGGGCTGACCGACAAGAGCCATCCCTGCCAGATCATGGCGGACCTGCTGACCTTCGAGGAGCACCTCGGCCCGGTCGAGGGCAAGACCATCGCCTGGATCGGGGACGGCAACAACGTCTGCTCGACCTTCATCCAGGCGGCCGCCAAGTTCGGCTTCCGGCTGCAGATCGCCTGTCCGGGCCAGTACCATCCGGACATCCACGATCTGGCGCGGGCCCAGGAATGGGTCACGATGGGCGAGGACCCGGTCGCCGCGGTGAAGGGGGCCCACTGCGTGGTCTCCGACACCTGGGTGTCGATGGGCGACACCGACGGGGAGGCCCGCCTGGACGCCTTCGAGGCCTACCAGGTCGACGACGCCCTGATGGACAAGGCCGAACCGGGGGCGAAGTTCATGCACTGCCTGCCCGCCCACCGCGGCGAGGAGGTCACCGACGAGGTGCTCGACGGGCCCCGGTCGTTGGTCTGGGACGAGGCGGAGAACCGGATCCACGCACAGAAGTCGATCCTGGCCTGGTGTTTCGGGGCCATTGGCTGACGAAAGAAGGGGCGGCTCCGATGGGAGCCGCCCCAGTCGCTTCGGGAGCTACGCCAGGACTATTGGGGAACGGGTTCCGGGGCCGGCGGGGGAACCGGGGCCGGCTCGGGCGTGACGACCGGCGGGCTGGCCGGGGTCGCGGGGGTCAAGGTCACCGTGGTGGGCGAGCCCAGGGTCGGGGGCGGCGGCGCCGTCGGCTCGGCCGGAGTCGCGACGGGGGCGCTGCGGACCGGGGCCGCGCGGCGCGCCGGGGCGCCGGCGGTGCGGCGAGCCGGCGCCGGGGCGGCCTGGGGCGCCGGGGCGCTGGCGACCGGCGGGGCCGGGATCGGTTCGGCCGGGACGATCGGCGCGGGCTCGGGGGCCGGGATCGGCGCCGGGGTGGCGACCGGCGGAGTGGTCAGCAGCTCGGACTGGGCCGGCGTGCGGTCGGCGGTGGTCATGTAGGCGATCCCGGCCACGGCCAGGGCGGCCAGGCCGATGGCGCCGGCGATGATCAGCGGCCGGCGCGAGGCGCCCGCGCGGACCGCGGTGCGGCGGTCGTTGGCGGTCGAGCTGAACGCCGGGGCGGCCATGAAGGGCGAGGCGTCAGCCGTGGCGGCGGCCGCACGCGGCTGGACGGGGGCGGCGTGGACGGGGCGCTGGGGCGCGCGGACGGGGGCGGGCGCCGGCTCGGCGCCGCCAAACAAACCCCGGGCGGTCTCACGATAAATGGCCATGACAGCCTCCTCTGTTCTTATCGGTCGCAAGACAAAACGGAGCCGGCCCTCACAGGTTCCATGAAGTCCGGCACAGAGCGTTGCGCAAAGTCCCAGGAAACCTAATTCAACCCTTGCCGGCCAGGCGGTTGTTCAACCCAGCCCTGATGAATGTTTGATCTGTTCGCGTTTGCACTGGGATGGCGCGGACTTTATTCTGTCCGCCTCCGGCCACTTTTCTGCCGCATCCGGCGTTCCGGAACTCGCCTCTCAGGTGAGGCGTCGGCGCCACGTTCACTCCCCCTCAAGGGGTTGGCGCCAACCTCGCCTTGACCGGCCCGGGGGGCGCCGGGCATTTGCTGAAACGAGTTACCGGAGGGGCCAAGGCCATGAAGCTGCAGGCGCGGCTGGCGCGGGATTGGAAGTTCTTCCAGGGGCTTCGCCGCACGCTCAAATGGGTCAAGCCCATCGCGCCCGAGTCCCCCAACCTGATCTGCGACGACATCGAGAAGGCGGTCGACGAGCATCGCGACCGGCCCGCGATCACCTTCGAGGGGCGCACGGTCACCTACGGCGAGATGGACGCCATCGCCAACCGCTACGCCCACTGGGCCAAGGGCCAGGGGATCACCCGGGGCCAGACGGTGGCCCTGTTCATGCCCAACCGGCTGGAATACCTGCCGATCTGGTACGGCCTGACCAAGGTCGGCATCGCCACGGCGCTGATCAACAACAACCTGACGGGCCCGGCCCTGGCCCATTGCCTGAACATCTCCGGGGCCATGCACTGCCTGGTCGACGCCGACACCTCGCCGGTGTTCGAGGCGGTGAAGGGCCAACTGGCCCGGCACATGAACCAGTGGACGCTGGGGCCGGTGTCCGGCGACCGCCGCGACCTGGCCACCGCGCTGAAGAGCTGCAGCCAGCTGCGCCCCGACCGGCTGACCGCCCGCGGCGACCTGCGGGCCAAGGACACCGCCCTCTACATCTACACCAGCGGCACCACGGGCCTGCCCAAGGCGGCGCGGATCAACCACATGCGGGCCCAGCTCTACATGCGCGGGTTCGCCGGCTCGACCGGGGCGGTGAAGACCGACCGCATCTACCAGACCCTGCCGCTCTACCACGCGACCGGCGGCATGTGCGCCATGGGCGCGGCGCTGCTGACCGGCGGCTCGATCGTGCTGAAGCGGAAGTTCTCGACCAGTCATTTCTGGAGCGACATCGCCGCCGAGGGCTGCACCATGTTCGTCTATATCGGCGAGCTGTGCCGCTACCTGGTCAATGCGCCGGAGCATCCGGACGAGCGGTCCCACAGGCTGCGGCTGGCCTTCGGCAACGGGCTGCGCGGGGACGTGTGGGTGCAGTTGCAGGAGCGGTTCGCCATCCCCGAGGTGCTGGAGTTCTACGGCGCCACCGAGGGCAATGTGTCGATGTTCAATTTCGACGGCACGGTCGGCGCGATCGGTCGCATCCCCAAGTGGCTGAAGAAGCGGGTCAACGCCCGGATCGTCCAGTTCGACATCGAGACCGAGCAGCCGATCCGCGGGCCCAACGGCCTGTGCATCGAGTGCGGCCCCGGGCAGGTGGGCGAGTGCATCGGCAGGATCGACGCCTCCGACGCCCGCACCAACTACACCGGCTACGCCGACAAGGCGGCCACCGAGAAGAAGATCCTGCGCGACGTCTTCGAGAAGGGCGACGCCTGGTTCCGCACCGGCGACCTGATGCGCAAGGACGAGGAGGGCTACCTCTATTTCGTCGACCGCATCGGCGACACCTTCCGCTGGAAGGGCGAGAACGTCTCTACCGCGGAGGTGGCCGAGCAGCTGGCCCAGGCGCCGGGGGTGCTGGAGGCCAACGTCTACGGCGTCGCCGTGCCCGGACAGGACGGCCGCGCCGGGATGGCGGCCCTGACCGTCGACGACGACTTCGATCCGGCGGCGCTCTACGCCCGGATCGAGACGGAGCTGCCCGGCTACGCCCAACCGCTGTTCCTGCGGCTGCAGCGCCAGATCGAGACCACGGGGACCTTCAAGTACCGCAAGGTGGACCTCGTCGAGGAGGGCTTCGATCCCGGCCGCACCAAGGACCCGATCTACTTCCGGAACCCCCTGAAGAAGGCCTATGTGAAGCTCACCAAGGCCAGCTACGCCAAGCTCCAGGAGGGCGGGTTCAAGCTGTAGGGACCGAGCGATTATAGCTCAACGGCCTGCGCGGCGCCAGGGCAAGACGTTGTTTTTATTTCGTTTTCCTTGTCCGCATTGCGGCGGATACCTGCTGCAGCCGTGCTGCATTCTGTTGACAAACGGCCGGACCAGAGGCGCCGTCGGGTCACGCCGGCGGCGCACTTTGCCGGACGCGCGCCGCAGAGGGCCGCAGGCCAAGCGGTTCTGGATCATGTCCGAGCATGCCGGTCAGGCCGGGAACACCAGGTAGCCCGTCCGCGGGAAGTGGACGTGGACCTTGCCGACGGCGGGGTCCTCGCGGGCGATGACCACGCGGTCGAGGGCAGCGGCGACGAGGGTTCCGCGGACCGGGTCGCGGCCGTAGTCGTCGGCCATGACGGTGACCGGCGCGCCCGGCATCAGCAGCTGGGGATTGGCCGCGTCGTGCGGCGGGGGCGGGGCAGGCTCGGCGGCCCTGGCGATGGCCAGGGCCTCGGAGCCGGAAAGGTCGGTGGAGCGGCCGTGGCCGATGGCCGCGACGCGGGCCCTCCAGTCGGTGAGCCGGGGCAGGCCTTCGGTCAGCCGCTCCAGCAGGGCCGGCAGGTTGCGGCCGAGAAACCAGACGTTCATGTAGGCGGCAATGTCGGCCAGGCCGGCGGCCGGCCCGGAGAGCCAGGGAGCGGCGGCCAGCTGGTTCTCGATCCAGGCGGCCTGGGCGCGCCACTGGCCGGAAAGGGGGGCGGCCGCGGCCTTCATCGCGGCCACGTCGAAGGGGCGGCCCGACAGCGCCTCGCGGTCCTTGATGAAGGCGGCGGGGACCTGCTCGCCCAGTTCCCCGAAGATGATCGGGACGGTGGTCTGGAAGAACAGGCGGTCGGCCCAGAGGTTGATCGCCCAGTCGAGGCCGGTCGCGGCCGGCGGGGTCGGGTGGCGGGCCTCGAGCTCGGCGAGGATGACCTGGGTGTCGCAGTAGACGTCGGCGCCGATCTGCAGGGACGGGGTGCGGCGGTAGCCGCCGGTCAGGGGGACGTAGTCGGGCTTGGGCATCAGGGAGGGGATCTCCACCGACTGCCAGGCGAGGTTCTTCAGGCCGAACAGGAGCCGGACCTTCTCGGAGAAGGGGGAGGCGTCGAAGTGGTGGAGGATGGGGGTCATGGCGGGGCCTCGGCCGTTTTCGCGGAGCATAGGGGGGCGGACGGCGGGGAAACCAAGCGAATGTTCTGGTGACTGTCTTCCGGCGCAGCCGGATGACTGTCACCGTCGCGATTTCACGGAGACAGTCACGCTTCGCGAGACAGTCACCTCGTTCGTCAAAAAGCACTTTACAATGCAAAGTGACGACGGTATCTCCGACTCAACGACAGACCTTTTGGGCCGGGAGCCTGACGTCATGACCAAGGAACAGCTTCAGTCGGTGCGGGACGACATCGCCTTCATGCGGGCGCTCGCAGAGGAGGGCAGCCAGGTTCCGATGCTGGGGGGCGGGATCAGCGCCGCCGCGGGGCTGATCTTCGGCGCCGCTTCGGTGATCCATTGGCTGATGCAGTCGGACATCCTGCGGGTCAACGGGTGGTTCTACATGGTCAACTGGGTTGGCGCCGGGGTCGTCTTTGGCGTCATCTGCAGCCTGCTGATCAAGCGGTCGCGCAGCCAGGCCGGGGCTAATTCCTCGGTCAACAAGGCGACCGGCTCGGCCTGGTCGGCGGTCGGGTTCGCCATCTTCACCACCTTCCTGGGGATGTGCGCCATCGGCTGGGTGACCAAGAGCGACGACGTCTTCTACATCTTTCCGGTGATGATCCTGGCGCTCTACGGGTCGGCCTGGTCGGTGGCGGCGGACATGTCGGGCAAGGGCTGGATCCGGATCGTGGCGCTGGCCTCGTTCGCCGGGGCCGTGTTGATGGGCCTCTTGACCAACCATCCGATGCAGATGCTGGCCTATGCCGCGGCGCTGCTCCTGCTGGCCTTCGTCCCCGGGGTGATCCTGATGCGCCAGGAACCGTCGGACACCGTCTGAGCCGGCCTTGAAGCAGGAGTCCGCGTGATGGACGACTTCGATATCGAACACATCGACGAGGTGATCCACGGCCGCATCCGGCTAGGCATCATGGCCTTCCTCTCGGGGGCGGACTCGGCGGACTTCAACGGGCTGAAGGCGCGGCTGGGAGCCACGGACGGCAACCTGTCGGCGCACCTGCGGAAGCTGGAGGACGCGGGCTATGTGGCGATCGACAAGAGCTTCGTCGATCGCAAGCCGTTGACGAGGGTTAGCCTGACCGAGGCGGGACGGAAGGCGTTCACGGCCTACCTGGACGCGATGAAGCGGCTGGTGGAGGGGATGTAGTCCTTCTCCCGCTTGCCGGGAGAAGGTGGCCCCCGAAGGGGGTCGGATGAGGGCGGCGCCGACGGTTGACGGCTCGCGCTTCCTGGAACATTGTTCTCTTTATGTTCCCGCCACCCGTCAACCGCATCCGCGCAGAGATCATGCGTAGGGAACCTACCTTCGCCGAGAAGGTGATGTGGGATCGGCTTCGCAACCGGAAGCTCGCGGGTCTGAAGTTCCGGCGCCAGGCGCCGATCGGGCCCTACATCGCGGATTTTCTCTGCAAGGAAGCCCGGTTGATCGTGGAGTTCGATGGGCCGCACCATGACGCAGATTACGATGCGAAGCGGGATGCCTGGCTTGGTGGGCAGGGGTATCGCGTGCTGCGGTTTCCGAACAACGATGTGGGGAACCGGATGGCTGAGGTTCTGGAGAGGATCCGGGCGGCGGCGGGGAAGTAGGGCAGTGTGAACGCGCCAGATCGTGGGTGATCGGAGGGGCCGGCGCCGCCCTCATCCGACCCCCTTCGGGGGCCACCTTCTCCCGGCGAGCGGGAGAAGGAAAAAGAAAAAGGCCGGCCCCTCTCGAGGCCGGCCTTTCCCGTTTCGGCGCTGACGCCGGCTACTGCACCGGCTTGCCGTCCGCATCGACCACGATGACCGGGCCGTAGCCGAGGTCCTTGAGGTCCTTCTCGATCCTGGCGCGGTCGCCGACCACCACCCAGGTGATCTCGCCAGGCCGGATCACCCGCTTGGCGGCGGCGTTGATCCCCGCCACGTCCACGGCCTTCAGGCCGGGGGCATAGCTGTCCCAGAAGTCGGCGGGACGCTCCAGGGTGTAGAGGCTGGAGAGGGAGGCGAGCACCGCCCCGCCGGTTTCCCATTGGCCGGGCAGGGACTGGATCATGTCGGTCTGGGCCTTGGCCAGCTCCTCGGCGGTGATCGGCCGCGAGCCGACCGCGCCTTCCAGTTCCTTCTTGAACTCCTGCATCGACTCCTTGGTCTTGTCGGTCTGCACCCCGGCGAAGGCGACGAAGGCCCGCGGGCCCAGGGACCCGTTCATGAAGCTGCTGGCGCCGTAGGACCAGTGCTTGTCCTCCCGCAGGTTCATGTTCAGCCGGCTGACGAAGGCGCCGCCGAACACGTTGTTCATCAGCTCCACCGCCCGCTCGGTGCGCTCGTCGCGCGGATCGGCGGGGATGGCGGCCAGGATGGTGGTCTGCTGGGCGCCGGGCTTGTCGACCAGGTAGATGGCCCGCTGGGCCGGCGCCGGGGCGGGAATGGTGGCGCGGACCGCCGGGGTCGGCGACTTCCAGGCGCCGAAGCGCTGCTCCAGCTCCGGGGTCAGCTCGGCCAGGGTGATGTCGCCGACCACGACGATCATCGCCCCGTTCGGGTTGAGCTGGGCCTTGTGGAACGCGACCAGGTCCTCGCGGGAGACGCTGTCGATGGTGGTCTCGGTGGTCGGCACGCCGTAGGGGTGGGTCGCGCCATAGACCTTCTCGGCGAACACCCGGAAGGCGACCGCCTGGGGCTGCTGCTTGGAGCGTTGCAGGGCGGCGATCTCGAGCTTCTTCAGACGGTCGAGCTCGGCCTGCGGGAAAGTCGGCCGCAGCACCACGTCGGCCATCAGGTCGAGCGACGGATCGAGGTTGGCCTTCAGGGACGACAGACTGACCGAGGAGAACAGCGACCCGCCCCCGGTCGACAGGCTGGCGCCCAGTTCGGACTGGGTGCGGCTGATGGCCAGGGCGTCGCGGTTGCCGGCGCCCTCGTCCAGCATGCCCATGGTCAGGCCCGGCACCGAGCGATCGGCGGGCGGCAGGTTGGCGAAACCGCCCGGGAAGATCATCTGGATGTCGACGACCGGGACAGCCGTGCGGCGGACCAGCATCACCTTCATGCCGTTGGACAGGGTGGCCGTCTCGTACTTGTCGAAGACCGGGGCGGCGATCGGGCCGACCGGCGGGGCAGGCTCGCGCTTGCCTTCCGGCAGGGCGGCTTCCTGGTAGCCGTAGGGGGTCAGGTCGAGGGTGAAGTCGCCGTCGGTGAGCCAGGTGTTGGCGGCCTTCTTGAGGTCGGCGGGGGTGGCGGACTTCCAGCGGTCGAGGGTCACCTTGTAGGCGTCGGGGCTGCCCCGGAAGACATAGGATTCGGCGAGGATGTCGGACTTGCCGCCGAAGCCGCCGATGCGCTCGGCGCCCCGGATGAAGCCGGCGGTGCGGTCGACCTTGATCTTGTTGAGCTCGGCCTGGGTCGGCCCGTCGCGCAGGAGGGTCGCCATTTCCTGTTCGACGACCTCCTCGATCTTGGCCAGGGAGACACCCGGCTTGGCGGTGACCTGGATGTGGAAGGTCGAGCCGATCTCGCCCTCGGCCACGAAGGCGGTGACTGCGGTGGCGATCTGATCCTCATAGACCAGCCGCTTGTAGAGGCGGGCGGTCTTGTCCGAGGCCAGGACGTCGCTCAGCAGGGAGAGGTAGTCGGTCTCGGCGTTGCCGGTCTCCGGCACGTTCCAGACGCGGTACCAGCGGGCCTGGGCGACACGGTCCTGGACCTCGGCGCGCTGGCTGCCGGTGCGCTTGGCGACCCAGACCTTCTGCTTGGCGACCGGCGGGCCGGCCGGGATGCGGCCGAAGTACTTCTCGACCTTGGCCTTCGCCTCGGCCGGGGTGATGTCGCCGGCCAGGACGATGGTGGCGTTGGCCGGGCCGTAGTAGGCGCGGAACCAGTCCTTGACGTCCTTCAGCGAGGCCGCGTCGAGGTCGGCCATCTCGCCGATGACCGTGTGGCCGTAGGGGTGGTCGGCGTCATAGGTGGAGGCGGTGATGATCTCCCAGGCGATGCTGTAGGGCTGGTTCTGGCCCTGGCGCTTCTCGTTCTGGACGACGCCCCGCTGCTCGTCGAGCTTGCCCTGGTCGATGGCGCCGAGCAGCCAGCCCATGCGATCGCTCTCCAGGTAGAGCACCTGGTCGAGGGCGGCGGTCGGCACGTTCTGGAAGTAGTTGGTGCGGTCGGTGTTGGTGGTGCCGTTCATGTCGGTGGCGCCGAGCTTTTCCAGCGCCTTGAACCAGTCGGTGTTGGCGTTCTCGGAGCCGTTGAACATCAGGTGTTCGAACAGATGGGCGAAGCCGGTCTTGCCCTTGGGCTCGTTCTTGGAACCGACGTGGTACCAGATGTTGACCGCCACGATGGGGGCCTTGTGGTCCTCGTGGACGATGACCGTGAGGCCGTTGGCCAGGGTGAACTTGGTGTAGGGGATGTCGATGCTGGGCAGGGCAGCGGCGGCCGCAGCCGGCTTGGGCTTGGCTTGGGCGGTCGCGACGGCGGGCGTGGCGAGGATGGCCGCGACGGCGGTCGCCGCGAGCAGGCGTTTGGCGAGATGCATGGATGTCCCCCGGGACTGGAACTGGCGGGCGCGCCCGCGGATGGCGCAACCTAAGGGGAATGGCCGGGAAACGGGGGTTACGGTTTTGTCATGAGGCGTGAGCCTAGAGGCTATTGAGCCAGCCACACCCTGATTTGAACGTCAAAATGCTGGTCTCGTTGCGGAACAGATACATCATGTCGGCCGCTGTTCCATAATAGTCGTTGGCAATGATTTGGAACGATGAATCGCAATCGAAGCT
>DASPLD010000091.1:0-11250 GCA_035627755.1 Caulobacter sp. | reverse complement strand
GCCAAGGCTACTCCGAGCCGGGCGCCGGCTCGGACCTCGCCTCGCTGAAGACCCGCGCCGAGCGGATCACCGGCGACGACGGCAAGGAGTACTATCTGGTCAACGGCCAGAAGACCTGGACCACGCTCGGCCAGTACGCCGACTGGGGCTTCTTCCTGGTCCGCACCGACCCCGACGCCAAGAAGCAGGAAGGCATCAGCTTCCTGCTGATCGACATGAAGAGCCCCGGCATCACCGTGCGGCCGATCATCACCATGGACGGCAGCCACGAGGTCAACGAGGTCTGGCTGGAGAACGTCAAGGTGCCGGTCGAGAACCGGGTTTATGAGGAGAACAAGGGCTGGACCTGCGCCAAGTTCCTGCTCGCCCATGAGCGGTCGGGGATCGCCGGGGTGGCCCGCAGCAAGCGCGGCGTCGAGCGGATCCGCCAGATGGCCGGGACCGAGCTGGGCGACGACGGCCAGGCGCTGATCAAGGACGCCGACTTCAAGCGCAAGGTCGCCGAACTGGAGATCGACCTCACGGCGCTGGAATTCACCGAGCTGCGGGTGCTGGCGTCCGAGAGCGCCGGCAAGGGGCCGGGGCCGGAATCCTCCCTGCTGAAGATCAAGGGCACCGAGATCCAGCAGCGGCTCACGGAACTCGCCCTGGAAGCGGCCGGCCACTACGGCGCGCCCTATTTCCGCGGCTTCCCGAACGACGGGGACAACATGCACCCGATCGGCCCGGATCACGCCCACCGCACCGCGCCCAACTACTTCAACACCCGCAAGACCTCGATCTACGGCGGGTCGAACGAGATCCAGCGCAACATCATCGCCAAGATGGTGCTGGGCCTCTAGGCTCCAGCCCAACCACAAAAAACGCCTTTAGCCAGGGACGCCCGATGGACTTCAACTTTTCCGAAGAGCAGTCGATGCTGCGCGACACCGTCGCCAGCTTCCTGCAGGACCGCTACGACTTCGAAACCCGCCAGAAGCTGATCAAGACCGAGAGCGGCTGGAGCCAGGCCAACTGGGACGCCTTCGCGAGCGAGCTTGGCATCCTCGGCGCGCCCTTCTCGGAAGAGCTGGGGGGTCTGGGCGGCGGCGCCATCGAGAACATGATCGTCATGGAGGAGTTCGGCAAGGCGCTGGTCGTCGAGCCCTACCTCTCGACCGTGGTGATCGGCGGGGGCTTCCTGAAGCACTCGGGCTACGCCGGGGCGGCCGACCACATCGGCGGCATCATCGAGGGCAGGACCATCATCGCCTTCGCCTACGCCGAGCCGCAGGCCCGCTATACCTGGCAGGACCTGAAGACCACCGCGAAGAAGGACGGCGCCGGCTATGTCATCAACGGCCACAAGGCCGTGGTCATCGGCGCGCCCTGGGCCACCCACCTGATCGTCACCGCCCGCACCGGCGGCGGCCAGCGCGACGAACAGGGCGTCTCGGTGTTCCTGGTCGAGAAGAACGCCAAGGGCATCGTCACCCGCGACTATCCCACGGTGGACGGCCAGCGCGCCTCGGAAGTCTATTTCGAGAACGTCTCGGTCAGGGCCGACGCCCTGATCGGGGAAGAGGGCAACAGTCTCGGCCTGGTCAACAAGGTGATCGACGAGGCCACCGCTGCGGCCTGCGCCGAGGCCGTGGGCGCCATGCGCAAGATGCATGAGCAGACCCTCGACTACGCCCGCCAGCGCAAGCAGTTCGGCACCGCCATCGCCAACTTCCAGGTGCTGCAGCACCGGATGGTCGACATGTTCATGAACGTCGAGCAGTCGGTGTCGATGACCTACATGGCCACCCTGAAGCTCGACGAGAGCGACGCGGAGCGAGCCAAGGCCGTGTCGGCCGCCAAGGTGCAGATCGGCAAGGCCTGCAAGTTCGTGGGTCAGAACGCCATCCAGATCCACGGCGGCATGGGCATGACCGACGAACTGGCGGTCGGCCACTACTTCAAGCGGGCGACGATGATCGAGGGGCTGTTCGGCTCGGTCGACCATCACCTGCGCCGCTACGAGGGCTTGAGCTTCGGCAAGGCGGCCTGAGGCTTCGCCTTCGACGGATGACGGGCCCGGTCGCCTTGCGGCGGCCGGGCCCTCTTCGTTAGGCGGCTTCGGCGGCGTGCCGGAACAGGCCGCCCGAGACCAGCCACATCGCGCCAAACAGCGTCGTGCCCACGGCTGCCTCGAAGAGACCCTTCTCCCCGGGCGAGGCCCAGCCGGCGGCATAGCCGACGATGCCGACCACCAGCTGGGCGAGGGCGGCGGCGAACATCACCTTGGCGAGTCCGCCCGCCCGGAAGCGGACCGCCACGGCGCCGACCACGGCGATGCCGATCACGCCCAGGAACATCAGGTTGGCGACGTTGCCCTCGTCGCCGAAGAAGCCGACGGCGCCGTTGACCCAGACCAGGCCGACGCAGGCCAGCAGGGCGAGCAGGCCGCCGAGCCGATAGGCGAGATTGCTCGAGGCCCAGACGATCAGCTCGACGATCAGTCCGGCGCCGCCGAGCATGACGCCGGCGAAGACGAAGTCGGACAGGGTCCAGGGAAGGCGCAGGATCAGGGGCAGGGACAGGAGCACCGCCAGAGCGCCCCAGCAGACGATGCGCCAGGGGAAACGCGAACGGGTCGGTTGGGTGTCGTCGGTCATGGATGAGCCTCCTCAGATGTCCAGACGCATACCGGCGAGCCGGGTGAGCGGCATGAGCAAGGTCTGAGGTTTCGCTGAAAAGCGCTCAGCCCGGCCGGCGCAGCAGGCCCGCGAGCAGGCCGACGCCAAGCCAGGCCCCGAGGATCGGACTTGGACTGATCCCCGCGAACGGAACCGGGAAGGCCCCCGCGAACGGCGCCGCAATCCAGACCAGGAGCAGGGCGCCGAGCGTCAGCGCCGGGAGACGAGCTGAAGGACACCCTCGGGAGAAGAGGACGGGAGCCACGGCTGCGCCGAGCAGCAGTAGCAGGGCCGCGACGGCCGCGGCAGGCGAAAGCGCCCAGGCGAGCCCGATGACACCCTCGACCTCCGGCTCCGGCGCGAGGGGATCGGGTCGCAGCCAAGCCCAACCCGCGAAGGCGATCGCAACGGCCACGACGGCCAAACGTGGAAGGGGGCTCAGGCTTGCGACGGCGACGAGAACCACCACCGCGGCGATGGCGGTCGCCTGGGACGCGTCCGGTTGCCACGCCAGGATCGGCAGCGCCAACAGCATCGGCGCCCAGGCAAGCCATCCGCTCGCCGCTCTTGCCGCGAAGACGACCACGGCGAGAGGCAGGAGGAGCATGGCCATGTTCGCCTGCACGGGGCCGATGGCAAGCCAGCGATGCACGCCCTCCAGGCCAAGCCCGACAAGGGTGGTCAGGAGGCCCAGGGGCGCGACCCAGGCCAGGCCCGCCGGGGCGGCGCCGCGCGTGCAGGCCGCGAGGGCTCCGGCGGCAAGCGCTCCCGCCACCCAGGTCGCGAGGTTGCGAGCCGGCGCCGAGACGGGAGCGCCCTGGGCCATGACGATGCCGGCGCCGGCCAGGACGGCGGCCAGCGACAGGGCCCCGAAACCCAGCAGAAGTCGGCCGGAGGGACTCATCGATCTGGAGAGCATCGCCTTCGCCTACCAGACCGGCGGGTTTGCCGCCACGCTCACACGGCCCCTTGTTCGAAGGACGCGCTTCGCGCTTTCGACTCCGGGACGGGCTGCTATCGTGAACCAAAGCCTGGAAACGCCATGAACCTCTCCCGCCGATCCGCCATCCTGCTCTCCGCCTCCGCCGCGGCCCTTGCCGCCGGGCCGCCTGTCCTGGCCCAGACCAAGGCGCTCTCCGGCGAATGGACGCCGGCCCAGGCCAAGGAAATCCTCGAAAAGACGCAGACGCTGACCCTGGCCCCCGACCTGTCGCACCTCAGCCGGGGCGAACGCACGGCAGTCGACCGACTGTTGACGGCCGGCGCCATATTCCAGACCGTCTACGAGTTGCAGCGGCACCGTGACGCTCCGCAGGTCCGCGCCGCCCTCGCCAAGCGCAAGGACGCCCACGGGGCGGACCTGGCGACGCTCTACCGGGTCTACCAGGGGCCGATCGCCACCACCCTCGACAACAGGCGCGTCCCCTTCCTCGCAGTCGACGCCGCGCCAGCCGGCAAGAACGTCTATCCCTGGGACCTGACCAAGGCCGAGCTCGACGCCTACCTCGCCGCCCATCCGACGGAGGCGGCGGCGCTGACCCATCTGCGATCGGTGGTTCGGCGGGCCGACGCCGCGTCCCTGCAGCGCGATCTCGGCAAGTTGAAGCGGCACCCGGCGCTCGACGGCCTCCACCCCGGCTTGCGGACCCGGCTCCAGAAGCTCGCTGCCAAGCCGGACCGGAAAATCCTCTACGCCTGCCCCTATTCGGTGGCCTACGCCGACGAGATGGTCCGCGCCCATGGCTTGCTCAACGAGGCGGCCGATGCGGTCGAGGCCGACGATTGGGCCTTCGCCAGGTTCCTGCGCAACCGGGCGCGGGACCTGCTCTCCGACGACTACGAGTCGGGCGACGCCGCCTGGCTCAAGGGCCGGTTCAGGAACCTCAACGCCCAGATCGGCGCCTATGAGACCTATGACGACGAACTGCTCGGCACGCGGGCCTTCTACAGCTTCAGCCTGCTGGCGGCGCGCAACGAGGAGGGGGCGGCGCTGCGCAAGGCGATGAGCGGTATCCAGGCCCTGGAGGACAGCCTGCCGACCGACCAGCACAGGAAGGTCCAGGAGGACATTCCGGTCGGGGTCTATGACGTGATCGCCGACTTCGGCCAGGCGCGCGGGGCCAACACCGCCACCAACCTGCCCAACGAGCCCTATCTGATCGAGCGGTATGGCAGCATCATCCTGTTGCGCGTCAACATCATGCGGAACCCTGACCTGTTCAAAGGCAGCGGGGACACCTTCGGAGCGGCGATGGCGCCGCCGTTCGCCGGGCACCTGACCTCCGATGCGAACTTCTATCGGACGCTGTGGCACGAGGTGGGGCACTATCTCGGACCCGACCTGACCAGGGACGGCCGCTCCTTCGAGGCGGCCCTGGGGCCAGACGCCAGCCTGCTGGAGGAGATGAAGGCGGACCTTGTGTCCCTGTTCGTGGCCGAGGAGTTGAAGCGTCGGGGCTACTACACGGCCGACCAGCTGCGGGCCCTCTACGCCAGCGGCATCCTGCGGACCCTGCAGAACAACAGGCCGCGGCGCGAGCAGCCGTACAACATGATGCAGCTGATGCAGTGGAACTGGTTCCTCAACCGCAAGGTGCTGAGCTTCGATCCGGCGACGGCGAGGATGTCGATCGACTATGGCCGCTATCCGGACGCGGTGCGCGACCTGCTGAAGGAGGTGCTGGCCCTGCAGGTCAACGGCGACCGGGCGGCGGCGGAGGCCTTCATCGCCCGGTGGGGGACCTGGGACGAGGCGCTGCACGGCCGGGTGGCGGCCAATATCCGAGCGCAACAGCGGTATCGCTTCCGGCTGTTCAACTACGCGGCGTTGAGGGCCTAGGCAGAGGGCTCGACTTCCCCAACGGGATGCCGGCAGGAAAGGCGCACGACCAGTTTCAGGGAAGATCCATGCGCTACGATGACGTTGTCCGGGGGCGGCGGAGCATCCGCGGCTATAAGCCCGAACCGGTTCCCAAGGCGCTGATCCGCGAGGTTCTGGAACTAGCGATGCGGGCGCCCTCGTCGCTGAACACCCAGCCCTGGAACTTCTATGTGGTGGCGGGCGAGGTGCTGGATCGCATCCGGGCCGGAAACACCGAGCGGAACCTGGCCGGGGTGCCGCATTCGCGCGAGTTCCGCAGCGGGGGCGAGTACGGCGGGGTGCATCGCGAGCGGCAGATCGGCATCGCCAAGCAGCTGTTCGCAGCCATGGGCATCGCCCGCGAGGACAAGGCGGCGCGGCAGGACTGGGTGCTGCGGGGCTTTAGGCAGTTCGACGCGCCGGCGGCGGTGGTGGTGACCTACGACCGCTCGATCCATGGCAGCGATATCGCGCCGTTCGACTGTGGGGCGGTCGCGAACGCGATCGTCAACGCGGCCTGGTCGCGGGGGCTAGGCTGCGTGATCAACAGCCAGGGGATCATGCAGTCGCCGGTGGTGCGCGAGCATGCCGGCATTCCCGACGACCAGGTGATCATGATCTGCATCGCCATGGGCTGGCCGGACGAGACCTTCCCGGCCAATGCGGTGGTTTCAGAGCGGAAGTCGGTGGACGAGGCGGCGGTGTTTCGGGGTTTCGACGAGTAGGCGCGCCACCAGGATTTGCACAACTTTAGCGCGCGACTCGCGCGGATGTGCTACATTATGGCCGGGCGGAGCTGCCGGACGATTGCCCAACCCCCCTCCGGCAGCGCCGAGGCCCGCTCGGCCGCACGAACCCCACCCACCCAGGCCGAGCGGGCTCCCACTCCCCTACAGCGGGGCGCAGGCGTCCTTGAGCCATTCGCCGGCCTCGCCATCGAGCAGCGGGCCGATCTCACGTAGGACGCGGGCATGGTAGGCGTTGAACTGGGCGCGCTCGATGTCGGACAGCAGTTCGACGTCCACCAGCCGCTTGTCGATCGGAGCCAGGGTCAGGGCCTCGAAGCGGTGCATCGGGCGCTCGCCGCCCGGGATGGGCTCGGCGGGCATGACCACTTCCAGGTTCTCGATGCGGATGCCGTACTCGCCATCCTTGTAGTAGCCGGGCTCGTTGGAGACGATCATGCCGGCCTGCAGGGCGATGCTGTTGGGCGCCTTGGCGATGCGGTGCGGGCCCTCGTGGACCCCGAGGTAGACTCCGACGCCGTGGCCGGTGCCGTGGTCGTAGTCGAGACCCTCCGACCATAGGGCGGCGCGGGCGAAAGCGTCGATCTGGCTGCCCGTGGTGCCGGGCGGGAAGCGCAGGCGGGCGATGGCCAGGTGACCCTTGAGGACCAGGGTGTTGCGGCGGCGCATCTCCTCGCTCGGCTCGCCGATGGCGACGGTGCGGGTGACGTCGGTCGTGCCGTCCAGGTACTGGCCGCCGCTGTCGACCAGCAGCAGCGAACCGAGCCTGGCTCGCTCATTGGTCCGCTCGGTCGGGTGGTAGTGGGGTAGGGCGCCGTGGCCGTTGCAGGCGCCGATGGTGTTGAAGGAGAGGTCCTGCAGGGCGCCGGTGGCCTCGCGGAAGCCCTCCAGCTTGGCCACCGCCTCCTTCTCGTCAGGCGGATTGACCTGGCCTTCGGTGGCCAGCCAGTGGAGGAAGCGGGTCAGGGCCGCGCCGTCGCGGCGATGGGCCTCGCGCGTGCCGGCGATCTCGACGTCGTTCTTGCAGGCGCGGGGCAGGGCGGTGGGGTCCATGCCGCGGATGACCGTGGCGCCGGCCGCCTCCAGGGTGTCGAAGTACCAGGCGGAGGACTGGCCAGGATCGACCAGCACCTTGACGCCTTTTAGGCCGGCCAGGGCCGGGGAGAGGTCATCAGGGGTTTCCAGCGACACCTGGTTGCCGAGCCAGGCCGGAAGTTCCGGGGTCACCTTGTCGGGATCCAGGAACAGCCGGGCCGTGCCGTCGGCGCGGACCACGGCCTGGCTTAGCGGCAGGGGGGTGCGGATGACGTCGCCGCCGCGGACATTGAACAGCCAGGCGATGGAAGCGGGAGCGGTCAGCACGGCGGCGTCGGCGCCCTGGGCCTTGAGG
The DNA here is from genome assembly GCA_035627755.1 of Caulobacter sp. Taxonomy (GTDB): domain Bacteria; phylum Pseudomonadota; class Alphaproteobacteria; order Caulobacterales; family Caulobacteraceae; genus Caulobacter. Next base: position 3,594 of record DASPLD010000091.1, on the reverse strand, counting down.
GCCTCGCCGATGCGGGCGCGCTTGGCGGCGCTGTCCTCACCGGCGTACTCGAGCGGCTGGGGGACGACCTTGGCCTTGGGTTGCGGCGGGCGTTCGGGGGCCCAGGCGGTGTCGAGCGGGTTGGGGGCGACGGGCTTGAGGGTGGCGCCGGCCTTGTCGGCGGCCCTCTTGAGGTTGGCCAAGGCGTCAGGGCTGTGCAGGCGCGGATCATAGCCGATGACGGCGCCGGCCTGCTGCTCGACATAGGCGGGGACGCCGCCCTCGACCAGGTCGCGGATTTCGAACAGCTGCTGGTCGACCTGCTCGCGGACCTGCAGGGTGTAGCGGCCGTCGACGAAGACGGCGGCCTTGTCCTTCATGATCACCGCCGCCCCGGCCGAGCCGGTGAAGCCGGTTGCCCAGGCCAACCGGTCGTTGGCGGCGGGGAGGTACTCGTTCTGGTGCTCGTCCTCGTGGGGGACCAGCAGGCCGTCGAGGCCCTGGGCGGCCATGGCCTGCCGGATCAGCGGCACATGGCGCGGGCCGAAGGAGGGATCGGTGGATTCGTCGAAGGTCTGGCGCATGGGAAGGATTTAGGCGCGGCCGGGGGCGGGTGCAAACGATTGGGCGGCGAGGAAGGTCACCATCGGCCTGGACCTGACGACGAAGCCCAGGCTTTCGTAGAGGGCGATGGCGCCGGCGTTGTCGGCGTAGGAATGCAGGAAGGGGGTTTCCCCGCGGCCGAGGATCGATCCGGCCACCCGCCGCATCAGGGCGGCGGCATAGCCGCGGCCGCGGTGGTCCGGGTCGGTGCAGACGCCGCTGACCTCGGTGAAGCCGTCGGGCGCCAGCCGCTCGCCGGCCATGGCGATCAGCCGGCCGCCCTGCTTGATCCCGACGAAGTCGCCAAGTTCGTGGGTGCGCTCGAAGAAGGGACCGGGCCGGGTCAGGGTGGCCAGCGCCAGCATGGCGGGGGCGTCGGCTCCGGTGAGGGGCAGGATGTCGAAGGCCGGCGCGGGGCCAGGCGTCGGCTTCGGCGACCATCTGCACGCAGAGCCCTTGCGCCTGCACCTCCAGGCCTGGAATGGCGGGCGGTTCGCCTTCCTCGAACAGGGCGATGGGGCCGTGGTCCCGGGCGAGGCCGGCGAGCGCGGCGAGACTGTCGTCGCTTTGGTCGGGGGCGGCCGCGAACACCCCGAACGCGGGATGGAACCGGACCGCCAGCCCCTGGCGGAGGGCGAACTGCGCCTGCCGACCGTGGAGGGCGGCCCAGACAGGGCGGTCGAGGGGGTGGCTGGAGTCCATCGAGCGATTGTTAGCGGCTCGTCCGCGAGGAGCAATCGGAGAGGCGGGGGCGAGTGATCAGCGTTCGGCGGCTTCACCGCCAACTGAATGCCGTTTAGTCTCTCCGAAAAGCGGGGAGATGAGACGTGGCGGATGGTTCGGTTCAAGGTTTGACGCACGACAGGTTCGAGAGCGTGCGGTCGGTGTTCGAAGGCAACCTGGTCGGCGGCGACGACCTGGGGGCCAGCTTCTGCGCTATGGCGCACGGCGAGCCGGTGGTCGACCTGTGGGGCGGCTGGGCCGATCCCGCGAGGACGAGGGCCTGGGAGAAGGACACCATCGTCAACGTCTATTCGACCACCAAGACGATGACGGCCCTAACCGCCCTGCTGGTCGCCGACCGCGGCGAGCTCGACTTCGACGCTCCAGTGGCCAGGTACTGGCCGGAGTTCGCGGCCAACGGCAAGGCGGACGTCAAGGTCAGCCACCTCATGTGCCACGCCTCTGGCCTGGCCGGCTGGCGCGAGCCGCTGGTCAAGGAAGATCTCTACGACTGGGAGAAGGTCACCGCCCTGCTGGCGGCGCAGACGCCCTTCTGGGAGCCCGGCGCGGCCAGCGGCTATCACGCGATGACCCAGGGCTACCTGGTCGGGGAGGTGGTGCGGCGGATCGCCGGGAGGAGCCTGGGGACCGTGTTCCGCGAGGAGATCGCCGGGCCATTGGGCGCCGACTTCCACATCGGCCTGCCGGCCAGCGAAGACCATCGGGTAGCCGAGCTGGTCCCGCCGCCGCCCGGCACGGGCTTTGGCGAGGGGGGTGGCGACGCGCTGATGAACAGCATGTCCAACCCTCCCATCGAGGTGCATGAGACGAGTACCCGGGCCTGGCGCGGGGCCGAGATTCCGGCGGCCGGTGGCACGGGCAACGCCCGCTCGGTGGCGCTGGTCCAGTCGCTGCTGTCGAACGGCGGGGCCGTGGGCGGCAAGCAGATTCTCTCCGAGGCCGGCGTGCGCCGGGCGCTCGAGCCGCAGATCCAGGGCAAGGACCTGATCCTCGGCATGGAGGTGAAGTTCGGGCTGGGCTTCGGCCTCAACGGCGGATCAGTGCCGCTGCCGAACGACGACTGCTGCTTCTGGGGCGGCTACGGCGGCAGCCTGGTGATCAACGACCTGCGGGCCGGAACCACTTTCGCCTTCGCCATGAACCGCATGGCCGGCACCACCACTGGCGACATGCGGGCCTTCGGTCTGTGCATGGCAATGTGGGGCGCGATGGCTGACTAGGGCGCCTCCACCCACGTCCTGAGGAACTCGATCCCGCGCCGCAGGGTGTCGTCGTAGCCGGCGTCGTAGAAGAAGCCGTGCTCGGCGCCGGCGTAGCCCACCAGGATGCAGGTGCGCTTGGCCTCGTTGATTCGGGCGCAGTAGTCGTCGGCGGCGGCGTAGGGGGTGACGCTGTCGGCCTTGCCCTGGAAGATGATCATCGGCGGCAGGTCGGCGATCGGCTGGACGCTTGGCGAGAGGCCGCGGGCGAAGAGCTTCAGGTGTATCGGCGCGGGGTTCACCAGGTCGATGGCCGGGTTGAACAGCAGTAGGGCCGCTGGCTTGGCGGCCGGCGGCGCCTTGAGCGCGCCCATCAGCGCCAGATGCCCGCCGGAGGAAGCGCCGGCCAGGACGATGCGGTTGGTGTCGATCCCGAACTCCGGGCCCTTGTCGCGGACCCAGGCGTGGACCGCAACGGCGTCCTCGACCGAGGCCAGGGGGCTGGTCCCGTCGCGGCACTGGACGCGGTAGTCGGCCAGGACGGCGACATAGCCGCGGGCGACGAAGGCGCGGGCCTGTCGCTCGAAGGCGGCGACGTCGCCGTTGCGCCAGCCGCCGCCGAAGAAGAACACCACGGCCGGTCGGGGGCCGCTGAAGCCGGTCGGCGTCAATACGTGGAGCCTGAGGTCCCGGTTGCTGGCCCGGCGATAGACATGGGGCTGGAAGCCCTCGACGGTCTCGCGCTGCGGCGTGACGCCCGCGCAGGTCCCGCGCGGGTCCGCCCGCTGGGCGTGCGCCGGCCCGACGACAATGGCGGCCAGCAACAGGGGAAGGAGGGCAAGAACGCGGCTCATGAGACGCCCGATAGCGGATCGGCGCAGCCAGAGCGATAGGGCGCGTTGACCCAGCGGACCCGGCCGGCGGCGGCTTGACGAACCCATAAGTATTGACTTATGTATCGTCCATGTCCGAGCCCGACATCTTCCGCGCCCTGGCCGACCCGACCCGCCGGGCGGTGTTCGAGCGGCTCAGCGCGGCGGAGATGACCGTCTCGGACCTGACCCGGGGC
>DASPLD010000090.1:0-5716 GCA_035627755.1 Caulobacter sp. | reverse complement strand
TTCGATGGTGACGTGGACGGTCATGCCCACGAAGCTAACTCAGGACGCCTTGTCTTCCAACTCGGGCGCCCCTTCCGCCTCGTCCTCGTGCGCCTTCAGCCAGCGCCGCGCATACCAGCCGACGCCGATCCACACGGCCGCCACCCCGGCCAGGGTCAGGTAGTGGGTCCAGTTGCCTTCCCCCTTGAAGCTCTGGACCAGGGAGTTGCCGGCGAAGGCGGTCAGCATGATCTTGGGGATGATCCCCAGGCCCGTCCCGGCCGTGAAATGGCGCATCCGCATCGGGGTGACGCCGGCCGCCATGTTGACCACGATGAACGGCGCGGAGGGGACCAGCCGCACGATCAGGCTGGCGAGAAACCCGTTCTGGCCGATCAGCTTCATGAACCGGTTGACGCTCTGGCCGCCGAGGTCGCGCAGCAGCTTGGCCCCGAACAGCCGGCCCAGCCAGAAGCCCACCTGGGCCGAGACCAGGGTCCCGATCCAGCTGTAGGCCATCCCCAGCCAGGGCCCGAAGGCGACCACCGCCGCGGCGATCAGTACGATCTGCGGCACACCCAGGAAGGCCAGCACCGCGAAGGCGCCCACCGCCACCGGCAGGCCCCAGACCCCGTGCACCGAGCCCAGCCAGCCCTCGACCGCCGCCTCCCCGTCCAGGCCCATCAGTGGGGCCCCGAACAGGAACACCAGCCCCACCCCGCCGAACAGCAGGAAGCTGACCGCCACCGCGCGCCAGGCGCGGGCGTCCATGTTCAGGACGAAGTTGATGAAGGCCTTCATGCGCGCGAAGGCCTCGCCGATTGCGGCGAACGGGTCAAGGGCGGGCCGGGGCGCCGCCGGGGCGTGTCGGGACGGGGAAGGGGCGGCGTAGGTCATGTCTCCTCCGGCCCCGAGCCGCTTCAATGACCTCCGCGCCCGGACGGTTCCTGGCTCCGCGGTTTGTTACTGCGCGGGCGTGGCGCCGTCGCTACGGTGGCGGCCATGCGAATTCTCGGCGTTTCCGGCAGCCTGCGGGCGGCCTCCTTCAACACCGCCCTGCTCCACGCGGCCCAGGACCTGGCCCCCGAGGGCGTGACCATCGCGCCGTTCGGCCTGCACGACCTGCCGCTGTTCAACGCCGATCTGGAGGCGCAGGGCGACCCGCCCGCCGTCACCGCCTGGAAGGAGGCCATCCGCGCCGCCGACGGCATCCTGTTCGCCTGCCCGGAGTACAACGCCGGCGTCACCGGGGTGCTCAAGAACGCCATCGACTGGGCCAGCCGGGGCGATCCCCCGCCACTGACCGGCCAGATCGCCTGCATCGTCGGCGCCAGCCCCGGCATGACCGGCAGCGCCCGCGCCCAGGACCAGCTGCGCCTGATCCTGCGCCGCACCGTCACCCGCGTCGCTCCGCTGAGCGAGGTGCTGGTCTTCCAGGCCCACACCAAGATCGTCGACGGAAGACTGACCGACGAGCGCACGCTCAAGGCGTTCGGCGCCCACCTTGGGGCCTTCATCGAGGAAGTCCGCGCCTTCCGCGCATAGCCCTGACCTCAGACCCTGCAAAGAAATTGCACGACTCCCCGTGTTGCGGCGCAACAGGGCGGCGCGTAAGACGACGCCAATCCTGAAAACACGCCACCCAGGGGAGTCTCTGTCTATGTCGTCGCTGCAGTCCGCCGCGCTCGCCCGCGTCAAGCCGTCCGCCACCATCGCGGTGACGGCCAAGGCCCGGCAGCTCGTCCGCGAGGGTCGCGACGTGATCGGCCTGGGCGCCGGCGAGCCCGACTTCGACACGCCCGACAACATCAAGGAAGCGGCCATCAAGGCCATCCGCGACGGCAAGACCAAGTACACCGACGTCGACGGCATCCCGGAGCTCAAGGAAGCCATCTGCGCCAAGTTCCAGCGCGAGAACGGCCTCTCCTACAGCCCCAGCCAGATCAACGTCTCGCCGGGCGGCAAGCCGGTGATCTACAACGCCCTGGTCGCCACCCTGAACCCGGGGGACGAGGTGCTGATCCCCACTCCTTACTGGGTCAGCTATCCGGACATGGCCTACCTCGCCGGCGGCGAACCGCGCTTCGTCCAGACCAGCGCGGCGACCGGCTTCAAGGTCCAGCCGACCGACCTCGAGGCGGCGATCACCCCTCGCACCAGGTGGCTGCTGCTCAACAGCCCCTCCAACCCGTCGGGCGCCGCCTATACCCGCGCCGAACTCAAGGCCCTGGCGGATGTCCTGCTGCGCCACCCGCAGGTCTGGATCCTCACCGACGACATGTACGAGCACCTGGTGTTCGACGACTTCGAGTTCAGCACCATCGCCCAGGTCGAGCCCGGCCTCTACGACCGCACCTTGACCATGAACGGGGTTTCCAAGGCCTACAGCATGACCGGCTGGCGGATCGGCTACGCCGGCGGTCCCGAGGCCCTGATCAAGCTGATGGCCAAGGTGATGAGCCAGTCGACCTCCAACCCCTCGTCCATCTCCCAATGGGCGGCGGTCGAGGCCCTGAACGGGACCCAGGCCTTTATCAAGCCGAACCAGAAGCTGTTCCAGGAGCGCCGCGACCTGGTGGTTTCGATGCTCAACCAGGCCAGCGGCATGCACTGTCCGACCCCCGAGGGCGCCTTCTACGTCTATCCCTCGGTGGCCGAACTGATCGGCAAGACCGCCCCGACCGGAAAGGTCATCACGTCCGACGAGGCCTTCGCCAGCGAACTGCTGGAAGCCGAGGGCGTGGCCGTGGTGCACGGCGAGGCCTTCGGCCTCTCGCCCCACTTCCGGATCAGCTACGCGACCTCCAACGCCGTGCTGGAAGAGGCCTGCGACCGCATCCAGCGCTTCTGCGGCGCGGTGCGCTAACCCTTCCCCGTCATCCCGGACGGGCCGCAGGCCCGATCCGGGACCCAGGGGTGACAGGGCGCCAGCGAACAGGCTGCGTCGGGCAGCGTGACGCCGCACCCCTGGGTCCGGCTTTCCGCTACGCTCCGGCCGGGATGGCGGTAGGATTGCGCTGAATGGCCTGGTGAGGCTGACGCTCACGCCCTGCTCTAGAAAGGCGTAAAGGGCGCTTCCTTGCAGGCCCAGCGCCGCTCGGTGCGCTTGCCGCCATTGCTCCAATGGAAGTAGTCGCCGCTGCGGCGGTCGTAGACGATCCGCGTCCCACCCTCTTCGCGCAGCATCACCTGCCGGCCGGAGATGCGCTTTATCTTCCAGCGCCGGTAGGGCTTGCAGTAGCCGGTGCGGCACCAGCGCATGGCCTTGAGGTCAACCGACAGCCGCGTCACCCCGCTGGACCTGGCCGTGTCCCGGCAGACCAGGTCGAACTTGGCCGGCGGCGCGGCGGCGGCCGGCCCGGCGGCCAGCCATAGTCCCAACACTGCCACCGGCTTCAGCCGCACACGCAAACTCCCAGGCGAAAAAATCCGCTTTACCCAGGCCATAGGAAGACCCGCGACTGAGGTCAAATCTTGACCCCCGCAGGGCGACGATCACGCCGGGCCAGCCGATCCCGCCTCGGTTGAACCCCTGCATCGCCACCCGCGACCGGGCGGCGGGCGGCGACCACCCGCGACAAATCGCGCCGTGAAAGACTCCGCTAACGACTCGCGGCAGATTCTGAATCGCGTGACTAGTGGGTAACCCACCGGCGCAATCTAAACGGGCGAGGCACCACCATGGCGGATTTTCCGGCAGTCTTTGTTTTGACCACCGTCGACGGCTCGACGGGCACCCAGGTCAACGGCGAGGCGGCGAGCAACTATGCCGGCCAATCGATCAGTAACGTCGGCGACATCAACGGCGACGGTATCGACGACTTCGCGATCGGCGCCACCGGCGTCGGTGGCTCCAGCCAGGGGGCGGTCTACGTCGTCTTCGGCACGGCGGCGGGCCTCGGCGCCACCTTCAGCCTCGCCAGCCTGGATGGGACCAACGGGTTCCAGCTGAACGGCGGCGAATACGCCCAGGACTTCCTCGGCGTCTCGGTCGCTGCGGCCGGCGATGTCAACAACGACGGGATCGACGACCTGATCGTCGGCGCCTCGGGCGCCGATCCGGACGGCGGCGGCTCGGGCGCGGCCTATGTCCTGTTCGGCAAGAATACGGCCGTCGCCGGCAATTTTGCCGCCAACATCTCCGCCTCCAGCCTGACCGGAACCACCGGCTTCCAAATCAGCGGCACCAACGGCGGCGACGGCCTCGGCAACTCGGTGGCGAGCGGAGACTTCAACGGCGATGGCATCGAAGACCTGCTGGTCGGCGCCAACCAGGCGGACGGCTATGTCGGCGCGGCCTATGTCATCTTCGGCACGGCCGCCGGCTTCGCCGGCAACATCGACGTCTCCACCCTCAATGGCGCGAACGGCTTCAAGATGCCGGCCGCGGCCACCTATGACTATGCCGGCACCTCGGTAGCCAATGCCGGCGACGTCAATGGCGACGGCATCGACGACATCATCGTCGGCGCCATGGGGGCCGACCCGGGCGGCTCCAACTCCGGCGCCGCCTATATCGTGTATGGCAGGAACACCGCCGTCGCCGGCAACTTCGGCGCCACCGTGTCCCTGGGCGGCCTAAACGGGACGGCGGGCTTCCGGATCTCCGGCGAGGCGGTGGGCGACCAGCTCGGCATCTACGTCGACGGCGCCGGCGACATCAACAACGACGGCATCGACGACATCATCATCGGGGCCAACGGCGGCGGCAACAACGGCGCGGTCTATGTGGTGTTCGGAAGCAACGCCGGCTTCACGAACATCAACGTCAACAGCCTGGACGGGACCAACGGCTTCCAGATCGACGGCGAGGCCTCCGGCGACAACCTGGGCATCCGGGTCACCGGTCTGGGCGACGTCAACGGCGATGGCATCGACGACATCGCCTTCGGCTCGACCGGCCACGACGCCGCCGGCTCCAACGCCGGCGCCGCCTACGTCGTCTTTGGCCGCAGCACGGCCTTCGCCGCCACCCTGGCGCTCTCCAGCCTCGACGGAACCAACGGCTTCCAGATCAACGGCGAGGCGGCCGGGGACAACCTCAGCCGCGTCTCCGGCGCCGGTGACTTCAACAACGACGGCGCCATGGACATCGTCGTCAGCACCGCCTTCCACGACGCGGCCGGAACCAACGCGGGCGCCGCCTGGATCATCTACGGGCTGCCGGCCAGCTCGTTCGCCGGCACCGCGGGCGCGGATGACCTGACCGGCGCGGGCGGGGCCGACACGGCCGACGGCGGCGCCAGCGACGACGTCATCCGGGGCCTCGGCGGCGACGACACCCTGAACGGCGGTGACAACAATGACGCCCTCCATGGCGGCGACAACAATGACATCCTGTCGGGCGACGCCGGCAACGACCTCATCTATGGCGACGCCGGCGGCGACGATCTGGCCGGCGGTCTCGGCCACGACCTGCTCGACGGCGGCGCGGGCGCCGACGACATGGCCGGCGGGGCGGGCGACGACACCTATGTCGTCGACGACGCGAGCGATACGACCACCGAGGCCGGCGGCGAAGGCTCCGACCGGGTGGTGGCCAGCGTCACCATCAACCCGCTGGGCGCCAACATCGAGTACCTGACCCTGACCGGGGTCGGGGACATCAACGGGACCGGCAACGCCCTCAACAACATTCTCGACGGCAACAGCGGGGCCAACACCCTCAGCGGCGGCGACGGCAACGACCTGATCAAGGGCGGAGACGGCAACGATGTGCTGAACGGCGACTCCGGCG
>DASPLD010000089.1:0-4230 GCA_035627755.1 Caulobacter sp. | reverse complement strand
GAGCGGATGCTGGCCATCCTGAAGCCCGGCCGCGAGGGCGACGGGCGGCGCATCTTCGAGAAGTGGGGCCTGGACGCCGCCACCATCGGCTGGACCACCGACACCGGCCACATCGTGCTCAAGCACAAGGGCGAGGTGGTCTGCGACCTGCCGCTGGCCCCGCTTTCGGACGACGCGCCGCTCTACGACCGTCCCTGGACCGAGCCCCCGAAGCCGGCGCACGTCGACGCCGGCCAGGTTCCCGCCCCGGCCGACTGGGAAGCGGCGGTGCTCAAGCTGATCGCCTGCCCCGACGTCGCCTCCAAGCGCTGGCTGTGGGAGCAGTACGACCGCCACGTCATGGCCGACACCCTGGAGGACAGCGCCACCGGCGCCGACGCCGGCGTCGTGCGCGTCCACGGCACGCGCAAGGCCCTGGCGGTGACCAGCGACTGCACCCCACGCTATGTGCTGAACGATCCCTACGAGGGCGGCAAGCAGGCCGTGGCCGAGGCCTGGCGCAACCTGACCGCCGTCGGCGCCGAGCCGATCGCCATCACCGACAACCTCAACTTCGGCAATCCCGAGCGCCCGGCGATCATGGGCCAGATCGTCAAGGCCATCGAGGGCATGGCCGAGGCCTGCCGCGCCCTCGACTTCCCGGTCGTGAGCGGCAACGTCAGCCTCTACAACGAGACCAACGGCCAGGCCATTCCGCCGACCCCGACGGTGGGCGCGGTGGGCCTGCTCACCGACTATGGCAGGCGCGCGGACTTCGCCGGCATGAAGGACGGCGACACCCTGGTCGTCATCGGGACCAATCACGGGGAACTGGGCGCCAGCCTCTACCTGCGGGAGATCCTCGGTCGCGAGGACGGGGCCCCGCCGCCGGTCGACCTCGCCCTCGAGCGCCGCACCGGCGACTTCGTCCGCGCCCAGATCGCCGCCGGAGCCCTGCGCACCGTCCACGACCTCTCCGACGGCGGCCTGGCGATCGGCGCCGCCGAGATGGCCCTTGCCAGCGGCGTCGGGGTCACCCTCGACGCCACCAGCGCCGCCCATGCCCACCCCCTGCTGTTCGGCGAGGACCAGGCCCGCTACCTGGTCGCCCTGGCCGATCCCGCCCCATTGCTGGCCGCGGCCGCCGCCGCCGGCCTCCACGCCAGCGTCGTCGGCAAGGCAGGCGGGAACGCGTTCGCCTCTCGCGGCCTCTTCTCCATAGACCTCGACAGGCTGCGGGCCGCCCACGAAGGGTGGCTCCCGGCCTTCATGGGAGCCGCCGCATGATCCGACTCGCCCCACTGGCCTTCGCCGGCCTCCTCGCCGCCTGCGCCACCGACAGCGGGGCGGAGCCGCCTCCAAGCGTGCCGGGGGGCGAGGGCTGCGACGTCAGCGTCTCCTTCGGCAGCTACGCCATGGGCATCGACCAGGAGGCCTATGGCCGCGTCGACGCCTGGCTGAAGGCCAACCCGAAACTGGTCGCCGACGTGAAGGTCACCCCCTGGGGCCGGGAGGGCGAACGCACGCTCTGTGTGACAACGACCTCGCCAGCGGCCATCCGGCCGGTGTTCAGCGGGGTGGTGAAGCTGTTGCCGGTGGAAGGCAGGAAGGCGCCGATCACGGCGCTGAGCAAGACCGGCGGCCACTTCCACACCCGTGGCGGGCCGGGCGGGTAGCGTCCTTCTCCCGCTTATCGGGAGAAGGTGGCCCCGAAGGGGTCGGATGAGGGCATCGCCGCTATCGGCGAGTAGCAAACGGAAAGCAGTCATCAGAAGGCGCGACATGGGGACACGTTGGAATCCAACGTGTCCCCGTTCTGTACCCGGTATAGGGCAAGCAGGCGCCGATCATGGCGCTGAGCAAGACCGGGGGCCACTTCCACACCAGGGGGCGTCTGGCTGATCCACTGCCTGGACAAACCCACTCCCTCACCTGAGACTGTTCCTCTCAAGGGGGGTCTAGTGATGCTGCTTTTTCGAGCCCTGGCGGCCACGATCGCTATTCTCGTCGCGACCGGGCTGACAGCGTCGGCGGCGAACGCCACCGATTGCCAGATGCTGGTGACATTCGAACCGCGGGCAGGATGGTACGACAAACCCGCATATGACCGGATGCATAGCTGGTTCAAGAAACAGCCTGATCGCGTGAAGCATCTCGAGAACTTCAGAACGATAGACGGCGCGCGCAGCCTGTGTGTCGTGCTGCAGGGGCCCGAGCACGTCGTCCCCCTGTTCACAGCCGCCAAGGCGGAACTTGAGCAGCACCCGCCGAAAACGGGCGGCGTGCTCATCTTCAGTAAGGCAGGATCGTGGGCGCGGTCGGACCCCGATCCGGCGCCTTCAGGGGTTAAAGGCCGCGGCTATGCCCCCGACCGGTCGCCGCCAAGGGACAATCCGGGTCGCCCGCCGCCCCAGGGAAGTCGTTTCTGACCTCCTTCGCGCTTAGGCCTACGCCATTTCCACCTTGCGCTCGGCTGCTGCGCCGGCGCCCAGGCGTTCGACCAGCGCCTCGTACTGCGCCCACAGCCGATCCGGCATGCGGTCGCCGAAACGGTCGTAGAAGGCCGGGATCAGGGAGGCTTCCTCGCGCCAGACATCGGCGTCGACGCTGAGCAGCAGGTCGAGCTTCTCGGGCGCGAGGTCCAGGCCCGAGACGTCCAGCGAGCCCTCGGCCGGCAGGCGGCCGATAGCGGTATCGACGGCTTCGGCCTCGCCCTCCAGCCGGTCGAAGATCCACTTCAGCACCCGGCTGTTCTCGCCGTAGCCCGGCCAGACGAACTTGCCGCCGTCCTTGCGGAACCAGTTGACGAAGAAGATTTTCGGCAGCTTCGTCCGGTCCGGCGCATTGGCGCCGACCTTCAGCCAGTGGGCGAAGTAGTCGCCCATGTTGTAGCCGCAGAAGGGCAGCATGGCGAACGGGTCGCGGCGCAGCTCGCCGACCTTGTTCTCGGCCGCGGCGGTGCCCTCGGAGGCGGTGTTGGAGGCCAGGAACACCCCGTGCTCCCAGTCGAACGCCTCGGTGACCAGCGGCACGGCGCTGGCCCGGCGGCCGCCGAACAGGATGGCGCTGATCGGCACGCCGGCGGGGTCGGCCCATTCGTCGGCGATCACCGGGCACTGGTGGGCGGCGACGGTGAAGCGGGCGTTGGGGTGGGCGGCCGGAGTCGGAGAGTCCGGCGTCCAGGCATTGCCGCGCCAGTCGGTCAGCGCCGGCGGCGGCTCGTCGGTCAGGCCCTCCCACCAGACGTCGCCGTCGGGGGTCAGGGCCACGTTGGTGAACACGCAGTCGCGGTTCAGTGCCTCGACGGCATTGCGGTTGGTGCCCATGCCGGTGCCGGGCGCCACGCCGAAGAAGCCGGCTTCCGGGTTGATGGCGCGCAGCTGGCCGTCTTCCCCAAAGCGCATCCAGCAGATGTCGTCGCCGACCGTCTCGGCCTTCCAGCCGGGGATGGTGGGCTGCAGCATGGCCAGGTTGGTCTTGCCGCAGGCGCTCGGGAAGGCGGCGGCCATGTAGCGGACCGCGCCCTTGGGGCTGGTCAGCTTGAGGATCAGCATGTGCTCGGCCAGCCAGCCCTCGTCGCGCGCCATCACGCTGGCGATGCGCAGGGCGTAGCACTTCTTGCCCAGCAGGGCGTTGCCGCCGTAGCCCGAGCCGTAGGACCAGATCTCCCGGCTCTCGGGGAAGTGGACGATCCACTTCTCGTCGTTGCAGGGCCAGGGCACGTCCTGCTGGCCCGGCGCCAGCGGCGCGCCCAGGGTGTGGACGGCGGGCACGAAGAAGCCGTCGTCGCCCATCATGTCGAGCGCCTGCTTGCCCATCCGGGTCATCACCCGCATCGAGATGGCGACATAGGCGCTGTCGGTGATCTCGACGCCCAGGGCGCTGATCGGCGAGCCGATCGGGCCCATGCAGAAGGGCACGACATACATCGTCCGGCCGGCCATGCAGCCGTCGAACAGGCCGTTCAGCCGCTCGCGCATGGCGTTGGGCTCGGACCAGTTGTTGGTCGGGCCGGCGTCGATTTCCTTCTCCGAACAGATGAAGGTGCGGCTTTCCACCCGCGCGACGTCGCGCGGATCGGAGGCGGCGTAGAAGCTGTTGGGGCGCTTTTCCGCGTTCAGGCGCTTCAGCGTGCCCGCCTCGACCAGCTGGTCGGTCAGCAGCTTGGACTCCGCGTCCGACCCATCGCACCAGTGGACCGCCGCCGGCTTGGTCAGCGCGGCGATCTCACGGACCCAGGCGATCAGTTTG
>DASPLD010000088.1:0-15201 GCA_035627755.1 Caulobacter sp. | reverse complement strand
GGGAAAGTGATGGAGGACGCGGTCGACGCTCATGCCGGGGACAACTCTAGCGAATCGTCCCGCTCATGCACCCGCGCGGATTAAGACGGCGTTTACTACGCCGCCTTCAGGGGCGTCGGACCGACGTAGACCGACTGCGGCCGGATCAGCCGCCCGCCGGCCAGCTGCTCGCGGGCGTGGGCCAACCAGCCCGCCGTGCGGCCCATGGCGAACACCCCGGTGAAGGTGGCCGGCGGGAAGGCCAAGGCCTCCAGAAGCAGGGCGGTGAAGAACTCGACATTGACGTCCAGCGGCCGGTCGGGGCGGTGCGCCTTGAGGATGGCCAGGGCGGCGGCCTCGACGGCCTCGGCGAAGGCGATCCGGCCGGGCAGGCGATTGGACTCCTCCGCCAGGCGCCGCACAGCACCCTTCAGCGCGTCGGCGCGGGGGTCGCGGACGCGGTAGATGCGGTGGCCGAAGCCCATCAGCCGCTCGCCGCGGTCCAGCGCGTCCTCGATCCAAGGCCGGGCGTTCTCCGGCTTGCCGATGGCGTCGAGCATCTCGATCACCGGCCCGGGCGCGCCGCCGTGCAGCGGTCCCTTCAGCGCCGAGATGCCGGCCAGCACCGCGCTGGTCAGGCCGGCGCGGGTCGAGGCCACCACCCGGGCGGCGAAGGTGGAGGCGTTGAGGCCATGGTCGCAGACGGTGACCAGGTAGGCGTCCAGCGCCTCGGCCTGGCCGGCGGCGGCGGGACGGCCGTGCAGCATGCGCAGGATGTCGGCGGCGTGACCGAGCGAAGGGTCGGGAGCGATCGGCGCCTCGCCGGCCTGCAACCGCACGATGGCCGGGGTGAACACCGCCGGCGCCGCCAGCAACGCCAGGGCGGTGGCGAGGTCGTCGCCATCCGGCAGCCTGGCGACCAGGGCCCGCATCGCCTCGACTGGCCCCAGGGCCAGCAGGCCGTCGTCGACCGCCTGCACCTCCTCGAACACCTGGACCCGGGCCGCGCCGAGCGCCTGGGTCAGATCCTGCGGCAGGTTCTCGAAGAAGCCGTCGAACAGCAGTCGGGTGATCTCCTCGAAGCGGGTGCGCCCGACCAGCTGGTCCAGGGTCCAGCCGCGGATCACCAGCCGGCCGGCCTGGCCATCGACCTCCGAGAGGACGGTGCGGGCGGCGACGACATCGTCGAGACCTTCGGACATGTTCAGTTTCCTATTTCGCGCTTGTACGGCGGCAGGAAACAGGCTGATATTGATCAACGTCAATCTTGATCAATATAATCAATATAAGGCTTGGCAATGTCCACCGACTGGATCAGCCGGGAAGCGGCGCTGCAGCGGCTGGGGGTCCGTTCCCAGACGCTCTACGCCTATGTCAGCCGCGGCCGGGTCGACGCTCGCCCCGATCCCGCCGATCCGCGCCGCAGCCTCTACCGCGCCGCCGACATCGTGGCCCTGACCGACCGGCGAGCCCGGGGCCGCAAGGCCTCGGCCGTCGCCCAGAGCGCCATAGCCTGGGGCGAGCCGGTGCTGGCCAGCGCTATCACCACAATCGCCGACGGCCGGCTCTGGTACCGCGGTCGGGACGCCGCCGCCCTGGCCGAGACCGAAACCCTCGAATCCGTCGCCCGCCTGCTGCGCGGCGGCCACGGGGCCGTGCTCAAGGCGACGGCCCGTCCCGCCCCGCCGGCTCTCCCCGACGGCCGCGCCCGGCTGTTCGCGGCCCTCGCCGCCCGGGCGGCGGAGGAGCCGCCCGCCCGCGGCCGAGCCCCCCTGGCCCTGGCCATGGAGGGCTCGGGCCTGCTCGACCTCGTCGCCGACGCGGTCTGCGGCGCGCTGGGGACCGGCCCCATCCACCAACGCCTCGCCGCCGCCTGGGGCCGGCCGGACGGCGCCGATATCCTGCGCCGCGCCCTGGTGCTGCTCGCCGACCATGAGCTCAACGCCTCGACCTTCGCCGCCCGGGTCGCCGCCTCGACGGGCGCGGGCCTGGCCGCCGCCGCCCTGGCCGGCCTCTGCGCCCTGTCGGGCCCGCTGCACGGCGGAATGGCGGCCAGGGTCATCAACCTGGTCGAGGAGTCCCGCCGGATCGGTCCCCGCGCCACCGTCGAAGGCCGCCTGGCCCGCGCCGCCCCGACGCCCGGCTTCGGCCATCCCCTCTACCCCGAGGGCGACCCCCGCGCCGCGGCCCTGCTCGCCGCCCGTCCGCCGACGGACGAGCTCGCCGCCCTGCTCGACGCCGTCGAGTCCGGCACCGGCGAGCGCGCCAACATCGACTTCGCCCTGGTGGCGATGGCCCAGGCCCTCGGCCTTCCCGAAGACGCGCCCTTCCTGCTGTTCGCCGTCGCCCGCTCGGCCGGCTGGATCGCCCACGCGGTCGAGGAGGGCTCGGGCGGCCGGCTGATCCGGCCCCGGGCGCGCTACGTCGGGCCGGCGGTTGGCGGCTAGCCCGCGTAGAAGGCCTTCCGCGCCAGCATCATCTCGCCAATCAGTTCGCGCTCGGCCTCGCTCAGCAGCGGGTTCCAGACATCGAAGATCAGGATCACTCGCAGGCTGTCGGCGTCGTTCCAGGCCTCGTGCTCGATGGTGTCGTCGAAGGCCCAGGCCTCGCCCATCCTCCACTCGCGGATGTCGTTGCCGACCCGGAACCGCGCCGGGCCGGGCAGGATCAGCGGCAGGTGGACCAGCAGCCGGGCGTTGGTCGAGCCGGTGTGCGGCGGGATGTGGGTGTGGGCCTCGAGGGCCGAGAACAGGGCGGTGGGGGCGAACTCCGGCTGGTCGGCCAGCGGCAGGCGCGAGAGCAGCTCCGCGGTGCCGGGGCATTGCGCGCAGGCGGCCTCCTGCCGCTGGCCGTCCCGCCACAGCCACAGGGAGCGCCAGCGGCGCGACCCGTTGAGCTCCGCCCACTGATTGACCGGCGCCCCGGCCGGATAGTCGATGTAGGGGGCGAAGTCGGCGTCGGCGGCGGCCAGGGCGCCTTCCAGTTCGCCCCGGATCATGTCGGTCGCCGCCTCGAGTTCCGGGAACCAGGGAAAGTGCTCGCGGTCGAAGAAGGGAATGGCCGGCAGGCGCGGATAGTGGAAGTCGATCGGCTCGGAGATGTAGGCGCGGCGGCGCCCGGCCAGGATCTCCAGAGACTCGTCGAAGCGCTCAAGGCTGCGGTTGCCGTGGCGGGCCTTCACCGCCGCCACCCGGGCCTGGAGGTGCTCGGCCAGGCGGTCGGCGTTCTGGTCGACCACCTGGCGGGCGCGGGCCATCGGCGCGGCGACGCCGGGCGGCAGCCGGTCGGCGGGCGGAGCGATCTTCAGGGCGATCTCGTAGATCGGCGCCGCCTGCCTGGCCCCGCCGACCTGTTCGACCAGGGCGCCCTTCGAGAGCATGGCCATGAAATGGTAGGGGTCGACCATCAGCACCCGGTCGAGGGTGGCGATGGCGCCGGTCAGGTCGCCCCCGACGCGCTGGGCCAGCGCGATGTTTAGAAGGATGTTGAGATCCTCGGGCGCCTGGGCGCGGGCCTGCTCCAGCATGGCCATCGCAGCGCGGCCATCCCGCCGCTGCAACGCCGCCATAGCTTCGCCGACCAACACCGACGTATCAGACGCCATTCCACTCCCCGCGCAGCCCTCGCGTTGACGAAGGGTTAGCCGGGGTGTCGGCGGTCGGCGACCACGAACATGACAAAACGGTAATGCTGCGACAGGATGTCGCAGAACATGGTTCGATTAGATGAACGCACTCAGCGAACGGCCTGAATTTCAGGCACGCTCGTGCACCGCCTGTTCCGCCGCCAACGGATGATCGAGCCGGCCGAGCATTTCCTTGGGGCAGACCTGCCAGACCTGACCGCGCACCCGGTCCCAGTCTCGCAGCAGGCCCTCGGCGAAGGCGGAGCCGGTCTCATGGGCGTGCTCTCGGATCAGGCGCAGCAGCACCTCCTCCCAGTGCGGCGAGGAGAGCCGCTGGACCACCACGCTGTCGGGGTTGACGCTGCTCGGGAAGCGGTCCGCCAGGTCGAGGACGAAGGCCATGCCGCCGGTCATCCCGGCCGCGAAGTTGTCGCCTACCGGCCCGAGGATCACCGCCGTCCCGCCCGTCATGTACTCGCAGCCGTTGGCCCCGACCCCCTCGACCACCGCCGTGGCGCCGCTGTTGCGCACCGCGAACCGCTCGCCGGCCTGGCCGGCGGCGAACAGCTTCCCCGAGGTGGCGCCGTAGAGGACGGTATTGCCGAGGATGACGTTGGTCTCCGGCGCCACCAGGTGGCGCGAGGGACGGATGACGATGGTCGCCCCCGACAGCCCCTTGCCGACATAGTCGTTGGCTTCGCCGGTCAGCACGATGCGCAGGCCCCGCACCGCGAAGGCGCCCAGGCTCTGGCCGGCCGAGCCCTTGAGCTCCAGGGTGAGGTGGCCGGCCGGCAGGGCGCTCATCCCGAACTTGCGCACGATATGGCTGGAGATCCGCGCGCCGATCGCCCGGGCGGTGTTCCGCACCGTGTAGGTCAGCTGCATCTTCTCGCCCCGCTGCAGCAGGGGGGCGGCGTCGCGGACGATCTGGGCGTCGAGGGTGTCGGGCACCGGGTTGCGGCCCTGCACCGTCGAATAGGGCGGGTTTGACCCCGGGTCGGCCCGGACCAGCAGCGGGTTGAGGTCGAGGTCGTCGAGGTGTTCGCCGCCACGGCTGACCTGGGCCAGCAGGTCGGTGCGGCCGACCACCTCCAGCAGCGAGCGGAAGCCCAGGCTGGCCAGGATCTCCCGCACCTCCTCGGCGATGAAGGTGAACAGGTTGATCACCTTCTCCGGGGTGCCGGTGAACTTGGCCCGCAGCGCCTCGTCCTGGGTGCAGACCCCCACCGGGCAGGTGTTGGAATGGCACTGGCGCACCATGATGCAGCCCATGGCGACCAGGGAGGCTGTGCCGATCCCGAACTCCTCGGCGCCCAGCATGGCGGCCATGACGATGTCCCGCCCGGTCCGCAGGCCCCCGTCCGCGCGGAGGGTCACATGATGGCGCAGGTTGTTCAGGGTCAGCACCTGGTTGGCCTCGGAGAGGCCGAGCTCCCAGGGCGAGCCTGCGTACTTGATCGAGGTCTGGGGCGAGGCGCCGGTGCCGCCGACGTGGCCGCTGATCAGGATCACGTCGGCCTTGGCCTTGGCGACCCCGGCCGCGATGGCGCCGATGCCGGTCATCGACACCAGCTTCACCGTCACCCGGGCGTCGGGGTTGATCTGCTTTAGGTCGTAGATGAGCTGCGCCAGGTCCTCGATCGAATAGATGTCGTGGTGCGGCGGCGGCGAGATGAGCATCACCCCCGGCGTGGCGTGGCGCAGCCTGGCGATCAGCTCGGTGACCTTGAAGCCGGGCAGCTGGCCGCCCTCGCCGGGCTTGGCGCCCTGGGCGACCTTGATCTCGATCTCGCGGCACTCGTTGAGGTACTCGGCGGTGACGCCGAACCGGCCGGAGGCCACCTGCTTGACCGCGCTGTTGGGGTTGTCGCCGTTCGGCAGCGGCCGGTAGCGGGCCCGATCCTCGCCGCCCTCGCCGCTGACCGACTTCGCGCCGATCCGGTTCATGGCGATGTTCAGCGCCCCGTGCGCCTCGGGACCCAGCGCCCCCAGGCTCATGCCGGGGGTGACGAACCGCTTGCGGATCTCGTTGACGCTCTCGACCTCGTCGAGCTCGACCGGCGTCCGGCCCTTGCGGAAGTCGAGCAGGTGCCGCGGCTGGTTCGGCCGCTGGCGCGCCAGGCCGGCGCTCCAGCGCTTGTAGGCCTCGTAGTCGCCGCGGTCGCAGGCCGCCTGCAGGGTGTGGATCAGCCGCGCCTCGAAGGCGTGGTCCTCGCCCGAGCGCCGGGCCTTGTAAAAGCCGCCGACCGGCAGGGCGATGGCGGCCGGCTCCCAGGCGCGGCGATGGATCTCCACCGTCTTGGCCTCGATGCCGGCCAGGCCGATGCCCGAGATGCGGCTCGGCATGCCGGGGAAGAACTCCGCCGCCAGCGACCGCGACAGCCCCATGGCCTCGAAGTTGTAGCCGCCGCGATAGCTGGAGATCACCGCGATCCCCATCTTGGAGATGATCTTCAGCAGGCCCTGCTCGATGGCCGTCTTGAAGTTTAGGCACACCTCCCGCAGGGAGAGATCGCCGGTCAGGCCGCGCTCCATCCGGTCCTGGAAGCTCTCCTGGGCCAGCCAGGCGTTGACCGCCGTCGCCCCGACCCCGACCAGCACCGCGAAGTAGTGGGTGTCCAGGCATTCGGCCGAGCGGACGATGATCGAGACGTAGGACCGCAGGCCCTTGGCGACCAGGTGCGCATGCACCCCGGCGGTGGCCAGGATCATCGGCAGCCCGACCCGGTCCGGCCCGCTTTCGGTGTCGGTCAGCACGAGGGTCGAACAGCCGCGCAGAGCCGCGTCCTCGGCCTCGGCCTTGACCCGGTCGAGGCCGGCCCGCAGCGCATCGCCCGGCCGCGCCTCGGGCGCCGGCAGGGGCATGGTGCAGTCGATGACGGCCAGGTTCTTGCCGGCGATATAGCCGAGGATCCGCTCGTACATCCCGGTGGTCAGCACCGGGCTTTCCAGCACGTAGACGTCGGTCTGGGCCTCGTCCTGGGCCAGGATGTTGCCGAGGTTCTTGAACCTCGTCTTCAGGCTCATCACCCCGGTCTCCCGCAAGGGATCGATCGGCGGGTTGGTCACCTGGCTGAAGTTCTGGCGGAAGAAGTGGCTGAGCGGCCGGTAGCGGTCGGACAGCACCGCCAGGGGCGCGTCGTCGCCCATCGAGCCGACCGCCTCCTTGGCGTCCTCGACCATCGGAGCGAGGACCAGCTCGAGGTCTTCGAGGCTGTAGCCGGCCGCCGTCTGGCGGCGCACCAGCTCCTCGCGGCCACAGCGGCGGGGCTCGGGACCAGGCCCGATCTCCTTCTCCAGCTCGACCATGTTGCCGAGCCACTCGGTATACGGATGACGGCCGGCCAGCTCGTCGACGATGTCCTCTTCGCCGAACATCCGCCCGGCGGCGAGGTCGACGGCGATCATCCGGCCCGGATGGATGGTCAGCTTGCGGCTGATCCGCTCGTCCGGCACCCCGCACATGCCCGCCTCGGAGCCGACGATCAGCAGCCCGTCGTCGGTCTCGGCGGCCCGCAGGGGCCGCAGGCCGTTGCGGTCCTTGCCGGCCACCACCCAGCGGCCGTCGGTGGCGCACAGGGCGGCCGGCCCGTCCCACGGCTCCATCACGGCGTTGCAGTAGGAATAGAGCGCCTTGTGCTCCGGCTTCATCTGCGCGTCGGACTTGGCGTTCCAGGCCTCGGGGATCAGCAGGGCCTTGGCCATCGGCGCGTCGCGGCCGGCGCGGACCAGCACCTCGAAGGTGTTGTCGAGGGCGGCGCTGTCGGACCCGCCCGGCTGGATCACCGGCTTGATGTCGTCGCCAAAGTCGCCGAACGCCTGGGCGGCCATGCGGATCTCATGGCTCTTCATCCAGTTGATGTTGCCCTTGACGGTGTTGATCTCGCCGTTGTGGGCGATCATCCGGAACGGCTGGGCCAGCCGCCACTGGGGGAAGGTGTTGGTCGAATAGCGCTGGTGGAAGATGGCCACCGCCGCCTCGAACCGCGCGTCGGTCAGGTCCGGGTAGAAGGCGTCGATGCTCTCGGCCAGGAACATGCCCTTGTAGATCAGGCTGCGGGCCGAGAGGCTGCACAGGTAGAAGTCGTTGATCCCGGCGGCGGCGACCTTCTTCTCGATCCGCTTGCGGGCCAGGAACAGGGCGCGCTCCAGCGCCTCGCCCTCGAGCCCGGGCGGCGGCGAGAGCATGATCTGCTCGATCTCGGGCCGGGTGGCGTTGGCCTTCTCGCCGATCACCGAGGTGTCGACCGGCACCTGGCGCCAGCCGTAGATGTAGAAGCCGAACCGCAGGGTCTCGCTCTCGACGATGGTCCGGCAGGCCTCCTGGGCGGCAAGATCCGTACGCGGAAGAAACACCTGGCCGACGGCGATGGGCCCCGGCCGCAGGGCGTGGCCGGTGCCGGCCACCTGTTCGGCGAAGAAGGCCTGGGGCACGCTGACCAGCACGCCCGCGCCGTCGCCGGTCTTGCCGTCGGCGTCGACGGCGCCCCGGTGCCAGACCGCCTTCAGCGCCTTGATGGCCAGTTCCACCACCTCCCGGCGCGGCTTGCCGTCGATGGCGCAGACCAGGCCGACCCCGCAGGCGTCCCGCTCCATGGACGGATCATAGGCATGGCCGTCGATCAGCGCCTGGCGGTTCTTCAGATAGAGGTCGAGGACGTCAGACATGGGCGCAGGCCTTCAGGAAGTTCGCCTCTGGGCGCCCTTCTCCCCTTGCGGGAGAAGGTGGCGCGAAGCGCCGGATGAGGGGTCGATAGGTTTTCAAGCTGCGATGAGGCGGCGGCGACAGGCTGTATCGCAAGCCGGTGAGCCCCCTCATCCGTCGGCTTCGCCGACACCTTCTCCCGCGAGGGGAGAAGGAAACCCCTGGCGGCCAATCGTTCGGCGCACGCATCACTCCGCCGCCACCAGCCGGGGCGCCGACAGTTGGCGATGGATGGCCGCCGCCGCGTCAAAACCGTCGCGGATCGCCCAGACCACCAGGGAGGCGCCGCGCGCCACGTCGCCCGCCGCATAGACGCCGGGAAGGTTGGTCGCCTTCGACCGCCGATCGATCTTCACCGTCCCGGCCCGGCTGACCTCCAGGTCCGGCGAGCCCAATGTCGTCGGCAGATCCTCGGGATCGAAGCCCAGCGCCTTGATCACCAGGTCGGCGGGCAGGTCGAAGTCGCCGTTCTCGACCGGCTCGGGGCTCTGGCGGCCGGACGCATCGGCGGGACCCAGCCGCATCCGCGCCGCCCGCACGCCGTCCGCCTTGCCCGCATCGCCCAGCACGGCCCGTGGGCCGGCCAGCCATTCGAACACCACGCCCTCTTCCTCCGCGTGGCCGACCTCGCGCAGGGAGCCCGGCATGTTCTCGCGGTCCCGGCGGTAGAGGCAGGTGACCGATTTCGCGCCCTGGCGCACGGCGGTCCGCACGCAGTCCATGGCCGTGTCGCCGCCGCCGATCACCACGACATCCTTGCCCTGGGCGTCCAGCTCCCCGCTGTCGAAGGCCGGCACGGGATCGCCATAGCCCTTGCGGTTGGAAGCGGTCAGGTACTCGAGGGCCGGAACCACGCCGGCCGAACCGGCCCCAGGCACGGGCAGGTCCTTGGCGGCATAGACCCCGGTGGCCAGCAGCACGGCGTCATGCTCGCGGCGCAGGTCCTCCAGGGTGGCGTCGCGGCCGACCTCGAAGTTCAGCCTGAAGACGATGCCGCCCGCGGCCAGCCGGTCCGTGCGGCGCGCCACCACGTCCTTCTCGAGCTTGAAGCCCGGGATGCCGTAGACCAGCAGGCCGCCCGGCCGGTCGTAGCGATCGTAGACCGTCACATCGTAGCCCATCTCGAACAGGCGCTCGGCGGCCGACAGCCCGGCCGGGCCGGCTCCGACCACGCCCACAGACTGGCCCCGCGCCGGTCCCTGGACCAGCGGCGCCACCCAGCCCTCTTCCCAGGCCTTGTCGTTGATGTAGCGCTCCACCGCCCCGATGGTGACGGTGCCGTGGCCCGACTGCTCGATGACGCAATTGCCCTCGCACAGCCGGTCCTGGGGGCAGATCCGGCCGCAGATCTCGGGCATGCTGCTGGTCGCCTGGGAGAGCTGGTAGGCCTCCTCGAGTCGCCCGGCCGCGGTCATCCGCAGCCAGTCGGGGATGTTGTTGTGCAGCGGGCAATGGGTCTGGCAGAAGGGAATCCCGCATTGGGAGCAGCGCGAGGCCTGCTCGGCGGCCTTGGCGTCGATGAAGTCCGCGTAGATCTCATGGAAATCGCGGTCGCGCGCGGTCGCCGCCCGCTTCTCGGGCGTCCGGCGGTCGATCACCGTGAACTTCAGCATCCGCTCGGCCATGGTCTCCTGCGCCCCGACGCGGCCCCTTTGGGGGCAAAAATTGCGTGAGAGGCCTAATAGCCAGGGTGAAGCGCAAGAAGAATGCTTTTGTCTATAAATTTGACTGACTTCGCGGTGATGCCCAACGGAACCGCAACCAACGCGTAAGATGGCGGCAGATATAATCTGTTTTTTGGACCATCGTGCCGGGCCGTGGTTTTTCCGCCCAGCGGCGATGCAGGCCCTTGCCAGCCGCCGCGCCAGCCGGGACAAGGCCCGACCGCTGTTGAGAGGGGGGTTGAATGCCTGACTGGCTGTCCGCCATCATCCTAGGCCTGGTCGAGGGCCTGACCGAGTTCATCCCGGTCTCCTCCACCGGTCACCTGCTGCTGGCCGCCGACCTGCTGGGCCTGGACGGCGAATTCTGGGACACCTTCGTGGTGATGATCCAGCTGGGGGCGATCCTTGCGGTCGTCGCCCTCTACTTCCAGCGGCTGTGGCAGGTGCTGATCGGGCTGCCGACCAAGCCGGAGGCGCGACGCTTCGCCCTTTCGGTGCTGATCGCCTTCCTCCCGGCCGTGGCGCTGGGGCTGCTGCTCCACGACTTCATCAAGGAGGTGCTGTTCGACCCGATGGTGGTCTGCTGGTCGCTGATCCTGGGCGGTCTGGTGTTGCTGGCCATCGACCGCTGGCGGCCGCAGCCCGTGGTGTCGGACGCCATGCAGACCCCGCTGCTCACCGCGCTCGGCGTCGGGCTGATCCAGTGCCTGTCGATGATCCCCGGCGTCTCGCGCTCCGGCGCCACCATCGTCGGCGGGGTGCTGATGAAGATGGAGCGCCGGGCGGCGGCCGAGTTCAGCTTCTTCCTGGCCATCCCGACCATGGTCGGCGCCTTCACCCTCGACTTCATCGAGGGCCGGGAACAGATCTACGCCCGCGCCGATGGCCTGTGGATCATCGCGCTCGGCTTCGTGGTGTCGTTCGTCTCCGGCTGGATCGTCATCAAGTGGATGCTCGGCTTCATCGACCGCCACGGCCTCAGCCCCTTCGGCTGGTGGCGGATCGCTGCGGGGATCGCCGGCCTGGCCTGGTTCACGCTAACCTGAGCCGTCATCCCGGCCGGAAGCCCGAAGGGCCGGAGAGCCGGGACCCAGGGGTGCGTGAACTCGCTATCGAAGGCAGCTTTGCGGCCGGTGCGCCTGAACCCCTGGGTCCCGGCTCTTCGCTACGCTACGGCCGGGATGACGGGGTTTAGGACATCGCTTCGATGAGCCGCACCATGAACCCGGCGCCGCGCCGAAGTTGCGCCACCTCGATCCATTCGTCGGGCTGGTGGGCCTGGTCGATCCAGCCGGGGCCGCACAGCACCACCGGGAACCCGCCGCGCTGGAACTGGCCGGCCTCGGCCGCATAGGACACCGCCCGCAGCGGCCCATTGTCCCCCGCCAGCCGCCGCGCCAGGGCCTCGGCCGGCCCGCCCGGCTCCAGCGCCAGGGACGGCACGTCGCTGTAGAGGGACCAGGCCACCCCCGCCCCCTCGGCGCGGCCCTTCAGGTCTGCGTCCATCGCCGCGCAGCGGTCCCAGAACGGCGCCAGCAGGGCGTGCGGGTCCTGGTCGGCCGGGCAGCGCAGGTCGAAGGAGAAGCTGCACTCCCGCGCCAGGATGTTCACCGCCGTGCCGCCGTGGATCAGCCCGATGGTCAGGGTGGCGTGCCCCGGCTCGAACGGCGAGGCGGGATCGGACGCCGCCGCCAGCCGGTCGGCGAGGGCCTTCAGCTCCCCCATCAGCTCCAGCGCCGCCATGTTGGCCGAGACGCCGAGATGGGTCTGGCTGGAATGGGCCTCCTTGCCGGTCACCGTCACCTTGGCCGACAGGATGCCCTTGTGGGCCCCGACCACCTCCATCCCCGTCGGCTCCCCGACCACCGCCAGGGCCGGCGGCGGGGTCTCGGCGGCGAGCGCCTCGATCATCGCCGGCGCCCCCAGGCAGCCGATCTCCTCGTCATAGGAGAAGGCCAGCCACACCGGCCGCTTCAACGCCGCCGCGGCCAGTTCCGGAACGGCCGCCAGGGCGAGGGCCACGAACCCCTTCATGTCGGCGCTGCCCCGTCCGTAGAGCTTCCCGTCCTTCTCGGTCAGGGTCCAGGGATCGGTCGACCAGGGCTGGCCGTCGACCGGCACCACGTCGGTATGGCCCGACAGGATCACCCCGCCCTCGGCCGCCGGCCCGATCCGCGCCATCAGGTTGGCCTTGCTCCCGTCGGCGTTGGGCAGGCGGCGGGCGGCGACCCCATGCCGTTCGAGATAGTCCTCCACCCACTCGATCAGCGGCAGGTTGGACTCACGCGAGGTGGTGTCGAAGCCGACCAGGGTCGCAAGGATGTCGACCGCGCGGTCGTGCAGGGTGTCGGGGGTCATGCCTCCATATAGCTGTCATCCTTCGGGCGCGCGAAGCGCGAACCGGAGGACCCACTTCTAAGCTGGGCGCATGGCGTCAAAGGATATGGGCCCGGCCATCGATGACGGCCTCCAAGCTCCAGGCGGTCCCGCCCCCGCGGTGGGTCCTCCGGTCCGCCTGCGGGCAGCCGAAGGATGACAGGATGAGGAACAAGGTTGTGATGCACCCCGTGGCCCGCTACGCGCCGCCGGCCATGACCGCCTCGCTGATCCTCACCCTCGCCTGTCCCGACCGCCGGGGCATCGTTGCCGCCGTGTCGGTCTTCCTCAGCGAGCGGGGCTGCAACATCCTCGACGCCCAGCAGTACGACGACGCCGAGACCGGGGCCTTCTTCATGCGGGTGGTCTTCGACCCCGCCGATGCCGGCGCCGAAACCCTGCGGGCCGCCTTCGAACCGATCGGCGCCGAGTTCGCCATGCGTTGGACCCTGCGCGATCCGGCCCAGCGCTACCGGGTGATGATCCTCGCCTCCAGGACCGACCACTGCCTGGCCGATCTCCTCTACCGTTGGCGGATCGAGGAGCTGGCCATGGACATCTCCGCCGTGGTCTCCAACCATCCGGCCGAGACCTTCCCGCACGTCGACCTCAAGGGCCTGCCCTTCCACCACCTGCCGGTCGCCAAGGACACGAAACTGGAGCAGGAGGCCCAGCTCTGGGCCCTGATCCGCGAGACCCGCACCGACATCGTGGTCCTCGCCCGCTACATGCAGATCCTGTCCGACGGATTGGCCGCCAAGCTGGAGGGCCGCTGCATCAACATCCACCACAGCTTCCTGCCGGGCTTCAAGGGCGCCAGGCCCTACCACCAGGCCCACGCCCGCGGGGTGAAGGTGATCGGGGCGTCCGCCCACTACGTCACCGGCGACCTCGACGAGGGTCCGATCATCGAGCAGGACGTCGAGCGGATCAGCCACCGCGACACCCCCGAGGACCTGATCCGCAAGGGCCGCGACATCGAGCGCCGGGTCCTGGCCCGCGCGCTGCGCTGGCGGCTGGAGGACCGGGTGCTGCTCAACGGCCGGAAGACGGTGGTGTTCACCGACTGAGCGATGCTCCCCTTGAGGGAGGACGAGGCCGATCTCATATGAAAAGCCCGTCATCCCGGAAAGCGCGCAGCGCTTATCCGGGACCCAGAGGTTGCAGCCCACCGGTCGCAAAGCTGCACTCGATAGCGAGGTTCCGCACCCCCTGGGTCCCGGATAGCCCGCTTCGCGGCCTTCCGAGATGACGGAAGAAGGGGATGAAGGCGATATGAAATCGCCCTGCGCAAAGAGGAGGATCAGCCCCGCGCGATGTTCCGTCCCGACGGCAGCACGTCGATCAGCTGGATGCGGAAGATCAGGGTGGCGTTGGGCGGGATCGGGCCGCCGCCTTCCTTGCCGTAGCCGGCCTCCGGCGGGACGTAGATCACCCATTCGTCGCCCGGCCGCATCATCGGCAGAACCTCAAGCCAGGCCGGGATCAGCCCGCCCAGCTGCATGGCGGTCGGCTTGCCCCGCTCGAAGCTGGAATCGAACACCTCACCGTTGAGCAGCTTGCCCTCGTAGTGGACCAGCATCTCGTCGCCCTTCTTGGGCTTGAGGCCGCTCTGCGGTCCCGAGCGCATGACCAGGTACTGCACGCCGCTCTTGAGGACGGTCACGCCCGGCTTGGTGGCGTTCTCCTTGAGGAACTCGGTCCCCTCCTCGTTGTTCTTGCGCGCCAGCCGCTCATTCGAACAGCCGGCAAGGGAGAGGGCCGCGACGGCGGCGAGGATGAGGGGAAACAGGCGCATTGCGAACCTCTGTGGCGACGGTCAGACCGCGCGGGGCGGATAGCCCTGCTCGCGCAGGGCGTCCATGATTTCCTGGGTGTGCTGGGCGTCCCGGGTCTCGATCATCACGTCGAACTCGGCCCCCTTGGCCGGCACGTCGAGGGCCAGGCGGTTGTGGGCCACCTCGATGATGTTGCCGCCCATCTCGCCGATCACCCGGGAGACCGTGGCCAGCAGGCCCGGCCGGTCGTCGCCGACGATGCGCAGGGAGATGATCCTTTGGGCGCGCACCAGCTCGCGGGTCAGCACGGACGCCAGCAGACGGGTGTCGATGTTGCCGCCGGTGATGATCAGGCCGCACTTCTTCCCACGGAATCGCTCCGGATAGGCCAGCAGGGCCGCCAGGCTGGCCGCGCCCGCCCCCTCGGTCACCGTCTTCTCGACGTTGCAGTAGAGGGCCACCGCCCGCTCCATGAACGGCTCTTCGAGCAGCAGCACATCCTCGACCATCGGCCGCGCCACCGAATAGGTGATCTCGCCGACCTGCTTGACGGCGATGCCCTCGGCGATGGTCTGGCCGCCGGCCTGGCCGTTGATGCCCCGCATCTTGGCCGTGAAGCTCGGGTACATGGCCGGCTCGCAGCCGACGATGCGGATGTTCGGGTTGATCGCCTTGGCCGCCACCCCGACGCCGCTGATCAGCCCGCCGCCGCCGATCGGCACGGGCAGGACTTCCAGATCCGGCGCGTCCTCCAGCATCTCAAGCGCGATGGTCCCCTGGCCGGCCATCACCTCCAGGTCGTCGAAGGGGTGCACGAAGGTCAGGCCCCGCTCGTCCTTCAGCCGCATGGCGTGGGCGTAGGCGTCGTCGTAGGTCTCGCCATCGATGACCACGTTGGCCCCGTGGGCGCGGGTGTGCTCGACCTTCACGAAGGGGGTGCCCTTGGGCATGACGATGGTCGAGGGAATGCCCAGGCGGGTTGCGTGATAGGCCAGGCCCTGGGCGTGGTTGCCGGCGCTGGCGGCGATCACCCCCTTGGCCCGATCCGCCTGGCTCATCAGGAGGAGCTTGTTG
>DASPLD010000087.1:0-2331 GCA_035627755.1 Caulobacter sp. | reverse complement strand
CGCGACCGCATCGTCATGGGCGATCATCTGACCATCGTGGGCGAGGTCCAGAAGTTCGAGACCCGCCCGGGCGACGCCCTGACCTATTACCGAAGCCGCTATGGCGTCGCGGCCGAACCGAACAGCTGAGGGACCAGGCATGAAGATCGGCTTTGCAGGTCTGGGGGTGATGGGCGGACCGATGGCGCGCCACCTCGTCGAGGCCGGGCATCAGGTCGCCGGTTTCAACCGCTCTCCGGACAAGGCGCGTGCCTGGGCCGACGCGACCGGCGGCCGCTTCGCCGAAACTGTCGAAGAGGCCGCCTCGGGGGTGGAACTGTTCATCCTGTGCGTCGGAAATGACCACGACGTGCGCGAGGTCGTCTCCAGGGCTCTTCCGGCGATCCAGCCCGGCGCGGTCATCGTGGATCACACGACGACATCGGCGAAGGTGGCCCGCGAGATGGCCGAGCTGGCGGCCGGGCAGGCGGCCTTCTTCATCGACGGACCGGTCTCCGGCGGTCAGGCGGGCGCCGAGAACGGCCAGCTCAGCGTCATGGCCGGGGGCGACGCCGGAGCTCTGGCCCGCGTCGAGCCGGTCCTCATGCACTATGCCAAGGCGATGAAGCACATGGGACCGTCGGGCGCAGGTCAGCTGACCAAGATGGTCAACCAGATCGCGATCGCCGGCGTGGTCCAGGGTCTGGCCGAGGCGGTCCATTTCGCCCGGACGGCCGGGCTGGACACCGACCCCGTCTATGAGGCCATCTCCAGGGGCGCGGCCCAGTCGTGGCAGTTGGACAACCGCTGGAAGACAGCGGCGGCGGGCCAGTTCGAGTTCGGCTTCGCCGTCGACTGGATGCGCAAGGATCTCGGTCTGGTGCTCGACGAGGCGCGCACCAACGGGGCGCATCTGGCGGTGACCGCCCTGGTCGACCAGTTCTATTCCGAGGTGCAGTCCATGGGGGGATCGCGATGGGATACATCCAGCCTGGCGGCGCGACTTCAGGGTCGGCCGGCGCGACCGTGAATACACGCCGGGGGCGGATCGAACGGCTCGTCGCCCCGGCGGGAGCATTCCGGCCTAGTCGATCAGACGGGATCCACCGGTTCTCGGCCCCACGCCGGCCGGGACGGGAACGTCGCTGGCGTCGTAGTTGGCATTGATGAACAGCGACGGCGAGCCCTTGAGCTGGACCTGCTTGGCCACAATCACGGTCCAGGCGCTGTCGCGCGCCACGTCGGCCGAGCCTTCGACGATCAGAGTCGCCGAGGGAACATAGATCACCCCCAGCAGAGCCTCGACATGGTCCGCCGAGATGATGAAATCCTGGGTATTGTCACGGGTGCCGCCCATGACCAGGCCAGCGTAGGCGCCGGCTTTGCGGCCGTCGAGATTGACGACGGCCCGGTCCTTGAACTCGAATTTCGAGGCCTTGTCGAAGAACAGGGCCACATCCTGTCCCTCGAGGCGGGCGCCTTCCTTGATGATCAGGTGCCCTCCGAGAAAGAAGTGGTCGCCTGACGTCAGGACGATCCGCGCTGTCCCCGACGCCAGGATGCCGCCGCAGTGCTTGCCGGGATCGATGTAGTGGGTTCCCGAGCTGACGATTACCGGCCTCAGAAGGTCAGCCACGCTGCAGAGCAGATTGTGCTTCATCCCAAGATTAAGGTTGTTGAACGGGTCCGAGATGGAGGCGGCGCCGGTGCCTGCTGTCGGGCTGATGAAGCCGCTGGCGGAGGTCACGGCTTGCGCCGCGGCCGCGGTGATCGAGCCGCCCTCCACGACGATATCTCGGTTGGAATGGACGAGGCAGGCCGGGGCGTTGATCCGCCCACTGTCCTTGACATTGAGCACCTTGCTTCCGGTCTCGCCGGTCACCAGCACGCACAGCGGCACCATGCCCATGGTCGTCGCGGTGGACTGGGCGTTGAAATGCCAGCCCCCCGGCGGCAGCAGGCTGGCGAAGAAGGACGGCCGATGGCCTTTCAACAGCACCTTGATGGCGCGCTGGCCGTCGATGTCGACGACTTCGTAGATGGCCTCCACGGAGGGGGCCTGGTCCCCCCACTCGGCGAGATGGGAGGCGACATACGACTGGGCGCGCTCCTTTGCATTCGAGCCGTCTGTGGCCAGCGACAGGTCGCCGGCGGCCGCGAGGGCGGCGCTGTCGGCGATGTCCTGGAGGCGGATCTTCGAGGCCTGCACCTGGGTCAGGTCGAACGCGCCCGCGCCCATCATCAGAACAGCCGGAAGGATGAGCGCCGCCTTCAGCGCTATCGACCCCCGGCTATCCCTGCCGAACCGTCTGGCCCAGGAGATGATTCGCACGACTTCTTCCGCCTACCCTG
>DASPLD010000086.1:0-21357 GCA_035627755.1 Caulobacter sp. | reverse complement strand
GAGGACGATCCGCCAGCCCCCTGCCTCTTCGTCTCCGACGAGCGGCAGGCCGGGGTCGACGCCCTGCTGGGGGGGGGCGGTCCGATCCTGGCCCTGGGCCCGGCCGCCAACTGGTTCGGCAAGACCTGGCCGATCGATCGGTTCGCCGTCACCGCCAATCGCCTGATCGCCGATGACGGCCCCATGGCCGGCGGCCGGGTGGCGATCTTCGGCGGGCCGGAGGATGTGCGCTACGTCGACGAGCTGCGCCGCTCCCTGCCCAAGGACCGCTGCCTGGACCTTACCGGCAAGCTCGACCTGCTCAGCGTCCATGCCGCCCTCAGGCGGGCGCGCCTGTTCGTCGGCAACGACAGTGGGCTGATGCACCTGGCCGCCGCCGCCGGCTGTCCGACCATCGGCCTGTTCGGCCCCTCCGACGACCGTCTCTATGCTCCGTGGGGGCCTCACGGCCGCGTGGTGCGCGGGCCGCGGACCTTCGATCAGTTCAAGGAGGTCGACCCCAGCCTCAACCAGACGATCGGCCATATGATGGACCTGAAGGTGGAGCCGGTGCTCGAGGCCGCGGCGGCCTTGTTGGGGGAGACGGAGGGGCGCTAACGCGGCACACCCCCACCCGTCATCCCGGGCCTTGTGCCCGGGACCCATGGTTCCGCGCAGAAGGACCGTTGGCGCTTCTGTCCCCGTTGAAAGTTCGCTGGTGTTCTTGTGCGCCGACGAATGGGTCCCGGGCACAGGGCCCGGGATGACGGGTTGCGGATGGCTACGCCGCCCGCCGCCGCAGCAGCTGGGCCACCTTTTCCGCCTGCTCCGGCGTCTTGGCGCAGGCCCACTGCGCCACCGCGTCGATGTCGTAGAAGCGCACCGCTTCCATGAACAGCCGCGCCTCCGTCCAGACGTCCCCGTCGACGATGGGCATGAACAGGTCGTGGATGTTGTCGATGCCGAAGTAGGTGCGGACGCCCGCCTCCTTCATCTTCACATAGGGGGCGATGGAGTTGTGGAGCGGGGCGTGCATCGGCAGC
Source organism: Caulobacter sp. (assembly GCA_035627755.1). Taxonomy (GTDB): domain Bacteria; phylum Pseudomonadota; class Alphaproteobacteria; order Caulobacterales; family Caulobacteraceae; genus Caulobacter. Next base: position 20,335 of record DASPLD010000086.1, on the reverse strand, counting down.
TGCTTCATGCTGAGCGCGGCCGAGGGGCAGATGATGATGCCCATGTCCGCTTCCTTCACCTTGGCGATGATGCGGTCCTGCTCTTCCTCTTCCTTGGCGCTCACCGAGATGGCGTGGACCCCGAACACCCGGCCCTGCATGCCGTGCTCGATGGTCTTGAGCGCCAGCATCTCGGTCTCGACCTCCTCGGGATTGTTCTCCTGGTCGACGTGGACGTCGACGCATTTGCCGAGCTTCTTGGCCAGCTTGAGGATGACGTCCATGTGCTCGGCGGCCTTCTCCAGGTCGCGCACGCCCGTCTCGGCCCGGTGCTTGTCGCTGTCCCGCGAGGGTAGGCCGCCGCAGTAGTCGGCCAGCTCGCAGGCCTCGTGATACTGCTCGAAGGTGGCGCTATCGAGCACCCCCTCCAGCGGCTGCACCCCGACCTCGAAGACGATCTGGCCCTCGTAGCGCTTCTTGACCTCCAGCGCCGCCTTGACCGGCAGCAGGCCGACGATGCTGTCGGCGTCGACCATGGTGCGGCTGTAGGTCATGCCCTGGCGGATCATCATCTCCACCCCCCGGCCGATCCGCTCGACCAGGGTCTCCATGGTGTAGCTCTCCTTGAGGTTCCGGTAGAGCTTCCACTTGTACTGCATGTCGACCTGGCTGAGCTGCAGGTACTCCTTGGTGATCAGGTAGGCCTTGTCGAGATGGGCGTGGTGGCTGGCCAGCCCCCCCAGCGGCCCGATCTGCTCGGTGAAGGCCCGCTGCAGGTTCCAGGGCTCGGAGGCGTCGTTCAGCTTGTAGCGGTTGGCCCCGCTGCGCGCCCGGCTCACCACCTGCGCTAGTGTCTCGATCGCCACGTCGACGTCGGTGACCAGCGGGCTCATGTTGCGCACCGCCAGCGACCGGATCAGCTTGACGTCGCTGGCCTCGTCATAGTCGCGGTCCCCGGTCAGGATGTTGATCACCAGGTCGAACCGCTCCTCGTTGAGGAAGGTCAGGATGTTGGGCGTCCGCCCGTCGCTGATCTTGTTGACCTCCTGGCTGTCGATTCCGTGCTCCTTGAGGAACCGGTAGGTGCCGGGCGTGGCGTACAGGCCGGCGTTCAGCTCCTGAAGCTGGCGGATGGCCGGCAGCAGCCGCTGCTTGTCGGCGGGCGAACCGGCGCTGACCAGCACCCGGGTGCGGCCCCCCGATCGGAAGTCGAAGGCGAGAAGTTCGAGGGACTGGGCGTTGGTCACGGCGGCTCTCCGGCTTCGGACGCCGCCTCAGGCGCCCGCGCGAAAACGTGCCGGGTGAACGCCCCACCGGGCCGATCGCCTGCGCACGCGCTTGATTTGTGTTCTGAGAGATCACCCTAGCCTCGAATCGGGGCGGGCGAAAGGCGAGGGGGCCTGCGACCGAAAATCTCGCGGGAAAATGATCCAGGCCTGTCGAATCCGCCCGGCCCCGTCCGTCTGTGCTATCGAACGCCGGCGACGGGCCGGCGTCAGACGCCGATGGAGGGCGACATGCAGTACATGGTCCTGATCTACGAGCCGGAAGAGAAGTACGCGACCCTGGGCGAAGCCGCCCTCAAGGATGTGGTCGCCAAGCACATGGCGCTCAGCGAGGAGATGCGCCAGGCCGGCGTCCTGCTCGGCGGCGACGGGCTGGAGGGGGTGGCCACCGCCACGACCATCGTCACCGGCCCCGGCGGGACCCAGACCCTGCACGACGGCCCCTTCGCCGAGACCCGCGAGCAGCTCGGCGGCTACTACCTGCTGGATGTGCCCGACCTCGACGCCGCCGTCGCCTGGTGCCGCCGCATGCCGGTGGTCGAGGGCGGCAAGGTCGAGATCCGGCCGGTGATGACCTACTAGCTTCATGGAAGGCCGGCTCATCGAGGCGTCGCGGGCCAAGGTGGTGGCCGCTCTGGCCGCCCGGTTCCGCGACCTCGACCTGGCCGAGGAGGCCTTCGCCGAGGCCGCCGCCAGCGCCGTCGAGGCCTGGCGGCGCGACTTCCCGGATAACCCGCCCGGCTGGCTGTGGCGGACGGCCTTCCGCAAGGCGCTCGACATCCGCCGGCGGTCCGCCACGCGCGGCAAGGCCCTGCACGACGCGCCGGAGGCCCCGGAGACCCCGGAGGAGGCGATGATCGCCGCCGACCAGCCGATCCCCGACGAACGCCTGCGCCTGATCTTCGTCTGCTGCCACCCGGCCCTGGACCCCGCCAGCCGCATCGCCCTGACGGTGAAGGTGGTGCTCGGCCTCTCGACCGCCCGCCTGGCCCGCGCCTTCCTGGTCGGCGAGCCGGCCATGCTGCAGAGGATCACCCGCGCCAAGAAGAAGATCGCCGCGGCCGGCGTGCCGTTCGAGATCCCGGGCCCCGCCGCCTGGCCGGAACGGCTGGACGCCGTCCTCGCCGCGCTGGAGATCGCCTACGCCCAGGCCTACGAGGACGCCGCCCTCGCTGCCGAGGCCGCCGGCTTCGCCGCCGAAGTCCTGCGTCTCTCCGGCCTCCTCGCCGAACTCCTCCCCGAGGAACCCGAGGTCCTGGCCCTGGCCGCCCTCATCCGCTTCGCCGAGGCCCGCCGCCCGGCCCGGCTGGACGATACCGGCGCCATGGTCCCCATCTCGCTGCAGGAGCCGCACCTGTGGCGCGGCGACCGCATCGCCGAGGGCGCCGTCCTGCTTGACCGGGCCGCCGACCTGGCCCGCCCCGGCCCCCGCCAGGTCCTCGCCGCCATCCATGGCGCCCACCTGTCCCGCCAGGAGACGGGCGTCACCCCCTGGGGCGATATCGTCCGCCTCTACGACGCCCTGCTGATGGTCCGCCCCGGGCCGGTCACCGCCGTCAACCGCGCCGTGGCCATCGCCGAAGCCTACGACCCGGAAGAAGGCCTGCGCGCCTTCAACGCCATCCCGGCCCGGCCCGATTGGCTCCCCTGGCAGGCCGCCCGCGCCTGGCTCCTCGACCAGACCGGCCAGCGCCTCGCCGCCGCTGCGGCGTACGACGCGGCGCTGGCGCTGGATCCCGCCCCGGCGGAGCGGCTGTACCTGGAGCGGCAGCGGCGGCGGCTAGGCTAAGACCCTCCTCCGGCGCGCAGCGACGGGGGAGGGGGACCACGCGCGAATACGCGCGTGGTGGAGGGGGCAGAGCGGAACTTTCAGGCAAGCCGAGGTTCTGGCGCGACCGCCGATGCAGCCATCCATGATCAGCCCGCTTCCGCCGGCGCTGCCCCCTCCACCCCCGACGCCAAGTCGCGTCGGCGGTCCCCCTCCCCCGTCCTTCGGCCGGAGGAGGAATTGCCGCGCTGCCCCCGGCCGTGCATATCCCAACCATGGACGGCAGCCAGACCCCCGCACCCTTCCGCGACGCCCGCTACGCCCCCCGCCGGCTCGAGGTCGAGCGCCGCGACGACGGGACCATCGTCCTGACCAACCCCACCCCCTGGTCGGACCGTTTCCAGACCACCTACGCCGCCCTCGACCACTGGGCCGCCGAGGCGCCGGACCGCGTCTGGCTGGCCGAGCGCGACGGCGAGGGCTGGCGCACCGTCACCTACGCGGAGGCGCACGGCCGCGTCGCCGCCCTGGCCGGCGGCCTGAAGGCGCTGAAGCTCGAGCCCGGGCGGCCCCTGCTGATCCTCGCCCGCAACGGCGTCGACCATGCCCTGATCGCCTATGCCGCCATGGCCATCGGGAACCCGGCCGCGCCGGTCTCCCCGCAGTACGGCCTCAAGGGCGCCGACCTCGCCCGTCTGCGCTACGCCTGCGAGGTGCTCCAGCCGACGGCCGTCTACACCGACGACGCGGCCGCCTTCTCCGACGCCTTGCAGGCCGACTTCCTGGCGGGCCTGCCGGTGGTGGCCAGCCGCAACGGCCGCCCGCACCACTACGCCTTCGCCTCCATGCTGGCCTCGCCGCCGGCGCCCTTCACCGCCGCCCCCGACGACACCGCCAAGCTGCTCTTGACCAGCGGCTCCACGGGCCGGCCCAAGGCGGTGATCTGCACCCACCGCAACGTCGCCTTCAACGGCGCCCAGATCACCGCCTGCTTCGACGATCCGGACCCGCCGGTGGTGGTCAACGCCGCGCCCTGGAGCCACAGCCTGGGGGCCAACGCCATCCTGCACATGGTGCTGCACCGGGGCGGGACCCTCTATATCGACGCCGGTCAGCCCGCGCCCGGCCGCTTCGAAGAGACGGTGCGGAACCTCAAGGAAATCTCGCCGACCTACCACAACATGGTCCCGGCCGGCTGGGCCCTGTTCGTCACCGAGCTGGAGCGCGACGAGGACCTGGCCAAGACCTTCTTCGCCCGCGTCCGCGTCCTCCAGTACGGCGGGGCCTCCATGGCCCAGTCGATCCTCGATCGGGTCGAGGCGGTCGCCGCGCGCGTCTGCGGCCATCGGATCAGCTTCGCCACCGGCTATGGCTCGACCGAGACCGGCCCGACCGCCTGCAACATCCACTGGCACAACGCCCGCTCCGGCATGTGCGGCCTGCCCGTCCCCGGCACCTCCGCCAAGCTGGTCCCGGTGGGCGAGAAGCACGAGATCCGGGTCAAGGGCCCGCAGATCAGCCCCGGCTACCTGGGCGAGCCCGAGCTCTCCGCCGCCGCCTTCGACGAGGAGGGCTACTACCGCCTCGGCGACGCCGCCCGCCTGGCCGACGAGGCCGACCCTGAGGCCGGCCTGGTGTTCGACGGCCGCCTGGTCGAGAACTTCAAGCTGGCCAGCGGCACCTTCGTCGCCGCCGGCGCCCTGCGGGTCGCCGCCCTCTCCGCCATCGGCGGCGCGGCCAGCGACGCCATCGTCTGCGGCGAGGGCGAGGAGGGCGTCGGCCTGATGCTGTTCCTCGACCCCGCCTACAACGCCCGCCACACCCCCGAAGAGACCCGCGCCGCCATCGCGGCCGGCCTGTCGAAGATGAACGCCGCGGCCAAGGGCGGCGGCGGCCGCATCTGGCGGGCGCTGATCCTCGACGGCGCCCCGGACGCGGCGAGCGGAGAGCTGACTGACAAGGGCTACATCAACCAGGGCCTGGCCCGCTCCCGCCGCCCGGCCGAACTGGCCCGGCTGTTCGCGGCCGAGCCGGACGAGGGCGTGCTGACCTTCTAGCGATCTTCGGCCAGCTTTCCGGTGACGCCCAGGCAGATCATCAGCTGCCCGGCGAAATACAGGCCCCAGACCGCCAGCCCGGTCTCGAAGGTGTCGGGGAGGGGGCCCAGGCGAGCGAAGATCAGCAGGTCCGAGACGACGAACATCACCGCCCCCAGGCCCGTCCAGAACCGCGGAAACCGGCTGATCCAGGCGCAGGCGGCCATCACCGCCAAGCCGAACGAGTAGAGGGCGATCCCCGCCGCCCCGGCCCGGTCGGCGGGCAGCATCCAGGCGATGGCCACCGTCGCCGGGACCAGGACGACGGCCAGCAGCCGCTGGCTGCGGCTCAGGTTCGGGCGGTGATTGCGCAGGTAGAGGCCGATGGCGACCAGATGCCCCGCCAGGAAGGCGATGGCCCCGGCCATCAGGCTGATGGCGCCCAGCAGCACATCGCCGGTCGCCCCGAGCGCCATCACCGCGACCAGCAGCCAGCCGTCCAGGCTCCGCGCCTTCAGCGCCGCGTAGACCGCCAGTAGCCCGACGCCCGACCCCTTCCAGGCCAGCTCGACCCCGGGCGGCAGCCCCTGGCCCCACGACAGCACGAAGCTGACCCCACCGGCGATGGCGGCCAGCAGGACGATCTTGGCGAACTGGTCTCTGGTCATCGGTCCCCTCCCGGCCGCCATAGCCCCAAAACCGCTCCCTCGCCTAGCTGCGGGAGAGAGGATGCGGCCCTCGCAACCCCCTGCCCGCCGGGGCCTTTGCGAATATGTCTAGACATATTCACCCGGTCATCGGGCCCTTTCCGAAGCCTCCGTCGGAGGCGTAGGCCGCGCCGGCGCGCTTTCGGCCTACAATCCCGGCGCCTCGACCTACACATCCACCTACGCCCGGGGCGACATCCGCTTGGTCCCGGCCGACGCAACGCCCTACGGACAAAGGGGGCGGCGCCCCTGCCTAAGGGTTTTCGAAGGCGCCGCCTGTGTTGTGGGTCGGCCGGGCGGTATAATGCGGGCCGCGCGGCCATTCCCTCGCCCGCCGGAATCCGGCATGACCCCTGCCAACGAGGAGACCCCGCGATGAACGGCGCCGACGCCCTGATCACCACCCTCTGCGACAACGGCGTCGAGGCCTGCTTCGCCAACCCGGGCACCAGCGAGATGCAGTTCGTCTCCGCCCTCGACCGCGAGCCGCGCATGCGCCCGGTGCTCTGCCTGTTCGAGGGGGTCGCCACCGGCGCCGCCGACGGCTACGGCCGCATCGCCGGCAAGCCGGCCTGCACCCTGCTGCACCTGGGGGCCGGCTACGCTAACGGCGGGGCCAACCTGCACAACGCCCGGCGGGCCGGAACGCCGGTGGTCAATGTCATCGGCGACCACGCCACCTACCACCGCCAGTACGACGCCCCCCTGAACAGCGACATCGCCGGCTGGGCCGCGCCCAATTCGCTGTGGGTGAAATCGGCAGAGACCGCCGACGAGGTCGGGCCGCTGGCCGCCGAGGCGGTGCAGGCCAGCTTCGGGGCCCCGGGCGGCTGCGCCAGCCTGATCCTCCCGGCCGACACCGCCTGGCTGGAGACCACCGTCACCGGTCCGGTCCTCTCACCCGTTCCCCGCGCCAGGGTCTCCGCCGACCAGGCGGCCGCCATCGCCGCCCGCATCAAGGCGGCGAAGAAGCCCGTCATCCTGATGGGCGGCTCCTGCACCCAGGAGGCCGGCATCGCCGCCGCCGCCCGGGTCTCGGCGGCGGGCGTGCGGATCCTGATCGACACGTTCGTCGCCCGCCATTCGCGCGGCGCCGGCCGCTTCGCTCCGGACCGCCTGCCCTACTTCGGGGAGATGGCCATCGCCGACCTCGAGGGCGTCGATCTGATGGTGCTGGTCGAGACCACCACCCCCGTGGCCTTCTTCGCCTATCCCGACCGCCCCAGCGTCCTGGTCCCCGAAGGCTGCGAGGCGGTCAGCCTCTGCGGCAAGGAGGCCGACGGCCCCGCCGCCCTGGCCGCCCTGGCCGAGGCGCTGGGCGCCCCCGCCCATGGGCCGGTGGTCGAGCAGGCGCTGCCGCCTGCACCGACAGGGCGTCTCGACCCCTATTCCATCGGCGCGGCCATCGCCCGCCACATGCCGGAAGGTACGCTGATCTCCGACGACGCGGTCACCGCCGGCCTGCCGATCTTCACCCAGACCAAGACGGCCCGCGCCCACGAATGGCTCTGCCTGACCGGCGGGGCCATCGGCCAGGGCATCCCGCTGGCCATCGGCGCGGCCGTGGCGGCGCCCCACGCCAAGGTGCTCAGCCTGAACGGCGACGGGGCGGGGATGTACACGGTGCAGGGATTGTGGACGATCGCCCGGGAGAACCTGGACGTCACCACCGTGGTGTTCGCCAACCACGCCTACCGCATCCTCGGCATCGAGCTGGGCCGTACCGGGGCCGGCAATCCCGGGCCGGCGGCCAAGACCCTGCTGGACCTCTCCAATCCGAAGATCGACTGGCAGCAGATCGCCGGGGGGCTCGGGATCGCGGCCGAACGCGCCACGACCGCGGAGGAGTTCGACGCGGCCTTCGAACGGGCCATGAACCAGCGCGGCCCGAGGTTCATCGAGGCGGCGCTTTAGAATGGTTTCGCCTTTGGGCCCTTCTCCCCTCGCGGGAGAAGGTGTCGAAGGCGACGGATGAGGGGGCGCACCGGCACAAGACACAGCCCGTCTTAACCGCCTCATCGCAGCTTGAAGACCTATCGACCCCTCAACCGGCGCTTCGCGCCACCTCCTCCCGCATGGGGAGAAGGGAGACCAAGAGGCGAAACCTTACGGCTTCCGCTTCTTGAACCCGGCTTTCCCGCCAGGCGGGCCCTTGAAGGGCGGTTTCTTGTCGAACGGCTTCTTCTCGGCATACGGCTTGCGCGGTCCGCCCGGCCCAGCGCCCGAGCGCGTCGCGGGGCGCGGCGCTGGACCCCGCGGAGCCCGCACGTCGCCGGCGCCCGGGGCGCTCGACGGTTCGATCTTCACGTCGTCGCGCGAGGTCGCCCGCGCCGCTTCGGCGAACCGCACGGAGGCCTCGGCGCTGATCTCGAACTTTGTCTCGTTCTCGAAGATGCGGATCGAGCCGACATCCTTCTTGGTCACATGGCCCAGGCGGCAGATCATCGGCAGGATCCACTTGGGGTCCGCGTTCTTGCCGCGCCCGACGTTGAGCCGGAACCAGATGCCATCGCTCATCGCCCCTTCGCGCGGCGCGCGTTCGGGACGCTCGTAGGCCCCGTGGTCCGCCCGCTCGCGCGGCGCCCCCTTGGCCGGTCGCGGATCGGCGCCCCGGCCGTCGTCATAGAGTTCCTCGGGCTCGGGCAGGCCGCCGCGCTGCAGCCGCATGAAGGCGCCGGCGATCTCTTCCGGCGTCTTCTGCTCGAGCAGCAGTTTGCCCAGCGCCATGTCCTCTTCCGACGGCGCCTCGAAGGCCATGGCCGTTTCCAGCAGCCGGGCCTTGTCGCGCTCCCGGATCTCCTCGGCCCCGGGCGGGCCGCTCCAGCCGGCGTCGATGTTGGCCGAGCTGAACAGGATCTCCGCCTTGCGGCGGCGGGTGTAGGGCACGATCAAGACGGCGGTGCCCTTGCGCCCGGCCCGGCCGGTGCGGCCCGAGCGGTGCATCAGGGTCGCCTTGTTCTGCGGCAGGTCGGCGTGGATCACCAGGCCGAGGTCGGGCAGGTCGAGGCCGCGGGCGGCCACGTCGGTGGCGACGCAGACCCGCGCATGGCCGTCCCGCAGGGCCTGCAGGGCGTCCGACCGCTCCCGCTGGCTGAGCTCGCCCGACAGGCCGACGACCGCGAAGCCCCGCTCCTTCAGCGAGGCCTGCAGGTGCCGCACCGCCTCTCGGGTATGACAGAAGACCAGGGCTCCCGGCGCCTCGAAGTAGCGCAGGACGTTGACCACCGCATGCTCCACCTCGTTGGGCGCGACGCGCACCGCGCGGTAGTCGATGTCCCCATGGGGTTGGTCGCGGGTGGTGGTGTCGATCCGCAGGGCGTCCTTCTGGAAGGTCCGCGCCAGCACGGCGATCTCCCGGGCGATGGTCGCCGAGAACAGCAGGGTGCGCCGCTCGGCCGGCGCCGCCTCGAGGATGAATTCCAGGTCCTCGCGGAAGCCGAGGTCGAGCATCTCGTCCGCCTCGTCCAGCACCACGGCGCGGATCGCCGACAGCTCCAGGTTCCCCCGCTCCAGGTGGTCGCGCAGGCGCCCGGGCGTGCCGACCACGATATGGGCCCCGAAATTCAGCGCCCGCGCCTCGGCCCGCGCGTCCATCCCGCCGACGCAGGCGACGATCTTGGCCCCGGTCTTGGCGTACAGCCAGGTCAGTTCCCGCTGCACCTGGATGGCCAGCTCGCGGGTCGGGGCGATGATCAGGGCCAGGGGCGCGTCGGCGCGGCCGAACCGCTCCTCCTCGCCCAGCAGGGTGGTGGCCAGGGCGATGCCGAAGGCCACCGTCTTGCCCGAGCCCGTCTGGGCGCTGACCAGCAGGTCCCGGTCGCCCTCCGCCTCCAGCACGGCGGACTGGACAGGCGTGGGGGTTTCGTAGCCGCGCTCGACGAGCGCCGCGTCGAGGGCGGGGTGGCTTGAGGGGAAGGTCATGGTCATTTCGTTGTGCAGCGCACAATGATGCGCGCGAGAGGGCGGGGCTGATACGCTCTATTGGACGAAAACGCCAGCCTCGCGGGTATGGCTCCCGCCGACTGCGTCCCTATATGCAACGGATGACCAAGCTCTCCGTCCTCGACCTCGCCCCCATCGTCCAGGGCGGCGACGCGGCCCAGGCCTTCGCCAATTCGGTTTCCCTGGCCAGGACGGCGGAGCGGCTCGGCTACGAGCGCTTCTGGCTGGCCGAGCACCACAACATGAAGGGCATCGCCAGCGCGGCCACCAGCGTCGTCATGGGCCACGTCGCCGGCCAGACGAAGACCATCCGCATCGGCGCCGGCGGCATCATGCTGCCCAACCACGCGCCGCTGGTCATCGCCGAGCAGTTCGGAACCCTCGCCAGCCTCTATCCCGACCGCATCGACCTCGGCATCGGCCGCGCCCCGGGGACCGACCCGCTGACCGCCCAGGCCCTGCGCCGGACCCTCAGCGGGAACATCGACGACTTCCCCCGCGACGTGATCGAGATCCTGCAATACCTCGGTCCCGACAACCCGGACGCCCGCGTCCGCGCCGTTCCGGGGTATGGCGCCAACGTCCCCGTCTGGATCCTGGGCTCCAGCACCTACGGCGCCCAACTGGCGGCGGCGCTCGGCCTGCCCTACGCCTTCGCCTCCCACTTCGCGCCGGGCGAGCTCGATTTCGCCCTGGAGCTCTACCGCCGCCAGTTCAAGCCTTCGGCCTATCTTGAAAAGCCCTACGTCATGGCCGGCTTCAACATCTTCGCCGCGGAGACAACCGAGGAGGCGAAGCTGTTGTTCACCTCCCTGCAGCAGGCCTTCGTCAACCTGCGCACCGGCAATCCCGGCCAGCTGCCGCCGCCGGTCGAGGGCTACGGCGAACGGCTCGACCCGGCCGCTGCGGGCATGCTGGCCCACGCGCTCAGCTGCGCCGCCGTGGGGGACCGCGACGTCGTCCGGGCCGGCCTGCAGGCCTTCATCGCCCGCACCGGCGCCGACGAGGTGATCGTCACCGCCCAGATCTTCGACCATGCGGCCCGGCTGCGCTCCTTCGAGATCGCGGCGGAGGTCCATGCGAACCTGGCCAGGGCGGCTTAGGCCCACGGGCGCTCGAGCTACGGCCTATGCCCGCGCCGGCCCCACCGGAGCCTCGGCCCCATCGGCCAGGGGCTTCCACAGCACCCGTCTCTGGTCCACCGGCCCGGGCATGGTCACCCCCGGCGCCGCCAGGAACCCCATCCGCCCGAAGTAGGGCGCGTCCCCGACCAGGAACACGCAGCGCCAGCCCGCCTCCGCCGCCGCGGCGCAGGCCTGCTCCACCAGCTGCTGGCCGATCCCGTGCTTGCGCTCGTCCGCCTCCACCGCGATCGGCCCCAGGAATACCGCCTCGCCCTCGCCGACCCTCACCGGCCACATCCGCACCGATCCCAGCAGGGCCTCGCCCCGCCAGGCGCTGATCGACAGTTCGCGCAGCACGGTGTTCCCTTCGCGCAGCCGCTCGGCCGCCTTGGCATAGCGGCCTGGCCCGAAGGCCCGGTCAGTGAGGGCGAGGATGGCCGGCGCGTCGGCCGGCGCTTCGGGGCGGTAGGTGATGTCGGTCATGGTCTCGGCGCTTGCGGACAGGAAGACGGCCCCGCCGGCGGCGCCGGGGAGCGGCTCTAGGGGCGCCCGGTACGGACGCGGAAGATGGTTCGTCGCAGAGACCTCATGGGGCGCGGCCAATAGGGCCGGAACAGTCCAGCGTCAACGCCGTTGCGACCCGGCCCGCGAGCGGCCAAGCTGGGCGGGCAGATGACCGACTCCCCCGAATCCGCCGGCGCGCCCGAAGCCGACACCTCCATGCGCGCCCTGCTGCGGCAGCGCGACTTCCGGTTCTTCTGGCTCTCCCGCTGGACGGCGGTGCTGGGCGTACAGATCCAGAGCGTCGCCCTGGGCTGGCACGTCTACGACCTCGCCCGCCGGACCATGGGGGTGAACGAGGCGGCCTTCATGGTCAGCATGATCGGCCTGGTCTCCTTCGTGCCGGTGCTGTTCCTGGCCCTGCCGGCGGGGGAGACGGCCGACCGCCACAACCGCCGCCGCATCCTGTTGTTCTGCTACGCCGGCGAGATCGCCATCGCCGGCTTGCTGACCCTGGCGGCCTTCTTCAACCGCGAGACCATCCCGCTGCTGCTCGGGGCGGCGGTGCTGTTCGGGATCGCCCGCGCCTTCTTCGCCCCGGCCAACACGGCGCTCGGCCCGATGCTGGTGCCGCGCGAACTGCTGCCCCGCGCCATCGCCTGGAACTCCCTGGCCTGGCAGACCGCCTCCATCATCGGCCCGGCGTTGGGCGGGCTGCTGATCGTCGTCTCGCTGAGCGCCCCCTACGCGGCCTCGTTCGTCCTCTACCTGATCGCCGGCTTCTGCATCCTGATGGTCCGCGGGAACGCCCAGCCGCAGGTGCAACCGGGTTCGCGTTGGGCGCTGATGAAGGAGGGGTTGGCCTACGTCTGGAACAACAAGATCGTCTTCGGAGCAATCTCGCTGGACCTGGCCGCCGTCATCCTCGGCGGCGCCACCGCCCTGCTGCCGGTGTTCGCCCGCGACGTGCTGCATGTCGATTCCTGGGGTTTCGGCATCCTGCGCGCCGCGCCGGCGGCGGGCGCGGCGGTCGTGGCCATCTACCTGGCCGCCAATCCGATCCGCTCGCGTGCCGGGCTGATCATGTTCGCCTCGGTCGCCCTGTTCGGCATCGGCACCGTGATCTTCGGCCTTTCCAACCTGCTGTGGCTGTCGGTCGCGGCCCTCGCCCTGCTCGGCGGCGCCGACATGGTCAGCGTCTACGTCCGCCAGACGCTGATCCAGCTGGCCACCCCCGACCAGATGCGCGGCCGGGTCGCCACCGTCTCCTCCCTGTTCATCGGCGCCTCCAACGAGCTCGGCGAATTCGAGAGCGGCGTCGTCGCCCGCTTCCTCGGGCCGGTCGGGGCGGCGGTGTTCGGCGGCGTCGGCGCCCTGGCGGTCACCGGCCTCTGGGCCTGGATGTTCCCGAGCCTGCGGAAGGCCGACCGGCTGGTGTGAGGGGTTGCTTCACCTAGCGTCCAGCCCTTAAGCCACGTCCCAACAACCGTTTGAGGGAGAACCGACATGGGCGTGCTGTCAGGCAAGGTCGTCATTGTCACCGGGGCGGCCGGGGGCATCGGCAAGGAATGCGCGCTGTTGGCCGCGCGCGAGGGCGCCAAGGTGCTGGTCAACGATCTCGGCGGCAGCGTCGCCGGCGGCGACGAGGGCGACGCCGGCCCCGCCGAGCAGACCGCCCAGGAAATCCGCGCCGCCGGCGGCGAGGCGATCTCCAACTCCGAGAGCGTCACCAGCATGGCGGCGGTCAAGGCCATGGTCGAACAGGCCAGGGACGAGTTCGGCGGCCTGCACGCCATCATCAATCCGGCTGGCATCCTGCGCGACAAGATGTTCCACAAGATGGACGACGAGGACTGGGACAGGGTGATCGAGGTCCACCTGCGCGGCGCCTACAACGTCTCCCGCGCCGCCGTTGAACTGTTCCGCGACCAGCAGGAAGGCAGCTTCGTCCACTTCACCTCGACCAGCGGGCTGATCGGCAACATCGGCCAGGCCAACTACGCCGCCGCCAAGCTCGGGGTCATGGGCCTTTCGCGTATCCTGGCCATGGAGGGGGCGCTGAAGAACGTCCGCTCCAACATCATCGCCCCCTTCGCCTGGACGCGGATGATCGCCACCATCCCGGTCAAGGACGAGGCCTCGGCCCAGCGCGTCGCCCGCATGCAGAACGCCATGCGCGCCGACCAGGTGGCGCAGCTCGCCGTCGCCCTGGCCTCTCCGGAAGCCAGGGAGGTTTCGGGCCAGATCTTCGCGGTTCGCGGCAACGAGGTCATCCTGTTCGACCAGCCGCGCCCGATCCGCAACATGGCCAACACGGAGGGCTGGACCCCCCGCTCGCTGCTCGACATCGCCCTGCCGGCCATGAAGAACAGCTTCTTCGACACCGGCGCCAGCGCCAGCGTCTTCCCCTACGACCCGATCTAGGACCAGCCATGCGCCGCGCCGCCATCGTCAGCCCCCTCCGCACCGCCGTCGGCAAGTTCCAGGGCGCCCTCGCCAGCATGACCGCGGGGGAGCTGGGCGGCGTCATCATCAAGGCCCTGGTCGAGCGCACCGGCATCGATCCCGAGCGGATCGACGACGTCACCTTTGCTCATGGCTATCCCAACGGCGAGGCGCCCTGCATCGCCCGCTGGTCGGCGTTGCAGGCCGGTCTGCCCATTTCCGTCCCCGGCGTCTCCATGGACCGCCGCTGCGGATCCGGCCTGCAGGCGGTGATCGACGCGGCCATGCGCATCCAGACCGGGGCCGCCGACGTGGTGCTGGCCGGCGGCGTCGAGAGCATGAGCAACGTCGAATACTATTCGACCGACATGCGCAACGGGGCCCGGGCGGGGTCGGTCACCATGCACGACCGCCTCGCCCGCGGCCGCGTGATGAGCCAGCCGATCGAACGCTTCGGCGTCATCAGCGGCATGATCGAGACCGCCGACAACCTGGCCCGCGACTACCAGATCTCCCGCGAGGAGGCCGACGAATACGCCGTGATGAGCCATCAGCGGGCGGCCAGGGCCTGGGCCGAGAACCGCTTCGCCGACGAGCTGGTCCCCGTCGCCGTCAAGCAGAAGAAGGGCGACCCCATCGTCTTCGCCCATGACGAGGGCTACCGCGCCGACGCCTCGATGGAGACCCTCGGCAAGCTGCGGGCCCTGGAGAAGGACGGCGTGGTCACCGCCGGCAACGCCAGCCAGCAGAACGACGCCGCCGCCGCCTGCCTGGTCGTTGCGGAAGACAGGTTGGAGGAACTGGGACTGGAGCCCATCGGCTGGTTCCACAGCTGGGCCGCCGCCGGCTGCGAGCCCTCGCGCATGGGCATTGGACCGGTCCCGGCCGTCGAGCGCCTGTTCGCCCGCAACGGGCTGTCCTGGAGCGACATCGATCTGGTGGAGCTCAACGAGGCCTTCGCGCCGCAGGTGCTGGCGGTCCTGAAGGGCTGGAACTGGGACGACCGGGACAAGCTCAACGTCAACGGCGGCGGCATCAGCCTCGGCCACCCGATCGGCGCCACCGGCGGCCGCATCCTCGCCAATCTGCTGCACGAGATGCGCCGCCGCGAGGTCCGCTACGGGCTCGAGACCATGTGCATCGGCGGCGGCCAGGGTATCGCCGCCGTGTTCGAGCGGGCCTGACGGCCCACCCGCGCTACATCTTCGGCGCGCTCTGCAGGGCCCGCCGCGAGGCGTCGTCCAGGCTTTCCTTGGCCGCATGCTCCTCGGCCGCCCATTCTCCGGCGGTCCGGCATATCCGCTTGCCGGGCGTGCGCGAGCCGGTCGGCGCGATCCGCTTGCAGACCACCCGCGCCTTGTCGTCGAGGTTCTTGCCCTCGACCGCCACGGGCGAAACCGTGGTCGAGGGCGCCGGCGCCGACGTCTGGGCCAGCGCGGCGGGAGCGATTACCAGGGAGGCCAGAACGGCCGCCACGCGATATCCGGTCATGTCTTTCTCCTTAGAAGTCAGCCGCCGGAGGTTCCGCCCACCCGGTTGGTAGTGCCGCTACGGCGAATCTGGTCGCCCAATTCCTTCTTGGCTTCCTCTTCCTGCAGCCGCCACTGCTCGGCGGTCTTGCAGACCTTCTTCTGGGGCATGCGGCTGCCGGTAATCACCATCCGCTTGCAGATACGCCCGTCCTTGTCCTTGAACTTGCGGCCGTCGTGGCTGACGCCCGCCCCGTCGTCGATGACGCTCACGGGCTGGGCCAGGGCGGCCGGGGCGGTCAGGACCACCGCGGCGGCTAGGACGAGGCTGAGTCTCATGATCATTGTCCCTTGATGCAGACGTTGCCCGGCCCGCCGACGCAGACGGTGGTCAGGTTGCGGCGCAGTTGGTCGTCGAGCTCCTTCTTGGCGACGCTCTCCTGGACCTCCCACTCCTTGGCGGTCTTGCAGACCTTCTTCTGGGGCATGCGGCTGCCGGTGATCACCATCCGCTTGCACAGCCGCCCGTCCTTGTCCTTGAACTTGCGCCCGTCGTGGCCGACGCCGGCCTTGTCGGTGATGGTGCTGACCGGCTGGGCCAGCGCGACGCCGGTCGGGACCAGCAGGGCGGCCGAAACCGCCAGGGCGAGGTAAAGCTTCATCGGTGGCCCCCTTGAGCGTTGGAAAGGACAACCTGAGGCAAACCAACGGTCCCGGCAATAGATAGACCGGCGATATCTGTCCTGAACTCAGCCAATCTTGACGCCCGGTGGGGGCGGCATGCTCTCCGGCACGAAGAAATCGGGCATCAGCGGCTGGCTGGGATCGACCCGGTAGAGCTCGAAATCCCGCACGCCCTCCTCGTAGAGGAAGCTGTCGTCGATCAGGAAATTGCCGGTGAACGCCGCCGCCGGCTTGTTGAAGATCGCATAGGCGGCGTCGGCCATGATCGCCGGCGTGCGGCACATCCGCATGCCTTCGTCCCCAGCCAGGGCGAACTGGATCGCCGCCGTGGCGATGCCCGTGCGCGGCCACAGGCCGTTGAAGGCGATCCGGCCCCGGAACTCGTCGCTCATCCCCAGCATGCACAGGCTCATCCCGTACTTGGCCATCGAATAGGCCACATGCCGCCCGAACCAGTGGGGCGCGAGATCGAGGGGCGGGGACAGGGCCAGCACATGCGGATTGGCCGCCTTCTTCAGGTGCGGAATGCAGGCCTTCGAGGTCAGGAACGTTCCCCGGGCGTTGACCTGGTTCATCAGGTCGAACCGCTTCATCTCCGTCGCCTCGGTCCCCGTCAGCTGGATGGCCGAGGCGTTGTTGACGCAGATGTCGATGCCGCCGAACGCCGCCACGCACCGCTCGACGCCTTCATAGACGGAAGCCTCGTCCCGCACGTCGACGATCAGCGGCAGCGCCTTGCCCCCGGCCGCCTCGATCTCCTCGGCCGCTGTGTAGATGGTTCCGGGCAGGTGCTTGTGCGGCTCCGCCGTCTTGGCGGCGATCGCGATGTTGGCGCCGTCCCGCGCCGCCTTCAGGGCGATGGCCAGCCCGATGCCCCGGCTGGCGCCGGTGATGAAGAGGGTCTTTCCCGCAAGGCTCATGCGTCCGCTCCCACCGTTTCCACGCTCATCGCCCAAAGCCGCTCGGCGCTATCGGGGTTCAGCGCGTGCGGCATCACCCCGGCCCGCGGATTCTCCCTCGACCAGGGGACGGCCTGGGCGCAGTCCTCCAGGTACAGCCCGCCAGCCCCTTCCAGTTCCGGCCCGATGGCGGCCCAGACGCTGGTGCTGGCGCCCTGTTCGACCGTCTTGAACCCGGTCACCGGCCTGTCGTTCTCGTCCAGCCAGCCCAACGCCCGTTGCTCCTCGATGGGCAGGTGGCGCTGCAGCGGCGTCAGGATGCCGCCCGGCATCACCGCGTTGGCCCGGATGCCCCTGTCCCTGAACCGCCTGTCGAAGCCCACCGCAAACAGGGCGTTGGCTGTCTTGGCCTGTCCGTAGGAGGCCCACTTGTCGTAATCGCCGCGCCGGAAGTGGGGATCGTCCCAGCGGATGTCGCTGCGCACATGGCCGATCGACGACAGGGCCACCAGCCGCGAGGTCCTGCCCGACGCCTCGGCGCCCGCCTCCAGCGCGGGGCTGAGCAGCACCGACAGCAGGAAGTGGCCGAAATGGTTGGTCCCGATCTGCATCTCCAGCCCATCCTTGGTCTGGTCGGGCGGGCAGGCCATCACCGCGGCGTTGTTGATCAGGATGTTCAGCGGCCGGCTTCCCCACCGATCGGCAAAGGCCCGCACCGAGGCCAGCTCCGAGAGGTCGAGCATCTCGAAGGAGACCTTGCCCCTGGCGGTCCTGCCGATGTCGGCGATGGCTTCCGCCGCCAGCGCCGGCTTGCGGGCCGCGATGACCACATCGGCGCCCTGCTCGGCCAGGGCCCGCACCGTCTCCACGCCGATCCCCGTCGCCGCCCCGGTGACGATGGCGGTCAGGCCGGCCAGGTCGTGCCCGGCGGCCACCTCACGGGCGGTGGAATAGCGCTGGAAGGGCGAGGTGATGCGGTCGGTCATGGCGTTTCCCTGGTTTGCGCCACTGTGCCGCCGCGCCCCCGGCGAGTCGACAGCTACGCCACCCTGGAGAAATCGGCCGGCCGCTTCTCGAAGAAGGCCGCGAACGCCTCGGCCGCCTCGGCGGTCTGCAGCCGTTCGCCGAAATAGCGGCCTTCCAGATCCATCAGCTCGGCCATCTTCGCCGCGTCGCGCATCAGCCGCTTGGTCACCTTCAGCGCCCCGATCGGCCGCTTCGTCAGCGCCACAGCCGCCGCCTTCGCAGCCCCCTCCACCTCGCCGGCCGGCAGGCAGCGATAGGCCAGGCCCAGCCGCACGGCCTCCTCGCCGCCCAGCGCCTCGCCCAGCGCGAACATCGCATAGGCCCGCGCATGGCCGATCCGCTGCGGCAGCAGCCAGCTTGAGGCCGCCTCGGGGACCAGCGCCAATCCGACGAACGGCGTGGTCAGCTTCGCTTCCGGAGCCACGAACACCAGGTCGCAATGCAGCAGCATGGTGGTCCCGACCCCTACGCCCAGCCCCCGCACCGCCGCCACCAGCGGCTTCTCCGCCCGCGCCAGGCCCTTGAGGAAGCGGGTCACATTGCGCTCCCCGGCCGGGCGCTCGCCGGCGTCACGGCTGGTGTCGCCGCTGGCGTTCTGGGCCGCGAAGTCCATCAGGTCGTTGCCGGCCGTGAACGCCTCGCTGCTCGAGTTGAACAGCACGCAGCGGATCGCCGCGTCGGCCTCGGCCCGCTCCAGCCCGTCGGCCAGCACCCCGTACATGGCGTCGGTGATGGCGTTCTTCTTGTCGGGTCGGTTGAAGGTCAGGGTCATTACCCCGCCCTCGACGCTGCACAGCACTTGGTCGGTCATCTGGGAGCTCCTTGCGGGAAACGGGTCTGCAGGCTTGAAAGCCAGCGGGCGATGGTCTCGACCTCGGCCTCGGAGAAGCCCTCGGTCAGACGCGCGTTGACAGTGGAAAGGCCGGCCTTGGCGGCCTCGCGCGCCGCCCGACCGGCGTCGGTCATGTAGATGCGCTGCGCCCGGCCGTCCGTCGGATCGGCCCGCCGCTCGACGAGGCCCGCCCGCTCCATCCGGTCGATCAGCCCGGTCATGGCGCTTGGCGCGGCGTCCAGCGCCTCGGCCACCTCGCCGATCAACGCCCCGTCGTCCCGCCCGAGATAGAACAGCACGCCGGCTTGCGCAGCGGTCACCCCGCCCTTGCCGGCCGTCTCCGCCTCGATCCAGCGCTGCACGCGCCGGCTTGCGGCGCTGAGCAGGAACATCAGCCGTGGGTTTGCGGGGGCGGTCATGGCCGCCCTTTTATACTTCGCACACGAAATATCAAGTTCGTATGCGAAGCAATCTGTGAGCGCGGGGAACGACCGCAGAGCGCGGGCCTTGCCGGCCCCTGTCGCGGGCCGTGGACCCATCCCGCCCGGCGGCGCGAGGCTGCCGGGCGTGGGGGCTAGAAGGTCTTGCCACTGACCTTGCGGACCGCGACGCTGCATTGGTAGGCGTCAGCGTTGCTGTTCATGCAGCGGGCGCTGGCCTGGTAGGATCCGTTGCCGCTGACGCGATAGGAAACCTGGCTTTCGGCCTTGTCGAACGTGCTGTCGACCACCGTGCGACCGTTCACCGTGAGGATGATCCGCGTCGTGTTGCCGTTCCTGGTGTTGATGGTGGCATTGGCGGCCGTGATCTCGACAGTGGCGCCGGAGGCGATGGTGAATTCGGTCTGAGCCCAGTCCTTGCCTTCGATGCCGGGCGGCGTGGTCTGGGCCGTGGCCGTCGAAGCGGCCATCGCCACGGCCAGCGCCAATGCAACCTTGCTCGTATAGAGTTTCATCGGTTTTCTCCCCAACGCGCTCGATCCTCGAAACGCATAACCACGGTATCCCGACGGGTGCTGAATGCCCGTGACCTGCGTCACGCTTGACGAAGAGCAGGCTAGGCGGCGTCGCCGGATCTCCGGCGCCACCCGCAGGGACCTGAGCCCACCGATCGATTGGCGCTCAAGGACTATGACACCGGTGTCGCGATGATTTATCCTCTGCCGGGCGCTTCGCCGTGGAGGAACTCTTGATGCCGCTGTCCCGCCGCGCCCTGTTGGCGACTGCCGCAGCCCTGGCCGCCTTCCCGACCGGCGCCGCCGCCGACTCGCGGCCCACAAGAGACGACGTCCTCGCCGCCATGAAGCGCGCCTCCAAGTTCATGGTCGAGGAAGCCTCCGTCGGCGGCGGCTACGTCTGGTCAGCCCTGCCGGACTTCTCCCGCCGCTGGGGTGAGCTCGAAGCCTCGCCGACCATGATCTGGGTCCAGCCGCCCGGCACGGCGACCATGGGCCACCTGTTCCTCGACGCCCTGCACGCCACCGGCGACGCCTGGTACTACGAGGCGGCCAAGTCGGCCGCCGACGCTCTGGTCCGCGGCCAGCATCCCTCCGGCGGCTGGAACTACGTGATCGACACCGCCGGCGAGGACAGCCTCAGGCGCTGGTACGAGACCTACGGCGCCAATGCCTGGCGGAT
>DASPLD010000085.1:0-5787 GCA_035627755.1 Caulobacter sp. | reverse complement strand
CCCAGCGTGCCGAAGTCGGTGAACAGCGCCGCCTTGATCCCGTACTGCTCGGGCAGGAAGGTCGGCACGGTCAGTTCCACGGTGCCGATCGCATACATCTTGCCGCCCAGGGCGTCAGCCTGCTGCAACGAGGTGTCGCGCGGGCCGATGCCGGCCGTTTCGAAGCCCCGGAAGTTGTTGCCGCCACGGTAGAAGCGGTCGTTGATCCGAACCGAGTCGCCACGCCAGCCGGTGGTGTAACCCGCCGAGCCGACGGCGCTGAAGATGAAGTCCTTGTTGAAGCCGTGGTACCAGCCGCCGCCCGCTTCGGTCCGCAGGTAGTTCACGTCGCCCCCGACGCCGGCCAGATCCTGCGACAATTCGACATAGAAGCCGCGAGTCGGCCGGATCGGATCGTTCCGGCGGTCGAGCCGCACGGTGTAGCCGAGCGAGGAGGTGATGCTCGACCCGCGCTGGGCGCAGAGGGTGGTCGACACCTGGCCGGAGTCGCACAGCGAATCGTCGACCTGGACGTCGTCGCTGCGCAGCACGTAGCGGACGCCCATTGAGGCGTTGCTGGTCAGCGGGAAGCCGAGACGCAGGTTCATCCCCGTCGAGGAGGTGTCGAAGGCCGTCTGCTGGCTGAAATCGTAGCGGTAGGTATACAGGTCCACCCCGCCGAGCAGGTCGCGGCCGAGGAAGCGCGGCTCGGTGAAGGAGAAGTCGATCTGCTGGCGCAACGAACCGACCGAGACGCGGGCGCGCAGGTTCTGACCGCGGCCGCGGAAGTTCCGCTCCGAGATGCCCAAATCGATAATCAGCTGGTCGACCGAGCTGTAGCCGGCGCTGAACGACAGCTCGCCGGTCGGCTGTTCCTCGACCTTGACCCGCAGGCCTGTGCGGTCCGGCGCCGTGCCGGGCACTTCCTCGATCTCGACTTCCTTGAAGTAGCCCAGCGCGCGGATCTGGTTGCGCGAACGGTCGACGTAGACGCGGTTGTAGGCGTCGCCCTCGGCGACCAGCAGTTCGCGGCGGATGACCTTGTCGAGCGTGCGGTTGTTGCCGACGATATCGATGCGGTCGATGTAGACGCGGGGGCCTTCGCGCACCGAGAACACCACGTCGACCGTGCGGGTCTCGCGGTTGGGGACGTAGCGCGGGCGGACATCGACGAAGGCGAAGCCGGCGGCGCCGGCGGCGAAGGTCAGGGCGTCGGTGGCCGCCTCGATCTTCTCGTCCTGATAGGTCTCGCCGGTGCGGATCGGAACCAGCTGTTCCAACACCGTGCCGTCCAGCTTCTTCAGCTCGGTCTCGACGGTGATCTTGCCGAACTTGTAGGGCACCCCTTCCTCAAGGGTGTAGGTGATCACGAAGCCATTGCGGTTCGGCGACAGCTCGGCGACCGCGGAGACCACCCGGAAGTCGTAGAAGCCGCGGTTGCGGTAGTGCTTGCGCAGCTGCTCCTTGTCGTACTCGAGGCGGTCAGGATCGTAATTGTCGTTGGTCGACAGGAATTTGTACCAGGCCGATTCCTTGGTCACCACGACGTCGCTGAGGTCGCCGTCAGAGAACTCCTCGTTGCCGAGGAAGTTGACGTCCAGCACCCCGCTCTTGGGGCCCTCGTTGATTTCGAAGATCAGGTCGACCCGCTTCTGGGGCAGTTCGACGACCTTGGGCGTCACGGTGGCCGAGATGCGACCCGAGCGGCGATAGAGTTCGATGATCCGCTGGACGTCGCCCTGGACCTTGGCCTTGGTGAAGATGCCGCGCGGACGGATGGTCAGCTCTTCACGGATCTTGTCGTCCTTGACCGAACTGTTGCCCTCGAACACCACCTTGTTGATGATCGGATTTTCGACCACCCGGATGTTCAGGTCGCCGCCCTGCAGGTCGATCTTCACGTCGGCGAACAGTTCGGTGCGGAACAGGGTCTTCAGCGCCAGGTCGATTCGCGCCGCGTCGACGGTCTCGCCGGGCTGGATCGGCAGGTAGGAGGCGATGGTCGAGGCCTCGATCCGCTCGTTGCCGATCACCACGATGCGCTGAACCACGCCCGCCTGCGCCTGGGCGTAGGCCATCGACGGCGCAATCATCGCGGTGCTGCCCAGCAGGAGCGCGACGCCAGTTACCAAAGCAGCGCCGTGTCGGCGGGATTGCATCATGAGGTCTGCCATCAAGGATACGAACGGGCTCACGAAAAGAGGCCGCCCAGGAAATTGAACACACGCAGCCGCTGGAGGTCGTTCCAGGTGGCGAACAACATGAAACCGACGAGTAAGGCAAGTCCAAGGCGGTAGGCGACCGCCTGGACAGGCCCCGGAAGTGGCCGCCGGGCCACGGCTTCATAGGCGTAGAAGACCAGGTGCCCGCCGTCCAGTACGGGCAGGGGCAACAGGTTCATGAAGCCGACGCTTACCGACAGCACGGCGGCCAGTCCGAGCAGGGCGACGACGCTGCCGAACAGCATTTCGGGGGCGGTGGCGTGGCCCTCGGCGCCGGCCTGGGCGATCCGGCCGGCGGTGTTGCCGATTCCCAGCACGCTGCCGATCTGGTCGGCGGGCGCCTTACCGGTGACGATTCGGCCGAGGTAGAAGACGGTGGTGCTCAGCACGTCCCAAGTCCGCTCGGTTCCAACCCCGACCGCCTGGATCGGATTGTAGCGAATCCGGACGGCTTCCGAGTCGTCCGGCCGGCCGACGCCCAGCTTGCCGATCTCGATGCGGCCGGCGAGGCGGCTGTCGACCAGGTCGGCGATCGGGGAGGCGGTCAAGCGGACCTCCGCCCCGCCGCGATCGACGGTGAAGGTGATCGGCTGACGGGCGCGCATCTGGACGTATTGGCTGAAGTCGTTCCAGCCGCGGATGGTCTTGCCGTCAGCCTTGAGGATCACGTCGCCGACCTGGAAGCCGGCGGCCTGGGCCGGCGTGCCCGGCTGCACCTGGGTGACCCGGGCCGGCAACACCAGTTCCCCGAAGGCGCTGAGCAGCACCGTGAACAGGGCGATGGCGAGGATGAAGTTGGCGACCGGCCCGGCGGCGGTGATCACCGCCCGCTGCCAGATCGGCTTGAACTGGAAGTAGGCCTTCTCGGCGCCGGGGCCTTCCTTGGCGACAATGGCGGCGCGCAGGCTCTCCAGGTCGTTCTGGTCGGGCACGCTGGCGGCGTTCTCGTCACCGGAGAAGCGGACGTAGCCGCCCAGCGGGATCCAGGCGATGCGCCACTCGACGCCCTGCCTGTCGCGCCAGTGGACCAGGGCGCGGCCGAAGCCGATGGCGAACTGGTCGATGCGGGTGCCGAACGCCCGCGCCGCCCAGTAGTGGCCGAGTTCATGCACCACCACGACCAGCGACAGCACGAAGACGAAGGCCAGGATGGCGACGGGCAGGAAGCTTGCGAGGCCGGACATGTGGTGTGTTCTTCCTGCTCAGCGAACCGCGACGAGGCGGTCCACGACCTCGGCAGCCACGCGACGGGCGCTGGCGTCGGTCATCATGGCGGCCTCCAGTTCGTCGCCCCCCGGCTCGCCTCCGGAATCCCAGCCGCCGTTGAGGCGGTCGAGAGTGTCGCGGACGGCGCCGGCAATATCGAGAAAGCCGATCCGCCGGTCAAGGAAAGCCCCGACCGCGACCTCATTCGCCGCACTCATCGCCGCCGGGGCGCGGCCGCCCAGCCGCAACGCCTGTCGCGCGATGTCGATGGCCGGAAAGCGCTCGAGGTCCGGCGCCTCGAAGGTCAGCTGGCCCACCGCCGCCAGGTCGAGCCGGGGCGCCGGCCAGGGCAGCCGGTCCGGCCAGGCATAGGCGCAGGCGATGGGGCTGCGCATGTCCGGCGGGCCGAGCTGGGCCAGGGTCGATCCGTCGGCGTATTCCACCATGGAGTGGATGATGGACTGGGGATGGACCACCACGTCGATCTCTTTCTCCGGCACGGCGAACAGGTAGCTGGCCTCGATCATCTCAAGGCCCTTGTTCATCATCGTCGCAGAATCGACGCTGATCTTGGCGCCCATGCTCCAGTTGGGGTGGGCGACGGCCTGTTCGGGCGTGACCCCACGCATCGCTTCATAGGTCCAGGTGCGGAACGGCCCGCCCGAGGCAGTCAGGATGATGCGGGACAGCCTGTCCCGGCAGGGCTCCTGCAGCACCTGGAAGATCGCCGAGTGTTCGGAATCCACCGGGATCACCCGGCCGCCGGCGGCCGCCGCGATCTCCAGCAGCGAGGGCCCGCAGCAAACCAGGCTCTCCTTGTTGGCCAGGGCGATCACGGCCCCGCGTCGCGCCGCCGCCAGGGTCGGCGCCAGCCCAGCGGAGCCGACGATGGCCGACATCACCCAGGCGGCGTCCCGCTCGGCCGCCTCCCGGACGGCGGCGGGGCCGGCAGCGACCTCGATGCCCGAGCCGGCCAGCCGCTCGCGCAGTTCGGCCAGCCGGGTCTCGTCCTCGATCACCGCCAGCTTCGGGCGCCAGCGCAGGGCCTGCTCGGCCAGCTTCTCGACCTGGCGGCCGGCAGTCAGGGCGACGATCTCGACCTCGGCGCCCGACTCCTCGAACAGGCTGAGCGTGGAGACACCGATCGAGCCGGTCGAGCCGAGGACCGTGACGGTGCGGGTCAAACGCCCCAGCCCCAGTGCTGCACCAGCCGGGCGCCCGCTACGACCATGACCGCGAACATCAGCCCGTCGACCCGGTCAAGCACCCCGCCGTGGCCGGGGATCAGCCCGCCGGTGTCCTTGACGCCGAACCGGCGCTTGAGCATCGATTCCCACAGGTCTCCGCCCATGGTGGCGAGGCCGGTGAGCAGGCCGACGAAGATGGCGCCGGCATAGCCGATGAATCCGTGGCCGACGGCCCGGGAGATGGCCAGGACGATGGCGGCCGTCAGCATCGCCCCGACCAGCCCGCCCCAGAAGCCGCTCCAGGTCTTGTTCGGCGAATAGCGCGGCCAGAGCTTGGGACCCTTGAAGGTGTTGCCCATCGCGTAGGCCATGATGTCCGTCCACCAGGTGACGGCGAACAGGTAGACGCTCCAGGCGGCGCCCTCCGGCATGTCGCGCAGCCAGACCATGCCGATCCCGGCCGGGGCGATGTAGATCACCCCGTAGGCGGCGTCGGGGACCTTGGCCGTCAGCTTGCGGGCCACCAGGGTGGTCAGGGCGGCGCCCACCAGCACCGTGGCCCAGGTCGCCAGCCACCAGCGGTCGTCGCCGGCCCGGTCCGCCAGGTCGGCCATGCCGGCCAGGTGGGCCAGCACGATGACGGCCACCACGCTGGCGCCGATCACCACTCCCACGCGGATCGGCGCGGACGGCGCGACGAGCCGGCCCCACTCGCGGGCCAGCAACACCCCGACGATGCAGATCAGGGCCGTGTAGGTCCAGCCGCCCAGCCAGACGGCCAGCGCCACCGCCGGGATGATCGCGAAGGCCGAGATCAGGCGGATACGGAGGTTTTTCCAGTCGAAGCGCCTAACCGGCGGCGAGGACGTCATCGGGGGTCACGCCGCCATAGCGGCGCTCTCGCGAGCGGAATTCGCCCACGGCGGCGGCCAGATGGTCGGGTCCGTAGTCGGGCCAATAGACGTCCTGGAAGACAAGTTCGGCGTAAGCGCATTCCCATAGAAGGAAATTGGAGATGCGCCGTTCCCCGCTGGTGCGCACGATGAGGTCCGGGGCCGGAACGCCGGCGGTCGACAGGTGGCTTTCGAACAGGGTCTCGTCGAGGTCTTCGGGGCGGGCCTCGCCGCGCGCCACAGCCTCTGCGAACTTGCGGGCGGCGTCCACCAGGTCGGCCTGGCCGCCGTAGTTGAAGG
>DASPLD010000084.1:0-2155 GCA_035627755.1 Caulobacter sp. | reverse complement strand
GAAGGGCCCAAGGGTCTGGTCGTGGCCCAGATCGAGGCGTCCTGAGCGCCTCCGGTTCGGAGAGTTCCCCATCGTGTCATCGCTTGCCCGTTACGGCCGCGCCCTGTTGCTGGCCGCGGCCCTCGGCGTCGCCGCCCCCGCGCTCCTCGCCTGCAAGGCCTCGCCCGCGGCCGAGGTGGAGAAGCCGATCTCTCCGCTTGAGACCCTGACCATCCGCACCGCCAACGGGGAGGTGAAGTTCCAGGTCGAGATCGCCGACGACGAGGCCGAGCGCACCAGGGGCCTGATGGACCGCAAGGCCCTGGCCCCGGACAGGGGCATGCTGTTCGACTTCGTCGATGAGGCCCCGCGCGCCTTCTGGATGAAGAACACCTACATCCCGCTCGACATCCTCTACATCGCCGAAGACGGCACCGTGGTCTCGATCGCGGCCATGACCACCCCGCTCTCGGAGCAGTCCATTCCCTCGAACGGGCCCGCCTCCGGAGTGCTGGAGATCCCGGGCGGACGGGCCGGCGAGCTGGGCATCCAGCCGGGCGACAAGGTCAACCATCGGATATTCCAGGGTGGCTGACGACAGCGTCCCGGCGCCGCCCGACGGGTTCGAGCCGTCGGCCCGCGGCCCCTACACCACCCACAACGGGCCGATGTTCCACAGGAACCGGCCGGACGGCGGCTATGAGCACGCCTTCTTCGTCCTGCCGCGCCATTGCAACGGCATGGGCTTCGTCCACGGCGGCATGATCGCCACCTTCATGGACGGAGTCCTGGCCCGGGCGGTCCACGGCGCCACCGGCGGCCACGCGGCGGTCACCGTCCACCTGTCCCTCGATTACCTCAGCGCCGGCCGGCGCGGCGAATGGCTGTTCGGCGAAGGCCGCCTCATCCGCGAGACCCGCGACCTGGTCTTCGTCGAGGGCCGCATCCACGCGGGCGAGCGCGACGTGGCTCACGCCACGGCCATCTTCAAGCCGCTGCGCCGGAAGATGCCCTGAACCCTTTCGCTCCACCGCGCAAAGTGGCAAACACCGCCGTTCCGATGACGACGGGGCGTAGCGCAGCCTGGTAGCGCATCTGCTTTGGGAGCAGAGGGTCGCAGGTTCAAATCCTGCCGCCCCGACCATCATTGGACCAGAGACCTAGACGAGAGGCTGCCATGCTCGCCCGCATCTTCCGCCCCGCCAAGACCGCCATGCAGTCGGGCAAGGCCAAGACCCGCGACTGGATCCTGGAGTTCGAGCCGGCCGTCGCCAAGCGCAACGACCCGCTGACCGGCTGGACCCAGAGCGTCGACATGAACGGCCAGGTGCGTCTCAGCTTCGAGACCCGGGACGACGCCGTCGCCTACGCCCAGAAGCACGGCATCCCGTTCCAGGTCATCGAGCCCAAGGAACCGAAGAAGATCATCAAGGCCTACGCCGACAACTTCGCGACCAACAGACGCCAGCCCTGGACCCACTAGGCGTGGTATTCAGCGCCCCAGAGACTCCATAGCTCAGCTGGATAGAGCATCCGCCTTCTAAGCGGACGGTCGTAGGTTCGAATCCTACTGGAGTCGCCAGCGCTATCGAGCAAGCGCTCCATCAAACGCCGCGAACCCCGCCGCGAGGTCGGCGATCAGGTCGCTGGCCGCTTCCAGCCCGATGTGCAGCCGGAACAGCGGGCCCTCCAGCGCCTTCACGAAGGTCCGTGACTTCAGCTGCGGGTCGCAGCGGATGGCCAGGCTCTCGAAGCCGCCCCAGCTGAATCCGAGGCCGAAGATCCTCAGGGCATCGAGGAAGGCGTGCTCCACCTCGATGGGGCAGGGGTTCAAGACGAAGCCGAACAGGCCGCTGGCGCCGCTGTAGTCCCGGTCCCAGAGGGCGTGACCTGGGGCGCCGGGGAGGGCGGGGTGGAGCACCCGCAGCACATGCGGCTGGCCGCTGAGCCAGCCGGCGACGGCGCGGGCGGTCTCGTCGTGCCGGGCCAGGCGGGTGGGCAGGGTGCGCAGCGAGCGGAGCACGTCGTAGGCGGCGTCCCCGGTGACCGACCAGCCGAAGTCGTGGACGCCGGTCTCCAGCTTCGCCGCCAGGCCGGCGTCGTTGGCGGCGGCGCTGCCCATGAAGATGTCCGAGTGGCCACAGACATATTTGGTCAGCGCCTGGACGCTGAGATC
>DASPLD010000083.1:0-12285 GCA_035627755.1 Caulobacter sp. | reverse complement strand
GCCGGTGATGGACGGCATGGAGGCCACCCGCCGGATCCGCGCCATGCCCGCGCCGCGGGGCCAGATCCCGATCGTCGCCACCACCGCCAACGTCATGCCCGCCCAGTTGGCCGCCTACCGCACCTGCGGCTGCAACGGCGTCGTCGCCAAGCCCATCTCCCCGGGGGCCTTGGTGGCGGAAATCGCCCGCATCGCCGACGACGAACCGGCACAGATGGCCGTCGCCTGAGGGCGGCGCTCCAGCCGGCCGAGCGCCCTCCGCCGGATCATCGCTCCGGACCGTTCCCTGCTGCCGAGAAGCGCCGGCATCGCGCCCAGGCAGGCCCGGGAAGCGGCCTCGCCTCGGTGGATTTCAGGCCACCGCGGCCGCCGCCTCCGTCTTCTGGACCTCGCGCCAGAAGGCGATGGTTCCCCGCCCGCTGCTCTTGGCCCGATAGAGGGCCGCGTCCGCCCGGCCGGCCAGGACATCGTGGTCGGCCCCGTCGATCGGCGCCAGGGCGATGCCGATGCTGACGCCGATGCTGACGTCGTGGCCGCCCACCCGGTAGGGAGCGCCGAGGGCGCGGATGACGCGCATGGCCAGCATCCGGGCCTCGTCGGGATGGCTGATGCCGGTCTGAACGATGACGAACTCGTCGCCGCCGAGCCGGGCCGCCGTGTCGCTGGCGCGCAGCATGTGGGTGAGACGCCCTGCCACCGCCTGCAGGAGGGCGTCGCCCACTGGATGGCCGTAGCGGTCGTTGACCGGCTTGAACCGGTCGAGGTCGAGGTAGTGCAGGGCCAGCAGGCGGCCCGCGCCCAGGCCCAGCATCTCCTCGCCGAACCGTTCGCGAAGCTGCAGCCGGTTGGGCAGGCCGGTCAGGGCGTCTTGGCGGGCCAGGTCGGCGAAGTTGAGCTTGGTGAGGATCTGGCCGGCCGTCGTGCGGTAGGCTGCGGCCATGGTCTGCAGGCCGCCGGCCGTGAAGGCGACGACCAGCAGGGCCTGCACGAGGTAGGCCAACCGATGGTCGACATCGCCCACCCGGGCCTCGGCCGCCAGGGCGGCGGCGGTGGGGACCGTGGACAGCAGCAGGCTGGCCGCGCAGATCAGGGGCCGCACCGACTGGCGCGAGACCAGGCCGGAGCCGTAGCCGAAGATCAGGCCGGTGATCAGCATGTGGTCCAGCAGCTCGCCCTCCGGCACGGTGCGGGCGTTGAAGGCGCCGAGGATGACGGCGAACAGCAGGCTCCAGGCCCCGTACCGGCGCTCCCAGGCCTTTGCGACGGGCCGGGGGGTCTCCCGGTCCCGCGTCCTGCGACGATAGGCCACGACCACCGCGACCCGGGCGAGCCCCACCACGACCCCGGCGACGGCCAGGCCCCCCAGGGCCGGGTCGCCGGTCCGGACGGCGATCAGGCTGCCGACCACGGCCATCGAGGCGGCCATGATCCACAGGGGTCCCACCGCGCCGTAAATCAGGTCGACCAGTTCGACGAAAACCGCGTCAGGCAACCGCTTGCCGGAGAAATCGGGAAGGGTGAGCCGCCGGATCATGGGCCAGACCTACGCTGTCGGCGGGCAACTCCACCGGAGTCACCCCGCCAATAATCGCCCCACGGGAAGCATGCGCCGGCGGCATTAAGGAATCCCTGAAACTCACCTGGGCGCCGGCCGTCCGCGGCCCCGGGTCCGGACCAGCCCCGACCTCGAGGCGGCCTTCAGGGCAGGCGCTGGCGGGTCCAGGCGATGATGGACTCGACCGGCATCGCGCCCGGCTGGCGGGCGACCTCGCGGCCCCGGTGGATCAGCACCAGGCAGGGGATCGAGTGGATGTTGTATCGCGCGGCGATCGCCTGCTCCGCTTCGGTGTCGAGCTTTCCAAGCCGAACCGCGGGCTCGAGGCGCGCTGAGGCGGCGGCGAAGGCCGGAGCCATGGCTTGGCAGGGTCCGCACCAGGCCGCCCAGAAGTCGACCAGCAGCGGCAGGTCGGAGCGCACCGCGTGGCGCTCGAAGTTGCCGGCGGTGAGGACGACAGGCTTGCCGGCGAACAGCGGCGCCTTGCAGGTTCCGCATTTGGGGTCCCCGGAGAGCCGGGCGCGCGGCACGCGGTTGAGCGCGCCGTCGGCGGGACAGGCGACGATCAGGGCGTCGAGGGTCTGGGCGGCGTCGGTCATGGGCGGTCCTTGGGCACAGAACCGCCCAGCGCTCCAACGGTTGCGCTCAGCCGACCCGCTCGAAGTCCATCTCCCAGTTGACCTCCCAGGTCTTGCCGTTGTCCGGTGAGAAGGCCTGGGACCAGTGGGCGGCGTCGGCGGTGATCTTCGACCAGGTGAAGCGGACGAGGATGGGCCTGCCCTCGAAGGTGTCTTCGCCGATGAAGGTCCCCACCCCATCCTTGAACCCCCCGTGGACCGGCGGCTCGATGTTGGGATAGCGGGCGTCCAGCCACCAGATCGACCAGCGGTTCAGCTTGGGATCGAAACGGCGCACGCCGTAGGCGGCGTAGGCGCCCTCTGGCAGGTTGAGGAGATTGTCGTCGGCGTTGCCAAGGCCGCCCATCGTCTTGCGGCACTGGCACCAGCCCTCGAACGGCGCCCAGTCGCTGGACCCGGCCAGCCGGGCCTTCAGCCGCCGGTGCCTGACCCGCCAGGAGCCGATGAGGAAGTCGAAGTCCTTGCGGCCGTCGGCGGGGACCGGCGGCCCCTGGATCAGCGAGCGGCCGGTAGGGGAGAGCCGAAGCACCTCTATCGGTCCGGCGAGGCGCGGCGCGAGGCCCCGGTAGAAGGCGGCGCCCGGACCGGCGGCGAAGCGGCCCTGGGCGTCGGCGTCAGGGAAGGCCTGGAACCAGACGAAGACGGTGGCGTCCTCGCGGACCGGCAGGCGCGGGTAGCTGTTGGGCGAGGGGTCGGTGGCGTAGGCGCCGATGGCCGGGGCGCCGGCGGCCGCCAGCACCGGAGCGATGTCGCGGGCGTAGATGGCGGCGAAGGCGGCCTGCTCGCCCCGGCGGATCGGGCAGACGGTGGCGGTGACGACCGCCTGGCCCTGCGGGGGGGCGCCGATAGGCGCGCGGGACCGGCCGGCGAGGTCGAAACCGCCGGCGGGGGCAAGCTGCAGGACGTCGTCGGAGTCGGCGATCGTGGCGTTGGCCGCCGTGCGGTTCTCCTGCCAGACCGGCCCCGTATAGAAGCCGTCTAGGGCGTCGTGGCGGGCCTTGGGACCGGCGAAGCCGCGCAGCCAGACGAAGCGGTCGGGATCGTCGAGATCGCGGAAGGTCCCCAGCACCGTCGCGCCGAGGGCCTCCTGCGATTCGATGAAGCGCTCTTCGAACAGGTCGATCAGCGCGTCACGCCGGCCGGGGCGCATGCGGTACTGGCGAAGTTCGACAATGGCCGGCGCCGGCGCCGCGGCGGCGGGGAGCGCGGCGAGACTGGCGGCGGCGGCGAGGACGGTGCGACGGGTCATCATGGGTTTCTCCGAACAGATGCGGAGAGGCTTTTGCCGCCAGCCAACTGACATGGAATGTCAGGTATTTTCGGCTAGGGTCGAGAAATGCGCTCCAGTCGCCTGCTCACCCTGTTGATGCTGCTCCAGACCCGGGGACGGATGACGGCCCAGGCCCTGGCCGAAATCTTCGAGGTGTCGGTGCGGACCGTGTACCGCGACATCGACCAGCTCAGCGCGGCGGGGGTTCCGGTCTATGCGGACCGCGGGCCGGGCGGCGGCTTCGCCCTGCTCGACGGCTACCGCACCCGGCTGACCGGCCTCAGCGCGGCAGAGGCCCAGACCCTGATCCTGGCCGGCCTGCCGGGGCCGGCGGCGCAGCTGGGCCTGAGCGAGGCCGCGACGGACGCCCAGCTCAAGGTGCTCACCGCCTTGCCAGAGAGCGCGGGCGAGGCGGCGCGGCGGGCCCAGGCTCGAATCCACCTCGACCCGGTAGGCTGGTTTCGAGAAGCCGATGACAGCCCGGCGCTGCGCGTTCTGGCGGAGGCGGCGATGGCCGACCGGCGGGTGACCGCCCGCTACGGACCGCGGCGGCCGGTTGAACTGGTTCTGGAACCGCTCGGCGTCGTGCTCAAGGCCGGGGTCTGGTACCTGGTGGCCGGCTCGGACGGGCAGGTCCGCACCTACAAGACCTCGCAGTTCGTCGAGGTCTCGCTGCTGGAGGAGGTCTTCGAACGGCCGAAGGGCTTCGACCTCGCCAGCCACTGGGCGGCCGCCCAGGAGGCCTATGCCGCCGGCCTGATCCAGGGCGTCGCCAGGCTGAAGGCTACAGCCGAGGCCCAGGCTCGGCTGCGCCGGGAGGGCGGGTCCCTGACCCCGATGCCGGACGGAACGGTGGAACTGGCCATCGAGGGAATCGATTTCACCGCCCGGGAGCTCCTCCGCTTAGGAACGGAGGTGGAGGTGCTGTCGCCCCCGGAACTGCGGATCAGGATCGCCGGGCTGGCCGGGGAGATCGCGGCGAGGCACGCCATCTGACACACAAGGTGTTGCAAATCGAAGACGCCCACCCATCTATCGCCGCGATGGCGCAACAAACCGCCAGATGGAGTCCCAAGTCATGATCGAACGCCGCCCCTTCGAGCAGCTCGGCCATGCCAACCACGGCTGGCTGGACGCCCGTCACCATTTCTCCTTCGCCAACTGGTACGAGCCGACCCGCATGGGCTGGGGCGACCTGCGGGTGTGGAACGACGATGAGATCGCGCCCAAGTCCGGCTTCCCGCCGCATCCGCACGCCGACATGGAGATCATCACCTATGTCCGCAGCGGGGCGATCACCCACCAGGACAGCCTGGGCAACACCGGCCGGACCGGGGCCGGCGACGTGCAGGTGATGAGCGCCGGGTCGGGCGTCCGCCACGCCGAGTACAATCTGGAGGACGAGCCGACCCGGCTGTTCCAGCTGTGGATCCAGCCGCGCACCCGCGGCGGGGCGCCGAGCTGGGGCGCCAAGCCGTTCCCGAAGGCCGACCGGTCCGGCAGGTTCGTGGCCCTGGCGAGCGGTATCGCCGGCGACGAGGACGCCTTGCCGATCCGCGCCGAGGCCCGCGTCCTGGGCGCCACCCTGAAGGCCGGCGAGACCACAACCTACGATCTCGGCCCCGGAAGGCGCGCCTATCTGGTCAGCGCCGCGGGCGAGGTGACGGTCAATGGGGTTTCCCTGAAGGAGAGGGACGGGGCGGCGGTGCGGGACGAGGCGGTGCTCACGTTCAGCGCCCTGACGGACGCGGAGCTCGTTCTGGTTGATTCGTTGTAAATTCGCTCACAACGTTTAGTTGAGAACCCTCCGCGAGGCGGAGGGTTTTTTTCGTTGACGTCCAATGGCTTAGCCACATATGCCATGCGCGGCTGCGTTATCAGGTTGTGGGGCTCCGTGCGATTCGACCTGCTGAAAATCCTGCTGGTGGACGACAACCACCACATGCGGGTGCTGATCGGGGAGATCCTGCGGGCGATCGGCGTCCGGGCCGTGTTCGAGGCCACCGACGGGGCCGAGGCGCTGACCATCATGCGCCAGCACCCCGTCGACATGGTGATGACCGACCTGGCCATGGAGCCGCTCGACGGCATCGACTTCGTCCGCCTGCTGCGCAATTCCCCCGACAGCCCCAACCAGATGTGCCCGGTGATCATGATCACCGGCCATTCGACCCAGAAGCGCGTGCAGGAAGCGCGCGACGCCGGGGTTACCGAGTTTCTCGCCAAGCCGGTGACCGCGCGGGGCGTCATCGACCGTATCACCCGGATCGTCGAACATCCGCGGCCGTTCATCCGCACGGAGGAC
This sequence comes from Caulobacter sp., assembly GCA_035627755.1. Lineage (GTDB taxonomy): Bacteria > Pseudomonadota > Alphaproteobacteria > Caulobacterales > Caulobacteraceae > Caulobacter. The sequence goes on along the minus strand of DASPLD010000083.1, from coordinate 6,517 downwards.
TACTTCGGCCCCGACCGTCGCCGCCGCGCCGATCCCTACTTCATCGGGCCCTGGCGGCGAGGCTCCGACGACGGCAAGCCGCCGAGCAGCTAGACGGCGAGCGCGCAGCTCTCATTGATCGTCGGGCGCGAGATCACCACCCGGCACAGGCCCGGGAAGCGCGGCTTCAGGGCCGCCGCAAAATACAGGCAGAGATGTTCCAGGGTCGGGGTCTCAAGTCCGGGCTTGTCGTTCAGCAGGCCATGGTCGAGCCCGGCCGCCACGGCGCGCAGCTCGGCGTCCAGTTCGCCCAGGTCCGCCACCCAGCCCATCGGCCCGCTGATCTCGCCGCGCACGGTAGCCTCCACGCGGAAGGAATGACCGTGCAGGCGCGTGTAGGGGCTGTCCGCCGGCCCGTTGGGGAAATGGTGGGCGGCGTCGAAGGTGGCGGCCTTCGTGATCTCGAACTGGGGCGTGGTCATCTGGGGCTGGAAATGGGGGCTCGCGGGCAAATGCCCTAGGCGATGCCGAGGTATTTGTGGGTTTGGACGCTTAAACGCCACCTGGGGTGGGAAAGGCAATAGGCGATGCAGGCGGCGGTGGCCGCCTCGCGGCCCGGCCCGTCCATCGGCTGCAGGTAGAAGCGTTCGAAATCGAGGTGGGCGAACCGTTCCGGATCGACGCCCGGCTGCGGCCAGACCAGCTTCAGCTCCTGGCCGAAGGTCTGGACCACCGGTGCGTCGGCCTTGGGGCTGACGCAGATCCAGTCGATGCCCGGCGGCGCGGCCAGGGTGCCGTTGGTCTCCACCGCGATCGAGAAGCCGCGGGCGTGCAGGGCGGCGATCAGCGGCGGGTCGAGCTGCATCAACGGCTCGCCGCCGGTGCAGACCACCAGCCGCTCCTCGGTTCCGCCGGTCCAGGCCGCCTCGACGGCGGCGGCGAGCGCCTCCGGGCCGGCGAAACGGCCGCCCCCGGGGCCGTCCATGCCGACGAAGTCGGTGTCGCAGAACGTACAGACAGCGCGGGCCCGGTCCTTCTCCCGTCCCGACCAGAGGTTGCAGCCGGCGAAGCGGCAGAATACGGCCGCGCGGCCCGCCTGCCCGCCCTCTCCCTGCAGGGTCAGGAAGATCTCCTTGACCGCATAGCTGGCGGCGCCAGCCTTGGGGGCGGGGGCTCTGACGGTGCGGGCGGCGGAGGCGGACATGAAGCGATCGGACAGGAAACCGGCGGGGCTGATCCTCTACACGACCTGGCCCTCGGCCGAAACCGCCGCGGCGGCGGCCCGGGAACTGGTCGAGGCGGGCCTGGCCGCCTGCGCCAACCTGCTGCCGGCCGGGCGGTCGATCTATCTCTGGGAAGGCCGGCTGGAGGACCAGGCGGAAACCGTGCTGCTGCTCAAGACGCCGGCAAGTCTGGGGAAAAGTCTCCGGGCGCGGCTGGAGGTCATTCACCCCTACGAGACGCCGTGCATCCTCGCCCTGCCTGTCGCTGCGGAAGCTTCCGCAACGTCATTTCTCCTCTGGATGGAGGAAGTCGCCCAACAGCGCAAAACAGGCGCGTTTATTGGGCCACAGTCAGGTGAAAAGCCATAACCTATCGCCGTTCATCTACCCGCGAGCATTGACACATTCCAAACGCGCGTATGCAATCCATCGAAGCTGCGGGGGAGTGTCGCGCGTCCCCGACAGCAACGAAAGACGCGGCATTTGAGGAAACACACGGCGTCCGCGGTTCGGCCCCCTGTCAGGCCGGCGGCGCCCGGGGAGGGTTAGAATGCACAAGACTCTGCGCCTGCGGAGGGCGCTCGCTGTCAGCGCGTCCGCCATGGCCATCATGGCTGTCGCCGCGCCCGCCTTCGCTCAGGACGAGCCCGCAGCCGGCGGCACCACCGTCGGCGAACTGATCGTCACGGCGCAGAAGCGCGAGGAAGCCATCCAGGACGTTCCGATCGCGGTGTCGGCGTTCAGCCAGGAAACCCTCGAGAAAGCCAAGATCGACGGCGGCCCGAACCTGGTTCTGGCCATCCCGAACGTCAACTTCTCCAAGGGGAACTTCACCGGCTACAACTTCCAGATCCGCGGCATCGGCTCCAAGCTGGTGGCGGGCTCGGGCGACGCTGGCACCGGCATCCACCTCAACAACGCGCCGCTGACGGCGAACAACCTGTTCGAGTCGGAATTCTTCGACCTGGAACGGGTCGAAGTGCTGCGCGGGCCGCAGGGCACCCTGTACGGCCGCAACGCCACGGGCGGCGTGGTCAACGTGATCACCGCCAGGCCGACCGACAGCTTCGAAGCCATGATCAAGGGCGAGATCGGCAACTACGAGTCCTACAAGCTGCGCGGCATGATCAACGTGCCGGTCGGCGACATCTTCGCCGCCCGCCTGGCCGCCGCCTGGCACCAGCGCGACGGCTACGGGACCAACCTGGTCACCGGCAATAACATCGACAACCGCGACCTGTGGAACACGCGCCTGACGCTGGCCTTCGAGCCGACCGACGATTTCCGCACCTACTTCCTGTGGGATCACTTCGAGGAAGACGACAAGCGCTCGCGGATCGGCAAGCAGTACTGCACCAAGGATCCGGGCCCGGCCAGCGTCGCCGGCATCGGCTATTCCGCTGATCCGGCCCGCGCCCAGGCCACCCGCGGCCTGTTCAGCCAGGGCTGCCTGCCCACCTCGCTCTACTCGGCGGGCGTGCTGGGGACCCCCAACTCGCAGGGCACCCTCGGCGGCCTGCTCGGCAACCTGTCGGGTCTGATCACCGGCGACGCCTATGCCGGCAAGATGCAGAACACCGACATCCGCAACATCGAGTCGGCTGTCGACCCCGTCTACCAGGCCGAAACCGACATCTTCCAGTTCGGCGCCACCTGGGACATCACCGACGAGCTGCAGGTCATCTCGCTGACCAACTACAGCGAGAACCACCTATTCACGATGCAGGACTACAACCGCGTCACGCCGATCACGACCTTCAACACGACGCCCGGTCCCTGCAACAACTTCTCGAACGTCGCGCCGTCGAACTGCGGCACCGTCGGCGTGCCGGCGGCGGTCTACGCCGCCCTGTACGCCAGCGTCTTCCCGGGCGGCGTCGTCAACGACCCGCAGGTCGGCGCCCGCAACAGCTTCACGACCTTCGACATCTCCAGCGCCAACGTGGAGCAATGGTCGCAGGAACTGCGGCTGGCCTCGAACTTCGATGGCCCATTCAACTTCAACATCGGGGCCATCTACCTCGACCTGAAGAGCTCCGACGGCCACTACTACGTGTTCGGCAACACCCTGACCGGCCAGGCCCTGATCGCCAACGCCCTGGTCACCGGCAACCCGAACTGCTCGGCGACGACCCCGGGCTGCATCTTCATCGACCCGGCCTCCTCGCCCTCGAGCAATGGCCGCAACTACTTCGACAGCACCGGCGACTATCACCTGAAGTCCCGCGCGGCCTTCGGTGAGGTCTACTGGCAGCTGTTCGACAACTTCAAGATCACCGGCGGCCTGCGCTACACCCACGACCGCAAGCTCCAGGAAGGCCGCACCACGGCCCTGCTGGCCGGCAACGTTCCGGCGACGCCGGGCAGCGGCAGCACGGTGCCCACCACCCCGCCGGTCCTGCAGGCGGACTTCAAGGAAGTCACCGGCCGCTTCGGCTTCGACTGGAAGCCGGCCGAGAACAACCTGATCTATCTGTTCTACTCGCGGGGCTACAAGGCGGGCGGCATGAACCCGCCCTGCGCCGTGGGCGTCGCCTGCGCCGCCCCGACCTTCGATCCGGAATTCGTGGACGCCTGGGAACTGGGCTCCAAGAACACCCTGTTCGACGGCCGGATGGTGCTGAACGCCACCTACTTCCGCTACGACTACATCGGCTACCAGGTCTCGAAGATCGTCAACCGCCAGTCGGTCAACGAGAACATCGACGCCAAGCTGCAAGGCCTCGAGTTCGAGACCATCTGGGAGCCGGTCGACGACTTCCGGATCAACATGAACATCGGCCTGCTGGACTCGGAAATCACCGACGGCAGCTCGATCGACGTGTTCAACCGGACCCAGGGCGATCCGTCCCTGACCCTGCTGAAGGCCAGCAACGCCAGCAACTGCGTGGTCAGCACCGCCCAGTTGGCGCCGCTGATGGCCGGTATCCGCGACGGCATCTTCTCGCCCTACACCCTCCTGGGTGTCTGCAGCGGGGCCTTCGCTTCCGGCGCCTTCCCGACCAACCCCCTCCAGAACCCGCTGCTGGGCCCGTACCGGACCCAGATCAACACGGTCAGCGACGGCGTGCCCGTCGACCTGGAAGGCAAGGAGCTGCCGAACGCGCCGAAGTACACCTTCTCGCTGGGCGCCCAGTACACCTGGCGCTTCGGCGAATGGGACGCGACCCTGCGCGGAGACTACTACCGCCAGGACGACAGCTTCTCGCGGATCTACAACAGCGAGCCGGACAAGATCGAAGGCTGGCAGAACGTCAATGCGACCTTCACGGTCGGCAACGACAACATCGGCCTGTACTTCGAGCTGTTCGTGAAGAACCTGACCGACGAAGAGGCGATCACCGACACCTACCTGACGGATGACTCCTCGGGTCTGTTCCGGAACGCCTTCTTCACCGAGCCGCAGACGTTCGGCATCTCGATCACCAAGACGTTCGGCCAATAGGCGCCGAACCCAGGTATCGGCTTCAGGGCGGCGGGAACCTCGGTTCCCGCCGTTTCCTTTTGCGGCCGGACGGCGGGCCGGAGAAGCTCGCCTTTCCGCTGATCGCCAAGCCACCGCGCTTCAATGATCGATGTTACTTGAAGGCGGACGCTCGACGGCAATCCAAACGCGGACCCGCCCGGCTCTGCCGCCGAGAATGCAAGCTGTACGCGCGCTTAACCTGTCCGAAAGCGCGTCCGTGCATTGTGGTCGCCCAATAGAGACTTGGCCGCTTCATGGACCGACTTGACCGACTGATTGAACGCCGGCCCCCGTTGCCGGCCGACGCCGCCGGCGCCGCTGTGGCGGCGGCGTTCGCCGAGCAGCCGGACGCCCTGGCGCTGGCCGTGGTCGACGCCGATGGCCGGCCGGTCGGCCTGGTCCGCCGCCAGGCCTTCGAAGCCGCCGGCGCCGAGGCCGCCGCCGTCGCGCTGATGGACTCCGCCTTCCTGTCGGTCGAGGGGGCGGTCGACCCTGTTCAGTTCCGTGAGGAGGCCCTGGCCGAGGACCCGCTTGGCCTCGCCTACGGCTTCGTGGTCACCGACCAGGGGCGCTATCTGGGGGTCGGCGGCGCCCACACCCTGCTGGCCGCGCGCTCGCAGCGCGCCCGCCAGAGCCGCGACAACAGCATCGCCGTCACCCAGGCCCTCGCCGTCGAGGTGCTGCGGCAGCTCGACGACGCCCGCACCTTCATCGACGCCCTTTCCCGCCAGTCCCTGCCCTCCGACGCCCGCAGCTGCGCGGACGCCCTGGGCGACGCCTTCGACGACGTGCGCCGGCTGATGCGCCGGGCCGCCGCCGTCCATGCCGCCGAGGCCGGGCTTGCGAAGCTGGATCCCCAGCCGACGGTGCTGCGCGAGGTGATTGACGCCCTGCAGGACCGCTGGGGCGTCCGCGCGGCCAGCGCCGGCGTCACCCTGCTGTGCGCCTATGACGGCGCGCCAGACCTGGCGGCCGAGATCGATCCGGTGCAGCTGGGCGAGTTGTTCGACGGCCTCGTCGACCGGGCGCTGTCGGCCACCCGCCGGGGCGCCGTGGAGGTCACCCTGTCGGCTCGTCCGGCCGTGGACGGCCTGATCCTCGAGGCCCGCGTCCGGGACGCCGGCGAGACGCCGGATCCGGCCGACCTGGCCCATATCTTCGAAGCCCTGGGCGGCCACCGGCCCCTGTCGGTGAGCCTGGGGATGGCGCACGCCGCGGCCATCGCCAAGGGCATGAACGGGGTGATCCGCGCGGAGGCCAACCCGGGCGCCGGCGCCACGGTCGTCGTCTCCCTGGTGGCCCCCGAGGCGGTCGCCGAGGCGGTCGACCCAAACCCCGGGATGATCCCGACCACCGCCCACATCCTGATCGTCGACGACAACGCCACCAACCGCATGGTCGCCGAAGCCCTGTGCGAGATGTTCGACTGCACCAGCGAGCAGGCGGTCGACGGGGTCGAGGCGGTCGAGGCGGCGGCGATGCGCGGGTTCGACCTGATCCTGATGGACATCAAGATGCCGCGCATGGACGGCGTCGCCGCCACCCGCGCCATCCGCGCCCTGCCCGGCCCCGCCGGGAAGGTGCCGATCGTCGCCCTGACCGCCAACGCCGACCCCTCCGACGTGCGGGGCTACCTCGAGGCGGGGATGAACGACGTCGTCGAGAAGCCAATCAAGGCCGAGCGCCTGCTGAGCGTGCTCGACAAGGTGCTGAACGGGACCCCAGAGACGGACGACAAGCGCAATTCGGCGGCCGCCTAGATCGGGTTCGAAAGCCGCCCGAGGCGGCCGGACACTGGTAGCTGGGGGCGGGATCGAACCGCCGACCTGTGGGTTATGAATCCACCGCT
>DASPLD010000082.1:0-2135 GCA_035627755.1 Caulobacter sp. | reverse complement strand
GAGACCGCGGCGCGATGTTCTGGGGAGTGCTGTTTCCCGCCCTGTTCATCTTCGGCCTGTCGTTCCTGGAGACCAGCCTGGCGCTGTTGATCAAGGGCGGTCCGCCCTCGGCCAAGTCGGTCAACCTGGCGATGGCCGCCGTGCAGGGCTTCAACTGGGCCAACGCCTTCCCGATCCAGCTGTTCGTCCTGCTGGGCGTGGGAGCCATGTTCGCCGGCGACTACCGCTGGGAGACCTGGCGGCTGCAGACGCCGCGCAACAGCCGCGTCAACCTGGTCCTCAGCAAGATCCTCGCCTATGCCGTGCTCGCCCTTGCGGCGCTTCTGCTTCTGGCGCTGGCCTCCTGCCTCGCCGCCCTGGTGCGGGGGCTCCTGCTGAACCAGCCCTTCGTGCCGTTCGGGGAAGGGGTGACGCCCCTGCTGGTCTTGCGCGGGATCGCTGCCGGATGGCTGGAACTGATGGAGGTCGGGGCGATGGGCGCCCTGGTCGCCATCGCCACCCGGTCCAACATGGCCGGGCTGCTGGTCCCGGTGTTCGCCACCGCCGCGCAGTACTTCGGCCTGCTGTTCAATCAGATCCATCCCGGCGTCGCCATGCCCGACATCATCCTGCTCTGCCCCAACCTGGCCGCCCAGGTGTTGCGGGGCGACGGCGGCGCGCCCTACGTCGGCTGGGCGCTGCTCGGGCTGATCGGCTGGACCCTCGTCTTCGCCGTGGGTGCGATCGCGCTGTTCAATCGCCAGGAACTCACCCGGGAGTAGCGTTCCGTTAAGCATGACAATGAGATTCTGGCGCTCCCGACGCGTCTAGATTCAAAAGCTTGCTGCGACATGCTCGCGCTTATCCGCCCCTACCTGCCGACGATCACCTGGCTGGGCCTGATCGTCTATTTCGTGTTCCACGGCCTGACCGGGGAGCTTGGCTGGCTGCTGTCCAAGCAACGTCAGGCGGAACAGGCGCAGCTTCACGAAAAGCTCAAGCGTACCGAGCAGGAGAGGATGGACCTCGAGGCCCGGGCTCGGCTATTACGCGATGGCAGCCTTTCGCGGGACCTTTTGGAAGAACGGGCGCGTTCTGTCCTAGGCTTCGCGGACCCGAGGGATTATGTGATCCGTCTGCAGCCCTGAACCGGGTCGATCCTTTCGCCCGGCTCGGAGCCGAGGGAAGGAAAGGCCGCTTGAGATCGGTCCAGGGAGAAATGCATGGCGCGGGCGAGTAAGGCCAAGGCACAGTCGGGCAAGGGCCATGACACCGGTGTCAGAACCGGCCGCGAACAGCTGCTGAAGTACTACCGGGACATGCTGCTGATCCGCCGCTTCGAGGAGCGGGCCGGGCAGCTGTACGGCATGGGGCTGATCGGCGGCTTCTGCCACCTCTACATCGGCCAGGAAGCCATCGCGGTCGGCATGGAGGCCATCCGCAAGCCGGGCGACCAGATCATCACCGGCTACCGCGACCACGGCCACATGCTGGCCGCCGGCATGGAGAGCCGCGAGGTGATGGCCGAGCTCACGGGGCGGGTCGGCGGCTCGTCCAAGGGCAAGGGCGGCTCGATGCACATGTTCTCCACGGAGGCCGGGTTCTACGGCGGCCACGGCATCGTCGGGGCGCAGGTCAGCCTCGGCACCGGTCTCGCGCTCGCCAACAAGTACAGGCAGAACGGCAACGTCGCCTTCGCCTACTTCGGCGACGGCGCGGCCAACCAGGGCCAAGTCTACGAGAGCTTCAACATGGCCCAGCTCTGGGCCCTGCCGGTCGTCTATGTGATCGAGAACAATCAGTACGCCATGGGCACCTCCATCGAGCGCTCGGCCTCGGAGACCCGGCTGCACAAGCGCGGGATCTCCTTCCAGATCCCGGGCGAGGAGGTCGACGGCATGGACGTCGAGGCGGTCGCCGCCGCGGGCGCGAAGGCCGCCGAGCACGCCCGCTCGGGACAGGGCCCCTACATCCTCGAGATGAAGACCTACCGCTACCGCGGCCACTCGATGAGCGACCCGGCCAAGTACCGCACCAAGGAGGAGCTGGAGGAGGCCAAGGCCCGCGACCCGATCCTCGTCTACGAGGGCCTGCTGAAGGAGCGCGGCTGGGTCGACGAGGCCACCGTCGACGAGCTGCACGAGACGATCAAGCAC
>DASPLD010000081.1:0-22968 GCA_035627755.1 Caulobacter sp. | reverse complement strand
CGCCCTCGGCGTCTCGCAGCACACGCCGCTGGCCCGCATGTACGCCCAGACCCGCACCCTGCGCATCGCCGACGGTCCGGACGAGGTCCACCACATGGTGGTCGGCCGCAACGAGCTGCGCCAGTACCGCGACATGCCGCACGACCCGTCCACGGCGGCCGTGTTCCGGAACTAGAACGCGACCGGCGGGGCCGCGTCTCGGGACACGTTGGTCTTCAACGTGTCCCGGACGTGGGTCTACAGCCCGCCCGCGGCGCTGCTCACGCAGGTTCCCGTGTCGAGCAGCGCGTGCTGGCCGACGCAGTAGACGTCCTCGTAGTGCGGACCGGCGACCGACAGGCACTGGTGGAAGTTCAGCTTGGCCATCCGCAGGCAGCCGGCGCTGCGCCCGTCGGCCATCAGGGCCTGGGCCTGCGGCGCCTCCAGGGACTCGCCGAGCACCAGCAGGGCGGCGAGGCCGAGACCCTTCTCGACCACCGGGCTGAACCGCTGGACGTACCGGCCCTCGAAGGCCGCGACCGGGCGGCGATGGACGACCTCGATCAGCCGCGCCGTCTCCGCCTCGCTCGGCGCCCGCGCCTGGCCGAGCGCCTTGGCCTCGGCCAGGCGGGCCGCCGGATTGCGGACCGGCCCCTTCGACCAGGGCTGGCGCTGAAGGTCGTAGGAGGCCTGCTTGACCGACCGGCCCGAGGCCAGCACGCCGTCGCCTTCGGCCCGCAGCGCGCCCGTGACCGCCAGCCCGGCCGTATGGGCGCCCTGCAGCCGGACCACACCGGCCGGATCCCGGGCCATCAGGTCGAGCATCGCGGCGCGGCCGTAGCGGGCCTCCATGTCGCGCACCGAGGTCACATAGGCCTCGTCCTGCAGGGCCACGAAGGCGGCATAGACCACCATCCCCTGCTGCATCTGCACCGAGTCATAGGCCGCCGCTCGCTTCACCGCCGCCGCCACCCCGTCGGCGTTGCGGAACTGGCCGTCCAGCTTGGCGGCGTCTTCCATGTAGCGGTGGAAGACCGCGGCGGAGGCCGCCGTCTGGCTGGGCAGCACGGCCACCGAGCCCATCTTCCACGCCCCCTCGGCCCCAGCCGCCAGCGGCGTCGCCAGCAGGCCCACAGCGGCCGCCCGGACCGCAAGTTTCCCCAGTCTCATGACTCAACCCTCCGACGGGAGGGATGAGACGCCGAGGACCCTTGCCGATCAGCTAAGAAAATCGGTTAGACCGGGATCAACCAAGCGTGTCAGGCCGGACCTTCGAGATCAGCCGCCGCGACAACTTGGCGCGGCCAAGATCACGCACCGGTATTCGTGTCGACTTCACGACTTTCGGCCGCGGTCATTTCGACCAGTTCGACGCCCGGGCCGCGGCTTCCTGCTCGGCGTCGAGCGGCTCACCGGCGATAAGCTGGTCCACCATGTTCAGCACCGGGGCCGCGGTGACGCTGGCGGCCGTGCGATACTCCGTCTCCGAGGCTTTCGGCTGGCGTACCGCCAGTTCGACCTTCCAGGCCTCCTTCTCGCGGCACGCCAGGCCCGACACCCCATCGCCCGCGAAGGTCCGGCAATACCGGCCCGCGTGGTCCTTGAAGGTCAGGCCGATCTCCATCGCCTGGCCGCGGCCCGAGGCCCGCTCCTCCAGGGCCTGCGCCAGCTCGCCTCTCGCCGCCATCTGGTCGCCCAGCACCGGCGAGCCCCGGGGGATGGCCAGGCCGACCACCAGCCCGGCCGCCACGCTGGCCGCCAGCGCGCCCCAGGCCTGCCAGGTCACCCGCCGCGCGCGCCGAGCGGCCAGGTCGACGACCTTGGTGTCGTTCCGGCCCAGCATCGCGGACAGCCGCTCCGGAACCGGCTCGGCCGCAACCGGGGCGAAGGCGCCCCGCACCCGGTCCGCCAGGGCGCGGTGGCGCGCCGCTCGCTCGGACAGGGCCGGATCGGCGGCCAGGGCGGTTTCCACCGCCGCCGCATGCTCGGCATCCAGCTCGCCATCCAGGTAGGCGATCAGCATCTCCTCGGTGACCGTCATCCGCCCGCCTCCAGCTGCGCCATCAGCGCCATCCGTCCCCGGGCCACCCGGCTGGCGACGGTGCCGGGCGGCGTCTCCATCACCTCGCCGGCCTCGGCGTAGGACAGGCCCTCGACCAGCACCAGCGCCACCGCGAGCCGCTGGTCGTCGGGCAACCGGGCCATCGCCTGGCTGACCGCCATGGCGTCGTCCCGCACGGCCGGGGCGGCCACGGCGCCGTCGGCGACCCGCTCGCCGGCCTCCGGCCCCTCGAACAGCCGGCCCTTGCGGGTCCGGCTGCGGGCCTCGTCGATCCAGGCGTTCTTCACGATCCTCATCACCCAGTTGTCCAGTCTCGTGCCGGGAACCCATTGCTCCCGCCGGGCGAGCGCGCGCTCCACCGCGATCTGGCACAGATCGTCGGCATCGGCCGGATGTCCGGCCAGGGCCCGCGCAAACCGGCGCAGCCTCGGCAGGAGCTCGACGATCCCGCGCTCGAACGGGTCCAAGCAGTTCACCTCTTCATGGACGAAACGACCGGGCCGGCGCGTTTCTTCCCCGGTACTAAAGAGATATCCTGCCGACCGCCGCCGCAACCCCGCTCACGCGGGCGGTTGCGGCGGCCCGGCGCCGGAGGCCAGGGCATGCAATTTTCGAACGATCCAGGCGGCAGGCGCGGGGCGATGATCGCCCTCGTGCTGGTGCTGCTGGCCGCCGCTCCGGCCGCGGCCCAGCTTCCCGGCGGCGGCCTGCCGGACCTGCCCGGGACCGGCGGCGGCCTGCCAAACCTGCCGGCCGGCGGCGGCCTGCCGCAGACTCCAGGCGCCCTTCCCGGCGAGGTCGGCGGCCGGCTGGGCCGTGGCCTCGACGCCGCCGATCCGGTCGGCCGGGTCTCCGAACTCACCACCCAGCGGGTCGAGCAGCTGCGCGAGCTGGTCCGCCGCAACCCCCGCGAGCTCGACGTCGACGACCGCGGCTCCCCGGTGGTCCGGGCCCAGATCCTGGCGGTCGAGCCGACGCCCCGGTCGCTGGCCATCGCCGAGGGCCTCGGCTTCCGCCTGCTGCGACGGGAGAGCGAGGGGATCGAGGTCGTCGTCCTCTCGCCGCCCGCCGGCCTCGACGTCCGCCGGGCCCTGAAGCGCCTGCGCAAGGCCGACCCGGCCGGCGACTACGACTACAACCACCTCTACAGCGGCGCCGGCGAGGCAGCGGGCGCCGCCCGGCCCGGCCCGGTGCTGGCCGGCGCGGGCTTCCAGGCATCCGGAGCCGGGCTCCGGATCGGCCTGGTCGACACCGGCGTGGACCCGCGCCATCCGGCCCTGGCCGGGGCCCGCATCGAGCAGCGGCCCTTCGCGCCCGGCGGCCTGCGCCCAGCCGCCCACGGCACCGCCGCCGCATCCCTGCTGGCTGGCCGCGACGGCGGCTTCCGCGGCGCCGCGGCCGGCGCCCAGGTTCTGGTCGCCGACGTCTATGGAACCGGCCCGACCGGCGGCTCGGCCGATGCGGTGGCCCGGGCGCTGGGCTGGCTCGGCGCCGCCGGCGTTCCGGTGATCAACATCAGCCTGGTCGGACCGCAGAACGCCGTCGTCCGCGCCATGGTCCGCCGGCTGTCGGCGCGCGGGGTGATCCTGGTCGCCGCGGTCGGAAACGACGGCCCAGCCGCCCAGCCCCTCTATCCCGCCGCCTGGCCCGAGGTGGTGGCGGTGACCGGCGTCGACCGCCGCGACCGGGTCCTGCCGGAGGCCTGCCGTGGCCCGCACCTCGACTTCGCCGCCCCGGGCTCCGACATGGCGGCAGGGCGTCCGGGCGGGGGCTATGCGACCGTGCGCGGCACCTCCTTCGCCGCCCCGCTGGTCGCCGGCCGGCTGGCGATCCTCCGCCGCCAGCTGACCCCGGAGCAGGCGATCGCGGCCCTGGGCCGGGAGGCGCGTGACCTGGGCCAGAAGGGCCCTGACAAGGTCTACGGCCGAGGCCTGGTGGCCGCCGACCTGCGTATGGCGCCGCCCGCCGCGCGGAAATAAAATCCGCGACGCCCGGAAGAAACCGGCCGGACGGGTCGTTGGAACCATCGAGAGGCGACGGCTTTCACTGCCGCAAGCCTCAGGTCGATGGAGAAAGCACCATGAAGATCACCTTGTTTTGTGCGGTCGCGGCCAGCGCCCTCATCGCCGCCGGCGCGGCCAATGCCCAGATCCTCGGCGGCTCCGGCGGACTGACCGGCGGACTGACCGGCGGGGTCGGCGGCCCGACCGGTGGCCTGACCGGCTCGGCCGGCGGTAGCCTTACCGGCGGCGCCGGCGTCAACCGTCCCGACCTCGGCGGCATCCGCGACCGCGTCGGCGAGACCGCCGACCGCACCACCGACGCGGCCCAGGCCCGCGCCGAGCGGGCCCGCGCCCGGGCCGAGAAGGCCAGGGAAAAGGCGGCGCGCGCCGCCGGCCAGGTCGACGCCAGCGGCTCGGCCTCCGGCTCCGTCGACCGCGACGGCAACCGGGTGGCCGGCTCCGGCTCGGCCTCCGGAATGGTTTCGACCTCGCGCGGCTCGGCCAGCGCCGGCGGCTCAGGCTCGGCCGCCGTCGATGGTGCGCAGGCGGCCCGCGTGGCCGGCGAGGCCCGCGACAAGGCCGATCGCACAGTCGGCCAGGCCCGCAGCACGGCCGCCCAGGCCAGCAGCCGCGCCCAGGGCGAACTGCGTCGCGTCAAGCCGGGCGTCGAGGCTCAAGGCTCTGCCCAGGGTTCGGCCCAGGGGTCGGCGCAAGGTTCGTCCCAGCCTACGGCCAAGCGCAGTCCCAAGGACAAGCGCACCGAGAGCGAAGTCGACCACGACTGATGAGCGAGGGCGGGGCCGCCTGCGGGCGGTCCCGCCCCCGCCGTGGGCTGGCCGGGCAATGCAAAGCTACATCCTTCACCTGACCCGCGCCGGCGCGGACGAGCCGGAGGTGGTGTCGATCACGGTCGGCCGCGAATCGCGAGCCCGTGAGCTCGCGCTGGAGCTGCTCGGCCGCTGGCCGGACGCCGCCTCCATCAAGGCCTGGCTCGACGGCGTCCCGGTGTTCGAGCTGACCGCCGCCCCCTCGGAACCGTCGGCCGGCAGCCCTGGGTCCTCTCTTTTCCGGTGACGCCGCTGCCCCCCTGCGCTAAGCCGCAGCGGGGGTAAGCAGCGTGTCCGGCGAGAGCAGTCATCCATCCGAGTCTCCGTCGCCGGACGGCCTGGCCATCCGGGTTCGTGGCCTGTCGCACCGCTATCCGCGGGCCGACCGCGAGGCGCTGAGCGGCGTCGACCTCGCAGTCCGCCAAGGCAGCTGCTTTGGCCTTCTGGGCCCCAACGGCGCCGGCAAGAGCACCCTGATCTCCCTGATGACCGGGGTGCTGGCGGTGCAGGCCGGCGAGATCGCCATCGAGGGCCATCCAGCCGCCGACCGATCCCGCCTGCGCCGCGCCGGGGCCCTGGCGCCCCAGGACTTCGCCTTCTACCCGGCCCTCACCGGGGCCGAGAACCTGCGGTTCTTCGCGGGACTCCAGCGCATCGAAGGTCACCGGATCAAGGACCGCATCGCCGCCGCCGCCGCCGCGGTCCAGCTCGAGGACTGGCTGGGCAGGCCGGCCGAGACCTACAGCGGCGGCCTCAAGCGCCGGCTGAACCTGGCCATCGCCCTGCTGGCCGAGCCGCGCATCCTCTATCTCGACGAGCCGACCGTCGGCATCGACGCCCGTTCACGCCAGTGCATCCTGGAAGTGATCGCCGGCCTCAAGGCCCAGGGCGTCACCATCGTCTACACTTCCCACTACATGGAGGAGGTCGAGACTCTCTGCGACGAGGTTGCCGTGATCGACCGCGGGCGGCTGCTGCTGTCGGGCCGCACCGACGAGCTGCTCAGTGAGGCCGCGGGGCGCCGGCTGACCGTCACCCTCGCCGCGCCGGCTCCCAAGGCCGCCCGCAAGGCGCTGGCGGCGCTCGATGCCGACTGGACCGGCGAGGACCGCCTGGACCTCACCCTCGGGACCGCGAGCGAACTGCCCGCCGCGCTCGCCGCCCTGCAGGCCGCCGGCCTCAAGGTGGCGCGCGCCGAGTACGGCGTCAGCCGGCTCGAGACCCTCTACCTCTCGCTCCTCGCCGCGGAGGAGGCGGCGTGAGCCCGCTCCTCGCCTGCGTCGTCAAGGAACTGCGGCTGCTGCGCCGCGACGTCCATGGCCTCGCGCTGATGTTCCTGCTGCCGCTGGCCTTCATCCTGATCATGTCCCTGGCCCTGCAGGACCTGTTCGCGGCCCGCTCCGGCCGTCTGGCCGAGGTGCTGCTGATCGACCACGACGCAACGCCCGCCTCCGCCGTGCTGCGGAGCAATCTGGCGAAAAACGAGGCTTTTGGCATAAGCACGCCAAGCCCCGTTCCGCCGGCCGAGGTGGTCGCCAAGGATCTGAAGGCCGCCCGCTACGCCTTCGCCGTCGAGGTCCGCAAGGGCTACGGCGCCAGCCTCGAGGGCATGCCCGACCCGGGCGCCGCCCCGATGCTCAAGGTCACGGTCGCCCCCGACACCGACAAGCGCACCGAGATGCTGCTGCTGGCCGCACTCGGCGAAGCGGCCGGCCTGCAGCGCACCGAACAGCTGATCCAGTTCCTCCCGGCGGAGGATCCCTTCGGCTATCCGCTCGACCGGCCGAAGGTCGAGGCCCCCAGGATCGCCGTCGCCTACGCCTACGCGGCCGAGCCCCAGATCGCCCCCAGCGCGGTGCAGCAGAGCGTGCCGGCCTGGCTGGTGTTCGCCGTCTTCTTCGTCGCCATCCCCTTCTCCAACACCTTCATCCGAGAGCGGCAGCTGGGCGTCCAGCGTCGCCTGCGGACCATCGACGTCGGGCCCTGGAGCCAGTTCCTCGGCAAGCTGATCCCCTATTTCGCGGTCAACCAGCTGCAGGTCGCCACCATGCTGGCCGCCGGGGTGTTCCTTGTGCCCCTGCTCGGCGGCCAGGCCCTGCAGATCAACGGCTCGCCGCTCGCCCTGGTCCTGCTCTCCGCCGCCCTCAGCCTCGCCGCCCTCGGACTCGCCCTGCTCATCGCCGTGGTCGCCCGCACCACCGAACAGGCGACCCTGACCGCGGGCCTCACCGCCCTGCTGCTGGCGGCGATCGGCGGCATCATGGTGCCGAAGTTCGTCATGCCCCCGGGCCTGCAGGCGGTTGCGGCCTTTTCACCCATGGCCTGGGGACTGGACGGGTTCCTAGGGCTGTTGCTACGCGGGGGCGGGGTGGGGGAGATCGCCGACGAGCTCCTCAAGCTCGCCGGATTCGGGGCCGCCGGCCTGGGGCTGGCCTGGCTGGTCCACCGTCACAGGGAGTAGGGATTCATGTCAGACCGCGCCCAGATGCTGGCCGACCTCAAGGCGATGATCGTGCGCGAGTGCGACAAGGACATGGATCCCTCCGAGATCGGCGACAACGACCGGCTGATCGGCGGCGACCTGGACCTCGACAGCCTCGACGCCCTGCAGATCAGCATGGCGGTGAAGGAGAATTTCGGCGTCCGCATCGAGGGCGGCCCGGACGCCCGCAAGGCGCTGGCCTCGGTCGCCGCCCTGGCCGACTTCATCGAGGCGGAACGCGGCAAGGCGGTATGAGACGGGCCTGGTTCCTCGGCGCCGGCCTGCACACCACCCTCGGCCGGGGGATGGCCGCCAACCTGGCGGCCCTGCCGGCCGGTCCGCCGCCGCCGGGGGTCACTGAGGTGCCCCTCGGGTCGGGACTGGAGCGGGCCCCCACCATGCTGCTCGCCGACCTGCCGCTGGAGGACGCCGAGACCCGCCTGTGGCGCGCCCTGGAGCCGGTCGTCGAGGAGGCCATCGCCGCCTCCGGCCTGACCCCGGACCAAGTCGAGCGCGCCGCCCTGTTCCTGGGCTCCTCAAGCCTCGACATCTCCGTCAGCGAGGCCGTCTACGCCCGCGGCCTGATCGCCGACGCGCAGACCCAGCCGCTGATGGCCAATGTCGCCATGGGCGGCCTGGCCGAGGCCCTGCGCCGCCGGTTCGGCCTGCGCGGCCCCGACTACACCGTCAACACCGCCTGCACCTCCAGCGCCAACGCCCTGATCTACGCGGACGCCATGATCGCCGACGGCCTGATCGACCATGCCCTGATCGTCGGGCTGGAGATCTTCAACGTCATCACCGCGCTCGGATTCCAGAGCCTGGCCCTGCTCGCGCCCGGCGGCATGCGGCCCTTCGACGCCGCCCGGGCCGGCCTGGTGCTGGGCGAGGGCGTGGCGGCGCTGGTGGTCGGGCCCGAGCCCGGCCCGTCGCGGTTCCGGGTCGTCGGCGGCGCCAACCTCTGCGACACCCACGCGGTCTCGGCCGCAAATCCCGACGGCTCCACGGTCTCGGCGGTGATGCGCCAGGCCCTGGAGGCGGCCGGGCTTGCCCCGGATGACATCCTGGCGGTCAAGACCCACGGCACCGCCAGCCTGCTCAACGACGAGGCCGAGGCGGCCGGCATCCAGCAGGTGTTCGAGGACGCGCCCCCGCTGCTGGCCATGAAGCCCTTCATCGGCCACACCTTCGGGGCCTGCGGCCTTGCCGAGACCCTGCTGGTCTGCGCCGCCGCAGAGGCGGGCCATCTGCCGCCGCACCCCGGGATCAGCCCGGCGCCCGGCGACCTCGGCCTCGCCCTCAACCAGACCTGGGCGCCCGTCGGCCGCGGGGCCTTCCTGCTTAACTTCTTCGGCTTCGGCGGCAACAACACCAGCCTGGTCCTGGCCAATGACTGAGGCCCGCATCGCCGGCCATGGCGGCTATCTCCAGGAAGAGTCCGAGCCGCTCACCGACCTCAAGCCGGTGGTCAAGGAAGCCACCGGCCAGGTCGTCCGCCGGGTCGGCCGCTTCATCTCCCTGGCCCTGGTCGGCGCCGCCCGCTGCCTGGGCGGCCGCACCCCGCCGCCCGAGACAGCGGTCTACTTCACCACCGGCAGCGGCGATTTCGAGGTCACCGTCGAGGTGCTGGAGCACCTGTTCCGCGACGGCTTTCCGCCCAAGCCCCTCAGCTTCATCAACACGGTCAGCAACGCGGCCTGCTTCTACGTCGCCAAGCAGTTCGGCCTCGGCGGCCGCTCGACCTGCATCGGCAACCGCGCCTTCGGCTTCGAGGCCACCCTGCAGCTGGCCCTGCTCGACCTGAAGACCGGCGTGGTGAAGTCGGCCCTGGTCGGCTCGGCCGACATCGTGATCGCCCCGCTGGAGACCCATCGCAGGCGCCTGGGCCAGCCTCCGGGCGCCCCGATCGCCGAGGCCGCTCACTGGCTGTGGCTGACCGCCGAGGGCGACGGCCCCGCGGTCGAAGCCGTGCGCTTCTTCCAGGCCCGCGCCGACCTCCTCGCCTGGATCGCCGACCAGGGATTCGACCCCGCCGCCACCCTGCTGGCCGCCCCCCCCGGCCTCGCCGCCGAGACCGGCCTGGCCCGCCCCTTCGACTATCTGGCGGGCAAGCCGTTCCATGACAGCGCCGCCGCCCGCGCCGCCTCGGCCTTCCTGGAGGCCGCCCGGCCCGGCGAGCGGCTGCTCCACATCGCCACCGACCACGACGGCCGCTACGCCGCCTTCACGGTGAGGGCGTGATGGCCAGGACCGACTACGGATCCGTCGACGCCTATATCGCGGCCAAGCCAGAGGCCTTGCGCCCGATCCTGCAACAGGTGCGCGCCGCCATCGGCGCCGCCCTGCCGGACGCGACCGAGGTCATCTCCTACCAGATGCCGGCCTACCGAACCGCCGCCGGCGTGGTGGCGTTCTTCGCCGGCTGGAAGGCCCACTACAGCCTCTATCCGGTGACCGAGACCGTCCGCGAAGCCTTCGGCGACGAGCTGGCGCCCTACGGTTTCAGCAAGGGAACCCTGAAGCTCCCGCTCGACGCGCCCGTCCCGACCGACCTGATCGGCCGCCTGGCCCGGGCCATGGCCGACGCCGCGGCGGCGCGGCAGGCCGCTCGGAAGTAGGGTAGGCTCGGACCGGCCCTCCAAGCCCCCGCACATCCGCTCATCCTGAGTGCGGGCTTGCCTTCAGACCCCATCCTCCGCCGGCGCCTCGTAGGTCGCCACCATCTCGCCCTTGGCGATGGTGTCGCGCTTCAGCGCGTTGACCAGCTCTTCCAGCGGCGTCTCCGGGTCCATGCCCAGCATCTTGTCGAGGGCGAACAGCTGGAAATAGTAGCGATGTGTCCCATGACCCGCTGGCGGCCGGGGGCCGAACCAGCCGTGCGCGCCCATGTCGTTGCGGCCCTGCACCGCCCCGTTCGGGACCACCGCGTCGTTGGGCAGGCCTTCGGGTAGGGCGGTCGTGTCGCCGGGAATGTCCCACATCATCCAGTGGACGAAGGGCAGGTCGCGCGGCGCGTCGGGATCCTCGACAACCAGGGCATACGACTTGGCCTCCGGCACGGGGTTCCACCGCAGGGGCGGGGAGACGTTGTCGGCCAGGGCGGTATGGCGATCAGCCAGCCGCCCATCGGCGCCCTGGGCTTCCGAGATTGGCGCAAGGGGGAAGTCTTCGCGGGCGTCGACCCGCAGGATGGTGATCGATTCACCGGAATGCTCGGGCATGGCGCGGCTCCTGTCGTTGTCCACAACGAGGATTTCCCTCCGCCTGTTCCCCTAGATCCCCTTCAGTCCCTGCCACATGGCCAACTCCTTGTCGGCGATGCCGTTGAGGATGGCGTCCAATTCCTTGACGTCCAGCATCTGGCGCCCGCGCGCCATCTTGGTCGCCACCAGGGCGAACCTGCGCCAGGAATCGCCGGCGTCGGTCAGGGCGGCGGAGGCCTCCAGCAGCCGGTCGTTGTTCAGCTTCCTGCCGGCCTCCTGCAGGAAGCTGGCGTAGAGGAAGCGGAACCCCGCCCCGCCGGTGCCGATCTCCTCCTGCATGCGCACGATGTGGCCGAGGTACTGCGGCAGGTAGGTCGCCGCGTCGGGCCGGGCGGCCACCTTGCCGATGTTCTTGCCGAGATACCGGATGCCCTTGACCCCGATGATCGGCAGCGGGGCCCCGACCATGATCCGCCGGTTCATCCGCACGGCCTTGGGCACGGCGCGGGCGTAGTCGACCTCGCTGGGCGTGCCTTCCGGGTAGTACATCATCCCCTTGGCGGCCATCGCCCCCTTGGCGAAGCGGGCCTTCTGCAGGCTGGCCGAATCGCAGCGCACGACGCCCTCGAAGATCGGGTCGCTGATCAGGTAGTCGTCGCCCTCCCGCCCATAGACCACCAGGTTGTGGGCGTTGAAGTGGAAGCGCATGTCTTCCGGGAAATAGGGCAGCCAGTAGACGCAGGTCTGCAGCCCCACCGCATGGCCCTTGTCGAGCTGGGCGTCGAGGGCCGCCTTGCCCGCCGCCGGATCGGCGAAGGTCTGGCGCTTCCAGCGCATCCCCAGCTGCTTGGCCACGCCCTTGATGATGTGACCGGGCGGCATGCGGTAGGCGATCAGCGGCATGCCGGCCATCTTGACCATCGGCATGTAGGCGAAGGTCAGGGCGGAGCTCAGGCCAAAGGCCATCGGCTCGCTCATCGCCAGGCCCCCGTGGGTGACCATGTTGGCCGCGACCCCGCTCTCGCAGTGGGCGGACTGTCGGTGGGCGAATTGCGTCATGCGGCGTCCGGGCTGGCGGGCAGGCCGCGAAGCTGTTCGATCGAGAGGTCCATGACCTCGGCGTAGCGGGCCAGAATCCGGTCGGGCAGGCCCGCATAGACGCCCGGCCTGAAGTGGCGCTTCACCCGCCAGGCCCACAGTCCGGTGGTGGCGGCCAAGGTCGCCGGCTCCATCCGCCGGGCGTACATCCAGAACACCAACGGGCTGACCTTTCCCGCCCTGGCGTCGGCAAAGGCCTCGTCGCGCAGACGGTTGAGCTCGTCCACCGCCTGGACCGTGGCGAAGGTCTCGGGCTCCCAGCCCGCCGAGTTGACCCCGGTGTACTCCCCGGTCTCGTCCACCGCGTAGAGCAGCTTCCTGACCCCGCCGTAGGTGCGGGCGGTCTCCTGGGGAACCTCGTCCTTCTTCATGCGAAGAACTCCTAGGCCACCGTCAGGTGCATGAAGCCGCTCGAGAACCGGCCGCTCTCCGGGATCCAGCACAGCAGCCGCTGGCCGGGCGTGAGGTCCCCGCTGCGGGCCAGCTCGTCGATCATGATGTAGATCGAGGCCGCCCCGGTGTTGCCCCGGGTGGTCAGGTTGGTGAACCAGCGGTCCTGCGGCACGTCGAAGCCGGCGGTCTTCAGCCCGGCATGGACCTTGTCCCGGAAGTACTCGCTCGAATAGTGCGGCAGGAAGTAGTCGATGTCGTCTGTGCGCAGCTGGTACTTCTGCACCAGGCCCGGCAGGGGCCTTTCCACCGTGTAGTGGATGACGTTCTCGTTCAGCAGCCGCACGTCCTGCTTGATCGACATCACCGAGTCGGCCTCCCGCTCCTGCGGGGTCATCGCCGACCAGCCGGTGATGCTGCCGTCCGAGTTCTTGGAGGCGCCCGCGTACATGCAGGTCTCCATCTCCCCGGCGTAGGAGAAGGTCTCGATCCAGTCGATGCGCAGGTTGGCCACGCCCTCGCGCGGCTTGTCCTGCAGCAGGAAGGCGCCGGCCCCGTCGCTGAGCATCCAGCGCAGGAAATCCTTCTCGAAGGCCAGTTCCGGCTGCTTCTCCAGGCTGTCGACCTTGGCGTCGACCTCGGCGCTGAAGTTGCCGGCGCTCAGCACCGGGGACGGGCAGTCCGAGCCGGTGGCGACCCCGGTGCTGTGGAGACCGCCGGCCACGGTGGCGTAGGCGTACTTCAGCGCGGTGACGCCCGACAGGCAGACCCCGCTCGTGGCGATCACCTCGCAGGCCGGCATCTTCAGCTCGCCCTGCACCATGGCCGCGTGGTTGGGCATCACCTGGTCGGGGATGGAGGTGCCGCAGGCCAGGATGTCGATGGCGGGCAGACCCTCCAGCCGGCGCACCGCCTCGGCGGTCAGCTGGGCGTTGGTGTGGGTCGGCTTCCCCGTCGCCGGGTCGATCGCATAGTGGCGGCTCTTGATGCCGTTGCTGCGCAGGATGGTGCGGCGGGCGCGGCTGGGCCGCCCGCCGGCCTGGCCGAGCACGGTTTCCATCTCGTCGTTGCCGACCGGCTCGCCCGGCAGGAAGGATGCGGTGCCGGTGATGTAGACGCTGCGCATGGTCATGCCGCCCGCCCCACCAGGGCGCGGCCCTCGCCGGAGGGCTGGGCGTAGTAGGCGCGCATCCGCGCCAGCCGCTGGCGCAGCAGCGGCTTGGTCAGGCTCTTGAGGATCGCCATCAACGGGATGACGGTCACGATAAGCGTAAACAGGAACACCACATAAACCCCCAGCACGAACCCCCGCAGCGGATTGCCCGGCTTCCCGCAGGCCCGCAGCAGGCGGCCCCAGATCAGGAAGCTCTTGCGGGCCACCCGCTCTGAACTCATCAGCCCCTCGAAAATCGATACCGCCCCAAGATCGCTCAACATCGGCGACGTGTCGCCCACCGAACGGGTGGGAAGCTGGCGACCAACCGCCTCGCCGAACCGGGCGCAGCCGGCGATATCCTCCTGGCTGACCCCCGCTTGCGGCACCAGCCCGCCGAGGAACGGGCCCTTCTTGCCGGTCAGCATCCAGGCGGGAGTCGAGATGAAGGTGAAGGCCGAATGGGCGCTGTCGGTCAGCACGATGTTGTCGATCAGGTGGGCGCCGAGCGCGGAAAGCTGCTCCTTCATCCGCTCCTGCGCCGATAGCCACATATTGCGGCAGCCGATCACAGTGATCACCGGCTTGCCGGCCAGCAGCGTCCTGGCCTCCGGGCTCTGCAGGAAGGCGGTCGTCGGCTTCGATGGCGACAGGAACCAGACCTGGTAGCCGAGGATCACCAGGTCGAAGTCCGGGTTGGACGGCATGGGGATCGGCCTGATCGGGTCGACGTCCTCGTAAACCGTCTCGGGGAAGGTGTTGAAGAAGAAGCCGGCCGGCCAGGGGAACGGGTAGGGCGTCGCCGGCTCGATGGCGAGCCAGGTCACCTCGATCTCCGGATTCGCCTCGAGCGGGGCCACGGTCGAGCGCAGGATGTCGCTCAACTGGCCGGTCTGCGAATAGTGAACGACGAGCACCCGCTTCATCGCCGCGATTTCCCCCACAACGCACTGCAACATCCCATAGGCGAAAGCGGGCGCGTCTGGCAACGAAACGCCGAACGAATATCGGCGGTTAGCGGAGGGATTCGGCGGGCGCCTGCGCAAGCGTCAGCCGGCCGTCGACCAGAGGCTCTCCCGCCGCCTCGGCCTTGACCGTGATCCCGTCGGCCCGGGCCTCGCCGAACCGGACGCTGACCGTCTCGCCGGGCCGCAGCGGCCGCAGGAACTTCATCCGCCGCACCCCGGTGCAGGTCAGGCCCGGATGTATGGCGGCCAGGGCCGCGAGGAGGTGCTCGAGCACCACCACCCCCGGAACGACGGGATTGCCGGGGAAGTGGCCGGGCAGGGCCGGGTGGTCGGGCTTGATCGTGAAGGTGGAAGTCATCAGCATCCGTCGCGGAATCACCCGCCACTCTCGCGCGCGAACCCTTCGATGTCGAACCTCCCGCCGATGGACAAGGCCGCCATCGCCCGCGCCATCCCGCACGCCGGGGCGATGAACCTCCTGGAGGCCGTGACGGAGGGTGCCCAGGGCTGGATCGCCTGCCGGGCGGTCAATCACCGCGATCCGGCCAACCCCCTGCGCCACGAGAACCGCCTCCCGGCCAGCGCCGCGGCGGAATACGCCTCCCAGGCCATCGCCCTGCACGCCTTCCTGACCGGCATCGACCGCGAGCCCCGCCGCGGCTTCCTGGCCGTGGTCAACAACCTGGCCTGGACCCGCGACCGCCTGGACGACATCGCGAGCGACCTTGAGATCCGCGCCGAACAGCTTGCGGCCACAGGCGCCGCCCTGTCCTACGCCATCACCGTGGTCGGCGACGGCCAGGTCCTGGTGATGGGCGAACTGATGGTGGCGCTGGAGCGGGCGTAGCGCGCGATTCCCGCTTCCCCTCCCGCTCGGTCACCCTGATAGCTTGGCCAAAACACGACGGGACGCGCCATGAACTTCGACCTCGACGAAGACCACCGCATGCTCAAGGACCTGGTGCGCCGCTTCGTCGACGACCACCTGATCCCGCTCGAGCCCGGCGTCCTGGCCCGCGAGGCCGCCGGCGGTCCCGCCGTCCTGACGGCGGAGGAGACCGCCAAGGTCGACGCCGTCTCCCGCGAGCTCGGCCTCTGGGGCCTCGACGCGCCCGAGGATGTCGGCGGCGCGGACCTGCCCCATGTCGCCATGGTGGCGGTCAACGAGGAGCTCGGCCGCAACGTCACCAACTACACCCTGCCGCCGGACAGTCCGAACCTGCGGATGATGATGGCCACGGTGAACGAGCAGCAGCGCGCCGCCTACCTCGCCCCCTACGTCGCCGGCGAGACGATTTCGGCGATCGGCATCTCCGAGCCCCAGGCCGGCGCCGATCCTTCAGGCATGACCACCTCGGCGGTGCGCGACGGGGACGACTGGGTCATCAACGGCCGCAAGATCTGGATCAGCCGCGCCGACCACGCCGACTTCACCATCGTCATGGCCGTCACCGACAAGGAGAAGGGCGGCCGCGGCGGGATGAGCGCCTTCCTCGTCGACCAGGACAGTCCTGGCTTCCAGGTGCTGCGCAAGATCCCCATGCTCGGCGGCCAGTCGACCTACGAGATCGCCCTGGACGACGTCCGCGTCCCCGGCTGGAAGCTGCTCGGAACCGAGGGCCAGGGTTTTGCCCCCATGCAGGTGCGCCTGGGCACCCGGCGCTGCGAGATGGCCGCCTGGTCGATCGGCATGGCCCAGCGCGCCCTGGAGATGCTCATCGACTACGCGCCGCAGCGGAAGACCTTCGGCGTCCCCCTGTCCGAGCGCCAGACCATCCAGAACTGGGTCGCCGACGCCCACACCCGCATTCACGCCGCCCGGTTGATGACCTATGACTGCGCCTGGAAGATGGACCAGGGCCGCGACGTGCGCACCGAGATCTCGATGATCAAGGCCTACGCCACCGAGATGGCCTGGGAGGTGGTCGACCGGGTGATGCAGGCCTTCGGCGCGATGGGCATGACCCGCGAACTCCCGCTGCACCTGATGGCGTCCAAGATCCGCACCATGCGCATCTACGACGGCCCGACCGAGGTCCATAACTGGGTCGTCGCCCGCAACCTCCTCGGAACCCGCCGATGAAACGCCTCGCCGCCCTGGCCCTGATCGCCCTGGCCGTCGCCGGCCCGGCCGCCGCCGCCGATCAGACCCTGAGCGAGGCCCGCGCCGCCCACGTGACCCGGATCGCCAGCAAGGAGCGGGCGAACGAGCCGCTGGCCAAACCGCCCGCCGGGACCTTCCAGCAGGTCACCTACCGCTCCCCGGCCGGTGACCTCGCCGCCTATGTCACCCCGGCCCCGGCCGGCGGCGGCAAGCACCCGGCGATCATCTGGCTGACCGGCGGCGACTCCAACACCATCGGCGACGTCTGGTCCCCGCGCGATCCGCGCAACGACCAGTCGGCCTCGGCCTACCGCAAGGCCGGCATC
Source organism: Caulobacter sp. (assembly GCA_035627755.1). Lineage (GTDB taxonomy): Bacteria > Pseudomonadota > Alphaproteobacteria > Caulobacterales > Caulobacteraceae > Caulobacter. The sequence goes on along the minus strand of DASPLD010000081.1, from coordinate 6,373 downwards.
GTGATGATGTTTCCCTCCCTGCGCGGCGGCAACCAGAACCCCGGCCATCGCGAAGGCATGTACGGCGAGGTCGACGACATCCTGGCGGCCTACGACTACCTGGCCAAGCTGCCCTACGTGGACCCGGGTCGGATATATCTGGGCGGCCACAGCACCGGCGGCACCCTCGTCCTGCTCACCGCCGAGGTCACGGGCCGCTTCCGCGCCGTCTTCGCCTTCGGCCCGGTGGCCCAGGCTGGCGACTACGGCGGCCGCTTCCTGCCTGCGGGCCTGACCGACCCGGCCGAGCTGCGCCTGCGCTCGCCGATCTTCTGGCTGTCCTCGATCCGCAGCCCGGTCTTCGTTCTCGAGGGCGAACGGGGCAACGCCGACTCGCTTAACGTCCTGGCCGACGCCGGCCGCGCCAACCCCTACCTCAAGACCTACCTGATCCCCGGCGCCGACCACTTCACCGTCCTGGCCCCGGTCAACGCCATCATCGCCCAGAAAATCCTCGACGACACCGGCCCGACCTCGACCATCAGCTTCGAGTAGGTCTGCACCGAATCTGCACAGGCCCGGTCCGGCCCTGCACCCTTCGCGGCGGCGTTCCTCCACGCCTCGCGTCGCAGTCTCCCCGCCGACATGGAGGGGACGATGTCCGCGCTCGCCAAAGGCCGCTTCAGCTTCTGGCTCAAGATCGCGCTGGTCGCAGCGCTCGTCGCCCTGGCCGACTGGACGCTGGTCACGCCGGCCGGGGCCAGCGCCTGGCTCAGCGTCCTCGGCGCGGCCGTGGTCGCCGCCGTCGGCCTGGCGCCGGCGGTGCGGCGCAGGGCCTGGCCCTGGCTGGTGGCGGCGCTGGCGCTGGCGGCCTGGCAGGCCGAGACCGTCTCCCGGATCGCCGCCGCCTTCTTCTGCCTGGCGCTGGCCGTCGCCGTCCTGACCCCCCGCGCCGGCGCCGGCCAGGGGGTCTGGACCTGGACCCAGCGGCTGCTGGTGCTGGCGACAGGTCTCTTCCGCGCGCCGGCCAGGGCCTTCGCCGTCCTCGGCCACCGGCGGATGAAGCGCCGCCGCGGCCTGCCGATGAAGACCATCCTGACCACCCTGGCGCTGCCAGTGATCGGCGGGCTGGTGTTCCTGGCCCTGTTCGCGGCGGCCAATCCGGTGCTGCAGGACGCCCTGTCCTCGGTTCACGGCCCCCGGCTGGAGGTCGCCCGCGTGGTCCTCTGGGCGATCCTGGGCCTCGCCGCCTTCGCCCTGTTGCGCCCGGTCAGCCTGCGCAAGCCCATCCCGCTGCCGGCGGCCCGCACCGACGCCCGGCTGCCCGGCGTCACGACCGCCTCGGTGACGCTGTCGCTGGTCGTCTTCAACGCCCTGTTCGCCCTGCAGAACGGCCTCGACATCGCCTTCCTGTGGAGCGGGGCCCGGCTGCCGGATGACTACACCCTGGCCGAATACGCCCACCGTGGCGCCTATCCGCTGATCGTCACCGCCCTGCTGGCCGGGCTGTTCGTGCTGGTCGCCCTGGCGCCCGGATCGGAGACCAGCCGCCGGCCGCTGGTCCGCGCCCTGGTGGTGCTGTGGGTGGCCCAGAACGTCTTCCTGGTCGCCTCAAGCATCCAGCGGACCCTGCTCTACATCGACAGCTACAGCCTGACCCAGCTGCGCCTCGCCGCCCTGGCCTGGATGGCCCTGGTCGCCGTCGGGCTGGTGCTGATCTGCTGGCGGCTGCTGGCGAACCGGTCGGCGGCCTGGCTGATCAACGCCAACGCCGCCTGCGCCGCCGCCGTGCTGCTGGCCTTCGCGGTCGTCGACAGCGGCGAGATCGCCGCCGACTGGAACCTGCGCCACGCCTTCGAGGCCGACGGCACGGGCGTCGAACTCGACCCCGGCTACATCAAGCGGCTCGGTCCCTCGGCCCTGGTTCCGCTGGCCCGGATCGAGCAGACCCGCCTGTCGCCGCGCTACCAGGCCCTGGTCACCGCCCTGCGCTGGGAGGCGGTCGAGCACACCCGAGCCGAGCAGCAGCGCCGCCGCTTCACCTGGCGCAACCATCGTCGCCTGGCCGAGGCCGACGCCATCCTCGCCGCCGGCCGCCCGGAGCTGCGCGCCTGGCGGCCCAGCTGCCGCTGCGATCCGCCGCCCATCGCCCCCGTCATCGTCCCGCCCCAGGAGACCCCCCATGACCCCGCACGTTGACCTTCGCCCCGTCATCGGAAAGATGCCCGCCATGTCCCGCTCCATCCTGATCGTCGACGACGACCCGCATATCCGTGAGCTGCTCGACTTCGCCCTGACCAAGGCCGGCTACACGGTCAGCCAGGCCGAGGACGGGGTCGCTGCCCTGGAAGCGGTGGAGGCCGGCGCGGCGCCCGACCTGGTGGTGCTCGACATCAACATGCCGCGGCTCGACGGGCTGGAGGTCTGCCGCAGGCTGCGGGCGAGGGGCGACACCCCCATCCTGTTCCTCTCCTCCCGCGACGACGAGATCGACCGGGTGCTGGGCATCGAGCTCGGGGCCGACGACTATGTGGTCAAGCCGTTCAGCCCCCGCGAAGTCACCGCCCGAATCAGCGCGATCCTGCGCCGCGCCGCGGGCCAGGGGGCGCCCGCCACCCCCTCCAACGGCCTGATCACCCACGGTCGGCTGACCCTCGACACTGACGGCTGGACCGCCCGCTGGGCGGGCCAGGAGGCGGCGCTCACAGTCACCGAGTTCGGCATCCTCAAGGCCCTGGCCGCGGCCCCCGCCCGGGTCTTCACGCGCGACGCCATCATCGACCGGCTGCATGGGCCTGGCTTCGCCATCACCGACCGCACCATCGACAGCCATGTGCGCAACGTGCGCGGCAAGTTCGCCGCCCTGGGCGGCCACGACGTGATCGAGACCAAGGCGGGGGTCGGCTACCGGCTCGGTCCCTGCCAGGGGGCGGCGCAGTCATGACGCGGCGCGCTTGATCGGCCGGCTGAAAGCCGTCGTGAAACGTCATTGGCCGGCCCTGCGGCTGCGCACCATCCTGCTCGGCGTGTTGCTCACCGTGGCCGCCCTGCCGGTGATGAGCGCCATCCTGCTGCGGGTCTACGAGAACACCCTGGTCCGCCAGACCGAGGCCGAGCTGATCGCCCAGGGCGCCGCCCTGGTCGCCGCCGCCCAGGCCCGCTGGCCGGGCGCGCGCCCGCCGCCGCCCGCCGACACCCGGGCTCCGGACTACTATCGACCCGAGCGGACCAGCATCGACCTCTCCAGCAGCCCGATCCTGCCCGAGCGGCCCCTGGCCCCCCGCGCCCGCTGGACCCCCGACCCCGCCGCCGAGACCGCCGCCCTGGAACTGGCCCCGGTCATCGACGGCACGGTCAAGACCACCCTGGCCTCGGTGCTGCTGCTCGACAGCCGGGGGCAGGTGGTGCGCGGCTATGGCCGGGGCGGCGACCATTCCGGCCTGCCTGAAATCCGCGCGGCCCTCGACGGCAGGCCGGCCACCGTGCTGCGTCAGAACGGCGACTACTACACCAAGAGCCGCTACGAGTGGCTGAGCCGGGCCTCGACCCTGCGCATCCACCACGCCCGGCCGATCGTCGTCGAGGGCCGGGTGGTCGGGGTCTTCCTGCTGTCGCGCTCGCCGCGCGCCCTGTTCCGGGGGGTGTATGAGGACCGCGGCAAGATCCTGCTGGGCCTCGCCGTGATCCTCGGCCTGCTCGTCATCATGTCGGGCCTGGTGTCGCGTGGCATCACCCGGCCCATCCTGGCCCTCAGCCGCTCCGCCCGCGAGGTCACCGCCGGCCGTGGCTCGGTGCCCGAGACCCCGTCCACGGCCGCCATCGAGATCCGCGCCCTCTACGAGGACTTCCGCGAGATGGCCCAGGCCATCGACACCCGCAGCCGCTATCTGCGCGACTTCGCCGCCGCGGTCAGCCACGAGTTCAAGACCCCCCTGGCCGGCATCGGCGGGGCGGTGGAGCTGCTGCAGGACCACTTCGAGACCATGAGCGTCGAGGAGCGCCGCCGCTTCCTCGACAACATCGCCGCCGACAACGCCCGCCTGGCGCAGCTGGTCACCCGCCTGCTCGACATGGCCCGGGCCGACATGGCCCGCCCGGAGGCCGGCATCGCCATCGACCTGGTCCCCATCGCCCACCGCGTCGCCGACAGCCAGCCGGCGCTGGACGTCACCGTCGACCTGACCGACGACCTCCCCGCCGTGGCCGTGCCCGCCGCCACCCTGGAAGCGGTGCTGACCACCCTGTTCGAGAACAGCCGCCAGGCTGGGGCCAGGTCGGTCGTCGTTTCCGCCGCCGCCCTCGACGGACACCTCTGCCTTGCCGTCCAGGACGACGGCCCTGGCATCGCCGAGGCCGACCGCGAGCGATTGTTCGAACCCTTCTTCACCAGCCACCGGGCCGACGGCGGCACGGGCCTGGGCCTGTCCATCGCCCGCTCCCTGCTGGCCGCCAGCCACGCCTCCATCGCTGCCGTGGCCTCGCCGAAGGGGGCGCGGTTCGAGGTGCGGCTCCCGCTCGCCTGAGCCGTCTGCACCGAATCGGCGCCGCGGCCGCCGCCCGATCTGGAAACGACGCCGCCATCCTCCCGGTTTGACCGGGAGGATCTGCCAGATGACCTACACCCCTGACGGCTTCGCCATGTACGTCCGGCCCGAGAACCAGCGCTGGACCTGGACCCTGATGAACCTCGACGCCGAGGTCGCCGCCAGCGGACAGGCCGAGGACCGAGAGACCGCCTGGCGCACCGCCGAATTCGCCGCCGCCGCGGTCGGGGCCCTCGGGCGGGTGGCGAAACGGAGCTTCTAGGGGCGGCTCAGCGCCAGCTTCATGAGAAGTTCGTCGATATCCGCGCCGTCCACCCGGAGCGCCCGGTCGTCACGGCCGTATTCGACGAAGCCAAGCCTGCGGTAGAGGGCGATGGCCGGCGCGTTGTGGGCCGCCACGGTCAGGAGAAGATCCTCGACCTCGCCGCGCGCCCGGTCGATGACGGCTTGCAGCAGGCGCTCGCCGATCCCCAGCCCACGGGCCGCCGGCTCGACGTACATTCCCCAGACGCCGCCCCGATGACGCGTCTTCCGGTGGGTGTTCCGCCGATAGCCGGCCACGCCGACGAGGAGGCCCGACCGCTCGCAGCCGGCGACGAAGCCGGCCTCCAGCGCCTCGGCGATCGCCTCCACGGGCCGGTCGACCTCCTCCTCGAAGGACGAGCCGAAGGCGTCCGGGTGCAGGCGCAGCCCGTTCAGCCGCACGGCCTTGAACGCCGGCGCGTCCTCGCCGCGCAGCCGCCGGATCCGCAGGTCTCCGCCGGTCAGCAGAACGCCACCCCGCCGTCCACCGTCAGGGTCGCCCCGACCACGTAGTCGCCGGCCCGCGAGGCCAGGTAGATGGCCGCCCCCGCCATGTCCTCGTCGGTCCCGATCCGCCGGGCCGGCACCCGGGAGGCCACCGCCTCGGCCTGGTCGCGGGCGGCGATGTTCATGTCGCTGGCGAAGGCGCCCGGCGCGATGGCGCTGACCACGATGTGGTCGGCGATCAGGGTGCGGGCCATCCGCCGCGTCAGGTGGATCAGCCCGGCCTTGCTGGCGGCGTAGGGATAGGTCTCCTGGGGATTGACCGCGATGCCGTCGATGCTGGCGATGTTGATCACCTTGGCGGGCCGCTCGTGCGAGGCGGCGGCGCGCAGCTTCGGCGCCAGCATCTGGGTCAGGTAGAACGGCGTCTTGACGTTGAGGTCCATGACCTTGTCCCAGCCCTTCTCCGGGAAGTCGTCGAAGGGGGCCAGCCAGGCGGCGCCCGCGTTGTTGACCAGGATGTCGAGCCGGCTCTCGTGCTCGCCGTAGGCCGCGGCCAGGGCCTCCATGCCGGGCAGGGTGGAGACGTCGGCGGGCAGGGCGACACAGCCCAGGTCCTGCGCCGTCTCGCGGCAGGCCGCCTCCTTGCGGGCGGAGATATAGACCTTGGCCCCGGCGGCGATGAAGCCGGCGGCGATCATCTTCCCGATGCCGCGCGAGCCGCCGGTGATCAGCGCCGTGCGGCCGGCGAGGGAGAAGAGGTCGGTCATTATGTCGCTCCTGGATCGTCGTTTAGGCAATCCTAAGGGGGGCTGCCGAGATTGGCGACTGGCGTGGGGCCAACCGACAGGGTTATCCATCCGCCATCGGGGCGAGGTGGCCTCCCGATCAGACCGTTTCAGGTCCAAGAGCCGCTCTTTGCGCCCCTAGGGGCTCGGGAGATCGTGCTTTGTCGAACCGCCTGCTGCTCGCCCTGCTCACATCCGCCGCCGCTGTGGTCGCGGCGCCGGCCCTGGCCCAGGGCAAACCTTCCCCCTGGTCGGTGGGCGAGGCCCTGGACACGGCGGACAACCTGACGCTCACCGGCTCGATGCGGGTTCGCT
>DASPLD010000080.1:0-8413 GCA_035627755.1 Caulobacter sp. | reverse complement strand
TCGGGGGACCACAGGGTGCGGTCGAGGTAGCCCGAGCCGGAACCGGGCTTCAGGGCGCCGGCGGGGTTGTGCGGAAAGTCGACGGGGGTCGCCGGCGGGGGCGGGGTCTGGTCGGAGTCCACCGGGGTCGCGGGGGTGGCGGGCAGGGGCTCATCGGGCAGCTGCTCGGCGCCGCCATCGCCGACCGGCTCGGTGGGCTGGGCGGGCGTGGCCGGCGTTGCGGGGGCGGGCGCCGGGGCGCCGGGGCGGTCGAACCAGCCGAGGCTGTTGCCCACCGCACTGAGGATCAGGGCCAGCAGGATGAGGAACAGCAGTCCGACGATGATGTTGCGGCCCATCGGTCAGCCTCCCTGGCCGGCGGCGGCCTGGCGGGCGGCTTGGCCCATGACCACGCGGTTGGCGGAGGCGACCAGCTGGCGGACCAGGGCCTCGTTGCGGCAGCGGGGGTCGGCGGGGTCGTCGCAGCGCAGCTCGACGGTGTAGAGGACGCCGAACCGGACGAAGCTGGCCAGCTGGCCATCGACGGTGCGCTGGACGGTCAGCAGCTCGGGGGCGGTCGCATCGATCCGGAGCGGCGACCTGTCTGGCAGGGCGACCACGGCCGTGGTCCCGGTGAAGGAGACGCCCGCGCCGGGCAGGTCGGCGGTCAGGCTGTAGTAGTCGCCGAAAGAATAGAGCCGGGCGTTGGCCAGCAGGGCGGCGTCGTCGGGAAGGAGGATCGGGACGGCGGTGCGGTCGACAGCCGCCCGGTCGACGCGGCCGAGCGACTGATTGGCGGCGCGGCGGGTCGCGACGGTGGCGGCCTGCCAGTCGACGAACCCGACCCCGGCCCGGCGGGCGGCGCCCGGCGTCTGGGAGGCGGCAGGCAGGGCCAGCACCGCGGCCAGAAGAGCGAGTGTTGCGAACACGCGACGCTGCGACATGACGAAGGCCCCCAGCCCGGCAAACGCGCCTGGAGAACGATGTTACGCTTGCCGGTCCGAATTGTTAAGGCGGGAGCGGCGCGTCAGCCGAACGCCTCGGCCGCCCATTCGCCTCGCTGGGGCTGGGGTCCGCCGTAGGCGATGCGCCAGGCCAGCCAGCCGAGCAGGGGAGCCGACGCCAGGGCCGTGCCAATGGGGATCGGCGGGGCGCGGAAGAAGGCGACCAGGGTGACGGCGACCGCTGCCCCGACGCCGGCTCCGCAGGCGGTCGCCAGCCAGCCGCTGGCACGGCCGGCCCGGTGCAGCAGGACCCATCCGACGGCGGCCAGGATCAGGAAGGGGGCGCCGAACAGGGCGCCGATGATGGGGAAGCTGACCAGCCAGCCGAACAGGGCGCCTGGGGTGACGGTCGCCCCGTCGGCCAGCACCGGCAGCAGCATGGAGCCGCCCATCAGGTAGGAGGCGGTCAGCCAGACGGAGCCGGCGGCCAGCAGCACCCGCGTGGCGGTCGTACGGCGGGGAAAAGGGCGGGCGCTGCTCATGCCGGCCTGTCCTGTTGCCCCCGGGTCCCCCCGGCGCCGTAAGCGACCCGCCAGACGGCCAGCCCGGTGATCATGCCCAGCACCGGGGCGGCGAACAACCAGCCGCTCTCTGGCCCGAACCCCGGCATGCCCCCGAGCATGATACCGGCGCCGACTCCGCAGAGCGCTCCAACCCCGGCGGCGGTGCGGCCGCGCACCAGCTTCCAGTGATGCAGCAGGGCCCAGGCGGCGAAGGCGGCGAGCAGGAAGGGCCAGCCGTACAGCAGACCCATCACGGGCCCCGCCATCCAGGCGGTGACGGCGGCGCTGATCATGTCGGCGTCCGGCCCGGTGGCGGTAAAGGCGTCGCCGACCATGATGATGTTGGCGAGCACCAGGGAGGGCAGCAGCCAGGCGGTGACGGCGGCGAGGCCGATGCGGGGCACTGTGGGGGACATGGGCGGCTCCTGTGGCGGCAAGCAAGCTGCCGTCACCGGGCGCGGGCGTGACGAACGCAGCGTGCAGGGCTCGTGGAGACCCCGCGCTGATCCATGGGAGACCGGGTCAGGCCGTGCAGAGACCTTCGCAAGCGGTCAGGCCGAACACGGCCTGCACCTTCACGAGCTCAGGGCGCAGCGCCTTGGGAACCTGCTCCAGCGCCGCCGCGATGGTGCTCCGGATCCGAAGGCGCTGGGTCGGCGTCATGGCCGCCGCGTAGGCGCCAGCGTTGCGGCTCATGGCGGCCAGCAGGTCGGCCTTGTTGGCCGGGGTGTAGTTCTGCTGGACCAGCAAGCCGAGGGCCCCTTCGAACATCTGGGCCGCCCCGTTGCGGGCCTGGAGGATGCCGGGACGCGCCTGGGCCTGGGTCGCCGCGTCGAGGCCGTCCCATATCCTGCCAGCCGGTCCGAGCAGGACGCCGATGCAGTCGATAAGGTACCCGAAGCCCAGCGCCAGCTCGTCGTGATATCGGGCGGCGTTGGCGTCGGTCGCTCGGGCCTGTTCAGGCGATTGGTCGGCGAGTTCGCTGTCCGAAATCTCGACGTCGATCGTGTAGTAGGTCTGCGAGATAGCCAGGGCGTTCTCGCAGATGCTCAGTGATCCCTCCTCGATGTCGAACTCCCGGCCCTGAAGGGTCCGATAGTCGAAGCCAGCGCGCAGCAGAGCGGCGTCGGCGGGGACGGACAGGCGGGGTAGGGGCGCTTGGCCGGCCCGCGCCTGTTCGACCTTTTTCAGCAGCGCGGCTTGCGCCGCAGCCTGTTCGGCCGGAGTCGGCGTCGGTCCAGCCTGCGCCAGGGCGAGCGGGGGCTGGGCTAAGAGCCCCCACGCCGCCAGACATGCGGCCAGATGTGCGATGCGTTTCATGATTGATCCCCCCGAGGCGAATTCTACTCCGCCGCGGCCGCCTGTTCATAGCCCAACTGGCGGTTAAGCTTCTCGAGCAGGTCGATGGCCGCCTCGGCGATCACCGTGCCCGGCGGGAAGATGGCGGCGACCCCGGCAGCTTCGAGCGCGGGCCAGTCCTGCGGCGGGATCACGCCGCCGATCACCGTCATGATGTCCGGCCGGCCCTGCTTGGCCAGCTCTTCCTTGAGCTCGGGGGCGAGAGTCAGGTGACCGGCGGCCAGCGAACTGGCGCCGACCACATGGACGTCGTTCTCCACGGCCTGACGGGCCGCCTCGGCTGGGGTCTGGAACAGGGGGCCGATGTCGACGTCGAAGCCGAGGTCGGCGAAGGCGGTGGCGATCACCTTCTGGCCGCGGTCGTGGCCGTCCTGGCCCATCTTGGCGATCAGGATGCGGGGGCGGCGGCCGTCGGCCTGTTCGAAGGCCTCGACCATGGCCTTGGCGCGGGCGACGGCGGCGTTGGATCCGGCTTCCTGCATGTAGACGCCCTGGATGGATTTGATCTCCGCCCGGTGGCGGCCGAAGACCTTCTCCAGAGCATAGCTGATTTCGCCGACCGTGGCCTTGGCGCGGGCGGCGTCGACGGCCAGGGCGAGCAGGTTGCCGTCGGCGCGGGCGCCGGCCTCGAGGGCTGCGAGGGCCGCGTTGGTCTGAGCTTCGTCGCGCTCGGCCTTGAGACGCCTCAGCTTTTCCAGCTGCGCCGCGCGTACGGCGCTGTTGTCGACCTTGAGCACCGGGATGTCATCGGCGACCTCCGGGCGGTAGCGGTTGACGCCGACCACGCTCTGGCGGCCGCTGTCGATGCGGGCCTGGGTGCGGGCGGCGGCCTCCTCGATGCGCAGCTTGGGCAGGCCCTGCTCGATGGCCTTGGCCATGCCGCCCAGCGCCTCGACCTCCTCGATATGCTCGAGGGCGCGGGCGGCCAGGTCGTGGGTAAGGCGTTCGACGTAGTAGCTGCCGCCCCAGGGGTCGGCGACCCGGGTCGTGCCGCTCTCCAGCTGCAGGAACAGCTGGGTGTTGCGGCTGATCCGGGCGGAGAAATCCGTAGGCAGGGCAAGGGCTTCGTCGAGGGAGTTGGTGTGCAGCGACTGGGTTTGGCCGTTCACCGCGGCCATGGCCTCGACGCAGGTGCGGGCGACGTTGTTGAACACGTCCTGGGCCGCCAGGGACCAGCCGGAGGTCTGGCTGTGGGTGCGCAGGGAGAGGCTGCGGCTGTCCTTGGGGTTGAACTCGCGCTTCATCAGCCGGGCCCAGAGGAGGCGGGCGGCGCGGAGCTTGGCCACCTCCATGAAGTAGTTCATCCCGATGGCCCAGAAGAACGACAGGCGCGGCGCGAACTGGTCGATGCTCATGCCGGCCGCGACGCCCGCCCGGGCGTACTCGATGCCGTCGGCCAGGGTGTAGGCCAGCTCCAGGTCGGCCGTCGCCCCGGCCTCCTGCATGTGGTAGCCGCTGATCGAGATCGAGTTGAACTTCGGCATGTTCGCCGAAGTGTATGAAAAGATATCTGAAATGATCCGCATGCTGGGCAGGGGCGGGTAGATGTAGGTGTTGCGGACCATGAACTCCTTGAGGATGTCGTTCTGGATGGTCCCCTGGAGCTTTTCCGGCGGAACGCCCTGCTCCTCAGCCGCGACGATGTAGAGCGCCAGGATCGGCAGCACGGCGCCGTTCATGGTCATCGAGACGCTCATCTTGTCGAGCGGGATACCGTCGAACAGGGTGCGCATGTCGAGGATGCTGTCGATGGCGACCCCGGCCATGCCGACATCCCCCTTCACCCGCTCATGGTCCTAATCGTAGCCGCGGTGGGTGGCCAGGTCGAAGGCCACCGACAGGCCCATTTGGCCGGCCGCCAGGTTGCGGCGGTAGAAGGCGTTGCTGTCCTCGGCGGTGGAGAAGCCGGCGTACTGGCGCACCGTCCAGGGATTGGTGACGTACATGGTCGGGTAGGGGCCGCGGAGGAAGGGCGCGACGCCCGGATAGCCGGTCAGGAAGTCGAGGCCAGCGACGTCGGCCGGGCCGTAGGCGGGGGGGACGGCGATACCCTCGGGGGTCTCCCAGGCCGGCGCCTCAGGCGCGCTGGCGGCGGCGGGCTCGCCGTCGAAGGGCAGGTCGGCGAAATTGGGGAAGGCGGTCATGGTGTTCAGGCCTCCTCGAGGGCGGCGGCGAGGCGGACAGGCGCCAGCGGCGGGCAGCTGGCGGCGGGGCCGGGGATGCGGAGGTCGGGGACGGGCAGGGCGAAGGCGGCGGCGTCCGGGGTCTCGACCTCGGCAGGCGTCTCGTCGGCGTTGGGGAAGGCGTTGACCCCGAGGATCCTGTGCGGCGCGCTGAGCCAGGCGTCGCGGGTGGCGGTGACGGCCTGGGCGACAACGCCCCTGCTCAGCGCCTCGATCAGGCCGCCCTCGGCCTCGATGGCCTGGAAGCCGCCCCAGGCGGCCCGGGCGATCTGGTCGGTGAGGGTTTCCAGGTAGGCGGCGCCGCCCGCCGGGTCGGCGACGCGGCCGAGGTGGGCCTCCTCCATCAGCACCAGCTGGGTGTTGCGGGCCTGGCGGCGGGCGAAGGCGGTGGGCAGGCCGATGGCGTCCGTATAGCCGCCCAGCACGATGGCGTCGGCCCCGCCAGTCGCGGCGGCGAAGCCGGCGGCGGTCAGGCGGATGAGATTGGTCCAGGGGTCCTTGCGGGTCAGCATCCGATGGGAGGAGCGGACCTCGATGCGGGCAGGGATATCGACGCCGCAGGCGGCGGTGATCCGGGCCCAGTGAACGCGGGCGGCGCGCAGCTTGGCGATGCCCGTGAAATATTCGCTGTCGACGCTGACGCCCAGGGTGATGGCGCCGAAGGCCTGCTCCATGGTCAGGCCGGCGCGGACCAGGGCCCGGGCATAGGCGACCGCGGCGGACGACATCACCGCCAGTTCCTCGGCCTCCCCGCCGCCCGCTTCGTGGACGACCGTGCCGCTGGCCAGCATCAGGCTGGCCCTGGGATGCACGTCGAGCAGGCGCGCGCCGACGGTGGCGGCGGAGACGAGGTGGCTCTCCATGGGCCCGGGGGAAGCGCCGGCGCGGGCAAAGGCGCTCAACGGATCCATGTGGAAGGCGAGGGGGGCGCCCGGGGCGGCCTTGGCCAGGGCGGCCAGCCAGTCGGCGGCCTTTGGGCCCAGGAAACCGGCGTCCAGGGCTACGGGCGCCAGGTCGAGCAGCACCCCGTCAAGGACCCGGGCGAGGCCCTGGGCGTCCGCCACGGCGACGCCGTCCTGGCCGGTGGGGTCGATGCGCACCAGCACCGAGGCGGCGCCCTGTTCAAGGTCTTTCAGGATGTCGGCGTTGGCCCGGGCCGGATCCGGATGGGCGACGAGGGTGCGCAGGTCCCAGGGGCGGGCCGGGTCGCGTGGGCGCAAATCGCGGGGATTGGCCGGGCCCTCGGTGTAGAGGGGCTGGATCGGCAGGCCATTGACCGTGCGGGAGACCAGCGCCTCCTCGAAGCTCTGTCCCTTCAAGGTCTTTTCGACGAGGGCGAGCCACGCCTCGCGGGGGGCGGCGGGGAAGTCGTCGGCCAACGTGAGAACAGGTCCAGGCAAGGCGGCGGCTCCAACAGTGCGATGCAGCAATTGACGCGGGCGTCATGCGCCCGTGACGTAAGGAGCGTCAAGCGCGCGCCCCCCCTTGCGGTGTGGCGCCGGGAGGCCGACCTTGGGGCGATGAGTGCAGAGATCGCCGGCTTCATCCTCGAACACCTTCCCGTGGCCGAGGTATCGGAGGCGCCGGGGGTGCGGCTGCACCTGGCGGGGAGCCACAGCCGGCTGTGGAAGCTGGCCGAGCGTTATCCGGACATGGGCTCGCCCTACTGGGCCCACCCCTGGGGCGGCGGCCTGGCGCTGGTCCGGTACCTCCAGGCGCATCCCGAGGCCGTGGCCGGACGGCGGGTTCTGGACCTGGGAGCCGGATCGGGCCTGGTCGGCATCGTCGCGGCGCGGGCCGGGGCGAAGCGGGTGACGGCGGTGGACGTCGACCCCTTCGCGGTGGCCGCCATCCCCATGAACGCCGCCCTGAACGGGGTCGCCGTAACGGCCCGGGACGCGGTCTGCTGGGCGGCGAGGCGCCCCAGGTCGACATCGTCCTGGTCGGCGACCTCTTCTACGAGGCGGAGCTGGCCCGGCGGGTGACGGTATTCCTCGATCGCTGCCTTGCGGCGGGGATCGAGGTGCTGGTGGGCGATCCCTGGCGCGCCTTCCTTCCCCAGGAGCGGCTGGTGATGCTCGGCCAGTACGATGTCCCCGACTTCGGCAGCCGCGCGGCGGGTCCGGCGGCGGCATTCAGGTTCGTCGCCCTGGCCTGACCCAGCGTCACGGTTGCGCGGTTCAAACAGTTGTTATATTTACAACGTATACCAACCTCTCCCAAGGTGACATCCCATGGCTCTGCCGCCCGTCCTCCGCGACCGTCTCCGCCTGCCCGTGATCGGCTCTCCGCTGTTCATCATCTCCGGGCCGGAGCTGGTGATCGCCCAGTGCAAGGCCGGGGTGGTGGGCAGTTTCCCGTCGCTGAACGCCCGGCCGATCAGCCAGCTGGACGAATGGCTGGCGCAGATCACCGAGGAACTGGCGGCCTGGGACCGGGCTAATCCGGACACCCCGGCGGCGCCCTACGCGGTCAACCAGATCGTCCACCGGACCAACAACCGGCTGGAGGAGGACCTCGAACTCTGCGGCAAGTACAAAGCCCCGATCGTCATCACCTCGCTGGGCGCGCGCGAGGACCTCAACAACGCCGTCCAAGGCTGGGGCGGGATCACCCTGCATGACGTCATCGACGACCGCTTCGCCCGCAAGGCCATCGAGAAGGGGGCCGACGGCCTGATCCCGGTGGCGGCCGGCGCCGGCGGCCATGCCGGCGGACTGTCGCCCTTCGCCCTGGTGCAGGAGATCCGCCAGTGGTTCGACGGCCCGGTGGCCCTGTCCGGGGCCATCGCCAGCGGCAAGTCGATCCTGGCGGCCCAGGCCATGGGCGCGGACCTGGCCTATATCGGCTCGGCCTTCATCGCTACGCAGGAAGCGCGGGCGATGGAGGGCTACAAGGAGATGATCGTCGAGAGCGCGGCCAGCGACATCGTCTACACCAACCTGTTCACCGGGGTTCACGGCAACTACCTGCGCCCCTCGATCGTGCGGGCGGGCCTCGATCCCGACAACCTGCCGGTCAGCGACCCCTCGAAGATGAACTTCGGATCCGGCGGCAACCAGGAGGCCAAGGCCTGGCGGGACATCTGGGGCTGCGGCCAGGGGATCGGCGCCGTCAAGGCCGTGCCCACCGCCGCCGAGCTGGTGAACCGCCTCGCCGCCGAATACGAGCAGGCCAAGGCCGAGCTCGCGCTCAAGACCTCCTTCACCGCCGGCCGCCAGCTGCTGGCGGCGGAGTGATCGTCTGCTAGAGTGAGCTGGCCGGGCCGATGCGGATCGCCCGGTCAGACGCTCGGCGTCCAAGCATCCGCTCCGCGCCCGCCTGGGCGATGAGGAGCGTCGAGAATGGACGGACGACACCCAAGGATAGCCCTGGTCTGGCGCGG
>DASPLD010000079.1:0-12171 GCA_035627755.1 Caulobacter sp. | reverse complement strand
TTCGCCCACCCCATCGAGGTGGCCGGGATCCTGACGGACTACCGGCTCGACACGGCCACCATCGTCACCGCCCTGCTGCACGACGTGATCGAGGACACGGTCGCCTCGCGGCCGGACATCGCCGAGCGGTTCGGGGACGAGGTCGCCGAGCTGGTGGAGGGCGTGACCAAGCTCTCCCAGCTCGAGCTTCAGCACGAGCACACCCGGCAGGCCGAGAACCTGCGCAAGTTCATCCTGGCCATCTCGAAGGACGTACGGGTCCTGATGGTCAAACTGGCCGACCGGCTGCACAACATGCGCACGCTGGAGCACATCAAGAGCCCGGCCAAGCGCGAGCGGATCGCCCGCGAGACCCTCGACATCTACGCCCCGCTGGCCCGGAACATCGGCTGCCACCGCATCTGTTCCGAGCTGGAGGAGCTGGCCTTCGAACAGCTCAACCCGATGGCCCGCAACGCCATCATCCGCCGCCTCGAGGTGCTGCGCGGCGAGCAGGGCAAGGCGGTCAGCACGGTCAGCGGCGAAATCGCCCGCATCCTGCAGGAGAGCGGCATCCCCAGCCGCGTCTTCGGCCGCGAGAAGCATCCCTTCTCGATCTGGCGGAAACTCCAGCGCAAGTCGATCGGCTTCTCGGCCCTGTCGGACATCTACGCCTTCCGGGTGATCGTCGACACCGAAGCCGACTGCTACCGGGCGCTGGGTCTCATCCACCGCGCCTGGCCCTGCATGCCCGAGCGGTTCAAGGACTTCATCTCGACGCCGAAGCGCAACAACTACCGCTCGATCCACACCACGGTCATCGGCCCTCGCGGCATGCGCATCGAGATGCAGATCCGCACGGAGGCCATGGACCGCGTCGCCGAGGACGGGGTCGCCGCCCATTGGCGCTACAAGAACCACTCCTACGGCTTCGACGCCGAACACATGGAGGCCGAGGGCGGCCGCGATCCCCTCGCCAACCTGCGCCAGCTGGTCCAGGTGCTCGAACACGGCGGCGACGCCGAGGACCTTGTCGAGCACGCCAAGCTGGAGCTGTTTCTCGACCAGACCTTCGCCTTTACCCCCAAGGGCAAGCTGGTCACCCTGCCGCGGGGCGCGATGCCCCTGGACTTCGCCTACGCCGTCCACACCGACATCGGCGACAGCACCATCGGGGCCAAGATCAACGGCGAGCTCAAGCCCCTGCGCACCCCGTTGCAGAACGGCGACGTGGTCGAGATCATCAAGGGCGCGAAGCCAGCCGTGCCGCCCGACTGGAGCAGCCTGACCGTCACCGGCAAGGCCCGCAGCGCCATCCGCCGCCACATCCGCCAGACCGAGAAGGAAGAGTCCCTGCGCCTCGGCAAGGCGGCCCTGTTCCAGGCCTTCGAGCGGGTCGGCAAGAGCCGCACCGGCGTCTCCCTCCGCCCGGCCCTGGAGCAGCTGAACTTCAAGACCGACGATGACCTCTACGACGCCATCGGCCGCGGCCGCGCCACCCCGATGCAGGTGATCGACATCGTCTTCCCGGGCCTGAAGGACAGCGAGAAGGCCGCCATCGTCGCCCGCCGCCATATCGAGGACGGCAAGGGCGCGCGCCTGTTCGTCCGCGGCGCGATCGAGTCCGGCTGCGAGCTCCACTTCGGCCGCTGCTGCACGCCGGTTCCCGGCGACCGCATCGTCGGCATCATCGACGGGCCGGAGCAGATGACGGTCCACACCATCGACTGCCCCAACCTCGCCCAGTACGAGGACCAGGGCGACCGCTGGCGCGACCTGACCTGGACCCCCGAGGCCGAGCGCAACACCCTCTCCCGCGCCCGGCTGCGGGTCACCATCGTCAACACACCTGGCGTGCTGGGCGAGGTCTGCACCATCATCGGCGAGGCCGGCGGCAACATCGTCGGCCTGCGCATGACCCCGCGCCAGGAAAACGTCTTCGACGTCGACATCGACCTCGACGTCCACGATAGCCGCCACATCACCAACCTGGTGGCGGCGTTGCGCGCCTGCCCGAGCGTCGAGAACGCCGAGCGGCCGCTGGGGTAGGGCGCGACCCCTCACCTCCGTCATCCCGGAAGCCGCGTAGCGGTTATCCGGGACCCGGGGGTTGCAGCGCACCAGCCTGGAACGCTGCGTTCGATGGCGAGATCACGCACTCCTGGGTCCCGGCTCTCCGCTTCGATTCGGCCGGGATGACGATGGAAAGGAACTTGAGGAACCCATGCGCCACATCCTCACCGGCGCCCCCGGGGCCGGAAAGACCATCATCCTCCGCGGCCTCGAACAGGCCGGCCTCGCCGTCATCGAGGAGGCGGCCACTGACCTCATCGCCTGGCGCCAGGCCCAGGGCGTCGCCGAGCCTTGGGCCCACCCCGCCTTCACCGACGACATTCTCAGCCTGCAGCTGGCCCGCCAGGCCCGGGCGGGGCCGGGGCCCGTCATCTTCGACCGCTCCCCAGTCTGCACCCTGACCTTGGCCCGCTTCCTTGGCCATCAAGCTTCGCCGGCCCTGATCGCGGCCGCCGAGGCGGCCCGCGACGCCTACGCCCGCGAGGTCTTCTTCGTCGAAGGCCTGGATTTCATCGTGAACACCGATGCCCGCCGCATCGAGCTGGACAGCGCTCGCCGGTTCGGCGACCTGCACCGCGAAACCTATGGATCGCTGGGATTTGGACTCGTCGACATAGCGCCGGCCGCTCCGGTCGACCGAGTCCGGGCGGTCCTTGCCCGACTGACTTAGGACGTCGGCGTCCGCTCCAGGCACCAGCGCACCTGATGACCGCGCACCACGTCGTTCCCGGCCTTGTTCTCGGCCAGGGCCAGGAACACCTTGTTCTCAGTCAGGCCTTCGAAGTCGGTGCCGTGCTTGGCTGCCGCGTCCTCCATCCAGGCCACCATGCCTCCGCCCAGCTTGCCCTTGTCGAAGCTGGACGCCTTGCCTCCCTCCTCGGAGAGGTAGAGTTCGGTCGCCACCGCCGCCGCGCAATGCATGGAAATGTCCTTGGGATCGGTGGGCAACCCGACCGACATTGGCCCGCCCTGGGCGAGGGCGGGACCCGCCACGGCGCAGGCGACGGCGGCGGCGAAGACGCAGAGGCGAAGAGGCATCGAGAAAACTCCGGTTTCCGTGAGCGTCGGCCAAAGGCTGCCGGAAGGCCACCTACAAAGAGGGGGTCCCGGACCTGACGGAAACGTATTTCCAGCTTGCGCCGTACCCTGCTTTCGAACGACTGTTTGACTCAAGTCCCAGAACAATTGACCGAGGAAACGCGACCATGGCCATCGATTTCGAAATTCCCCCCGAAGCCAAGGCCGTGCGCGAGAAGGTCCGGCAGTGGGTCAATGACGAGTGCATCCCGGCGGAGAAGCTGATCCACGACAAGGAGAGCTACCAGACCGTCCTCGCCGACCTCCGCAGGAAGGCCCGCGAACGGGATCTCTGGATGCCCTTCGTGCCCAAGGAGTACGGCGGCATGGGCCTGGGGCCCCTCGCCAACGCCCTCGTGCAGATGGAGCTCGGCAAGAGCCACCTGGGCGCCCTCAGCATGAACAGTCAGGGCCCCGACGACGCCACCATCCTCACCCTGCTGGCCCACGGCACCGAGTATCAGAAGGAGAAGTTCCTCAAGCCCCTGCTGAACGGCGAGAAGCGGGTCTGCTACTCGATGACCGAGAAGGCGGCCGGCGCCGACGCCACCGGCATGCGCACCACCGCGGTCAAGGACGGCAACGAGAACTACATCCTCAACGGCGAGAAGTGGTTCAGCTCGGCCGCCAGCGCCGCCGACCTGGCCCTGGTCATGGCCCGCACCGACCCGGACGCCCCGCGCCACCAGCAGTTCTCCACTTTCATCGTCGAGCTGCCCAACCCTGGCTACAGGATCCTCCGCGATATCCCGACCATGGCCGCCGAGGGCCCGCTCAGCCACATCATGGGCGGCGGCCACAGCGAGATCGAGATCAAGGACCTGGTGGTCCCTGCCGAGAACCTGCTGGGCGGCGAGGGTAACGGCTTCAACATGGGCCAGCACCGGTTGGCCTACGGGCGGCTGCGCCACGGCATGCACAACGTCGCCATGGCCCAACGGGCCCTCGACATGGCCACCGAGCACGTCGTCAAGCGGGAGACGTTCGGCCGCAAGCTGAAGGACCGCCAGGGCGTCCAGTGGATGCTCGCCGACTGCGCCAGCGAGCTCTACATGGCCCGGCTGATGCTGATCCACATCGCCTACAAGGCCGAAAAGGGCATGGATCTTCGCCAGGAGAACTCCATCGCCAAGGTGTTCCTGGCCCACATGGTCCACAAGGTGGTCGACACCGCCATCCAGCTGCACGGCGCCCTGGGCTATTCGATGGATACCCCCCTGGCCCGCTGGTACACCCATATCCGTTCGCAACGCCTGGTCGACGGTCCGGACGAGGTCCACCGCTGGACCGTCGGCCGCAACGTCATCAAGGCCTTCGAACGCGACGGCACCACGGCGGCCGCAGCGGGCGGGGATATCCTCTAATTGCCGTCATCCCGGACAGGCCGCAGGCCTGATCCGGGACCCAGGAGGGCAGGGGCTGTCCTCGCCGCCGCCCGTACCGTGCTTGAACCCCTGGGTCCCGGCGCTCCGCGCTTAGCGCTCCGGCCGGGATGACGGAGATGCAGATGCCCGAACCCATCCTCGATCCGGACCTCCCCATCGTCGATCCCCACCACCACCTGTGGGATCGCACCGCCCTGCTCCCCCATCTCTCCCCGCCCACCCATGGCTTCGAGCAGATCATCCGCCGGGTCCCCCGCTACCTGCTCGACGAGCTCCTCGCCGACCTGAACAGCGGCCACAACGTCGTCGCGACCGTCTACCTGGAATGCGGCGCGTTTTACCGCCCCGGCGGTCCCGACCACCTCAAGCCGGTCGGCGAGGTCGAGGCGGTCAATGGCCTTGCCGCCATCGCCGACAGTGGCGTCTACGGGTCCGCCAAGCCCTGCGCCGGCATCGTCGGCCATGCCAACCTGACCCGCGGCGCCGCGGTCCGCGAGACGCTGGAGGCCCAGATCGCCGCCAGCCACCGCTTCCGCGGCATCCGCCACAGCGCCAGCCACGACCCCGACAGCGCCGTCCTCGGCCCCCTGGTCCGCATGCCGACCGGCCTCTACCGTGACCCCGCATTCCGCGAGGGCTTCGCCCAGCTCGCGCCGCTGAACCTGTCCTTCGACGCCTGGCTCCTCGAACCCCAGCTCCCCGACCTCATCGACCTCGCCCGCGCCTTCCCCGGGACCCCCATCGTCCTCGACCACGTCGGCACCCCGCTCGGCATCGCCAGCTACGCGGGCCGCCGCGAGGAGCGCTTCGACACCTGGCGGGGCGCCATCCGCCAGCTCGCCGAATGCCCGAACGTCACCGTCAAGCTCGGCGGCCTGGCCATGGTCTTCCCCGCCTTCCCCTCCTGCCTCTCCGAAACCCCGGCTCCTTCGACCCAGCTGGCCGCCGAATGGCGTCCCTACCTGGAGACCTGCATCGAGGCCTTCGGCCCGGACCGCTGCATGTTCGAGAGCAACTTCCCGGTCGACATCCTCAGCTGCAGCTACGCGACCCTGTGGAACGCGTTCAAACACTTCGCGGCCGGCTGTTCGGCCGAGGAGAAGACGGCGTTGTTCAGCGGCACGGCGGCGCGGGTGTATCGGCTGGGCATCTAGCTTCGTGCGTCCTTCGACACGCCCGCTGCGCGGGCTACTCAGGATGACGAAGAGGGTGAGCGGCCCTCCCCAGTTCGTCATCCTGAGTAGCGGCCGCAGGCCGCGTGTCGAAGGACGCAACCCGCTTCCGCCGCCTCGCTCAACTCGCTACACCACCTCCATGACCAGCGATGACGTCCTCGAGGAATTCCGCGGCGCTGGCGCCCTGCGGGAAGGCCATTTCGTGCTGTCCAGCGGCCTGCACAGCCCGGTGTTCCTGCAGAAGAACCTGGTCTTCGCCCAGCCCGACCGCTGCGAGCGCCTCTGCGCCGCCCTGGCCGCCCGCATCATCGCCGCCGTGGGCAAGCCCGACCTCTGCATCTCCCCGGCCGTCGGGGGCATCATCCCAGGCTACGAGACGGCCCGCCAGCTCGGCGTCACCTCCCTCTACGTCGAGCGCGAGGGCGGCCAGTTCAAGCTGCGCCGCGGATTCCAGGTCGAGCCCGGCGCCCGGGTCGTCATGGTCGAGGACATCGTCACCACCGGCCTCTCCAGCCGAGAATGCATCGCCGCCATCCAGGCCGCCGGGGGCGAGGTGATCGCCGCCGCCTGCATCGTCGACCGTTCCGGCGGCAAGGCCGACGTCGGCGTCCCGCTGATCGCCCTGGCGACGCTCGACGTGCCGGCGTACCCGGCCGACGCCCTGCCGCCCGAGCTGGCCGCCATTCCCATCGAGGATCCGGGAAGCCGCCGCCTGGCCAAGGGCTGAGCAACCCAACTCGTCCCGAGCAAAACCCGTCATCCCGGACAGCCCGTAGGGCTGATCCGGGACCCAGGGGCCGCACCGCACCGCCCGCAAAGCAGCCTTCCATAGCCCAGATCATGCACCCCCTGGGTCCCGGCTCTCCGCGCTACGCGCTACGGCCGGGATGACGGGCGAGCTTGGGGACAGGGCCATGTGCGATCTCCCCCTGCGCCGGTTTTCCATTTGCCAGCCGCGGCCGCATGGGTGAGGTTCGCGCCGCAACCGCAAGGACTGGGCCGGCGTTGGGCGCCTTTCGATTCGACCGCTTCCGTCTCGATCCGCGTGACCGCCTGCTGACGCTCGACGGGGCGCCGGTCGAGCTCAACGCCCGCTACCTGGACGCCCTGGCGCTGCTGGTCGCCGAGCAGGGCCGGCTGGTCTCCAAGGATCGTTTCCTCGAGGAGGTCTGGCGCGGGACGCCGGTCACCGACGAGGCGCTGACGCAGTGCATCCGCACCCTGCGCCGCCAGCTCGGGGACGACGCCGCCCGCCCGCGCTTCATCGAGACGGTGCCCAAGCACGGCTACCGCTTCATTGCTCCCGTCGAAGCCGACAACGAAGCCCCGGCGCCCCGTTCCGCGACCGGGCCGCGGGACACCCTTCTGCGCGACATCCTGCAGGTCGGCCTGGCCGGCACGGCCGGCGGCGGCGTCGCCGGCGGGATCGGCGGGCTGCTTTACGGCCTGGTCATCCAGCCGTCTTCGCCCGGCATGGGCGGCGCCTCGGTGCTGCTGGTCCTGGTCTGCCTGACCATCCTCGTCGGCTTGCTCGGCGGCGCGGGAGTCAGCTTCGGGGTGGCCGCCGCCCGCCTTGCGCCGCGTCCCTCCTGGGCCTGGAGCGTCTTCGCGGCGACGGCCGGCGGCCTGCTGGTGGGCGCCACGGTCAAGCTGCTCGGCGTCGACGCCTTCAACCTGCTGTTCGGCCAAACCCCCGGAGAGATCACCGGCGGCGGGGAGGGGGGCCTGCTGGGCGCGGCGGTGGGTCTCGCCGTCTGGGCGTCGGGCCGCCTGTCGCCCCGCCGGGCGCTGGCCGCGGCCGGACTGCTGGGCGCCGCCGTCGGCGCCGCGATCCCCCTGGTCGGCGGCCGGCTGATGGGCGGCAGCCTCGACCTGCTGGCCAGCCACTTCCCCAATTCCCGCCTCCAGCTGGACCGGATCGGCGGCCTGTTCGGCGAGCCTGGCTTCGGACCGGTCAGCCAGGCGATCACCGGCGCCGTCGAGGGCCTGCTGTTCACCGCCTGCGTTGTCGGCGGCATGCTGATCGCGCGGCGCGGTCTCGCGCTCCGGACGGCCTAAACCCTACTCTGTCATCCTCCGGCCGCGCGTAGCGCGGACCGGAGGACCCACGGTGGATGGGGAACCGCCTGGAGCCGGCGGGCCGTCATCGACGGCCGCACTGATCCACCAACGCCAGGCGCCAAGCGGACAAGTGGGTCCTCCGGTCCGCTTGCGGCCGAAGGATGACAGCCGAAGCGGAAAGGACAGGGATTTACCCCGCCGCCGCCGCCTCCAGCGGGGCGATGTCGAGCTTGACCATCTTCAGCATCTGCTCGGTCACCCGCTTCACCACCGCCTTGTCGGGGCTGTCCATCAGCTCCCGCAGGCGCTTGGGCGCGATCTGCCAGCACAGGCCCCAGCGGTCCTTCAGCCAGCCGCACTGCTCGATGCTGCCGCCTTCGCTCAGTGCGTCCCACAGGCGGTCCAGGTCCTCCTGCGTCTCCGGTTCGACCATGATCGAGAAGCTGTGGTTGAACGGATCCAGCGGCCCCGCCTCGATGGCCATGTAGTTCTGGCCGCCCAGGACGAAGCTGATGATCGTCACGCTGCCGGCCGGCCCGGCGGGGCTCTCGCCCATCACCGCCGAGACGTCCTCGATCCGCGAGTTGGGGATCAGCGAGGTGTAGAAGCGGATCGCCGCCTCCATGTCCTTCTCGTACCAGAGATGCTGGGTGACCTTCATGGCGTTGTCCTTCGTCTGCTCGCGGTCTTTACGCCCTACGCGCCTGACCGTTGGTCCCCAAGGACGCCGCGAATGCCGCCGTCCCGACAGCGCCCGTGAAAAAACCTGGAACCGACCGTGACTTTCGTCCGCGGCCGCCGCGCCCTAAGTACGTAAGTTCCACGGATGGACCCCGCCATGACCCTGCGCCTCGGCGTCAACATCGACCACGTCGCCACCATTCGCAACGCGCGGGGCGCCAGCTATCCCGAGCCGACCCGCGCGGCCGAGATCGCCCTGCTGGCCGGGGCCGACGGCATCACCGCCCACCTGCGCGAGGACCGCCGGCACATCTCCGACGCCGACATCGACGCCCTGGCCGACCTCTGCCGCAAGCGGGGCAAGCCGCTGAACTTCGAGATGGCGGTCACCGACGACATGGTCGCCATCGCCCTGGCCCACAGGCCCCACGCGACCTGCCTGGTCCCCGAGCGGCGCGAGGAGGTCACGACCGAGGGCGGTCTCGACGTGGTCCGCGGCGCCAACCGGGTTCGCGACGCGGTCCAGTCCCTGCGCGCCGCCGGCAGCCGCGTCTCCCTGTTCGTCGAGGCCGACCCGGCCCAGATCGCCGCCTCCGCCGAGGCCGGCGCCCAGGTCGTGGAGCTGCACACCGGCGCCTACTGCGACGCCGCCCGGGCCGGGGAGACCGAGCGGGCCGCCGCCATCCTGGCCCGCCTCACCGCCGCCGCGGCCCAGGCCCAGCAGCTGGGGCTGGAGGTCCACGCCGGCCACGGCATCGACTACGCCACGGTCGGCCCCATCGCCGCCATTCCGGAACTGTCCGAACTCAACATCGGCCACTTCCTGATCGGGGAGGCCATCTTCGTGGGCCTCAGCGAAGCCATCCTCCGCATGCGCCGGCTGATGGACGCCGCCCGGGCGCAGGCGGAGCAGGCCGCGTGATCATCGGTCTCGGCTCCGACCTCTGCGACATCCGCCGCATCGACAAGACCCTGGACCGGTTCGGCGACCGCTTCGTCCAGCGGCTGTTCACCGAGGTCGAGCAGGCCAAGTCCGACCGCCGCAAGGACCGCGCCGCCAGCTACGCCAAGCGCTTCGCCGCCAAGGAGGCCTGCGCCAAGGCGCTGGGCACGGGCGTTCCCCGCCGCGGGGTCCACTGGCGCGACATGGGGGTGATCAACCTGCGGTCCGGCGCCCCGACCATGGCCCTGACCGGCGGCGCGGCGGATCGTCTCGCCGCGATCCTCCCGGACGGCATGGAAGCCCGAATCCACGTCACCCTGACCGACGACCACCCCTATGCCCAGGCCTTCGTGATCATCGAGGCCCTCCCCAAGCAACATGGGCCGCCCCAAGTTACGCCATGAAGGCGAAGTAACGGGCGCAGACGTTGCGCCCGGGGTATTCCCCCGCTAACCAGACCCGCTGGGCGTTTCGCCCCCAAGTTTCGAAGAGAATCCCGCGCCGATGACCGACGCCGTCGCCCAAGAGTCCGACGAACCGCACGACGTTCCGGAAGAGAAGCCCACCTTCGTCCAGGAGGTGGTCGAGATCGGCAAGACGGTGTTCTACGCCCTGCTGATCGCCCTGGTGCTGCGGATCTTCCTGTTCCAGCCCTTCACCATCCCCTCGGACTCCATGGAGCCGAACCTGCTGGCGGGCGACTACATCATCGTCAACAAGTGGTCCTACGGCTACTCCAGGCACTCCATCCCGCTCAGCCCGCCGCTGTTCAAAGGCCGCATCTTCGGGTCGTCGCCCAAGCGCGGCGACATCGTGGTGTTCAAGCTGCCGGCGGACAACAAGACCGACTACATCAAGCGGATCATCGGCCTGCCGGGCGACCGGGTGCAGGTCCGGGGCGGCGTGCTCTACGTCAACGAAAAGGCCCTGCCTCACGTCCAGCTGGCCCGCAAGGACATCGACGAGTTGCGGGGCGTCCGCCGCCAGGAAACCTCGCTCGACGGCAAGACCTACGTCACCTACGCCGGCGCCGAGTACGGCTACCCCAACAACACCGGCGTCTTCCTGGTGCCCCAGAAGCACTACTTCGCCATGGGCGATAACCGCGACAACAGCCTCGATAGCCGCTTCGAGCCCAACTACGCGGCCCCCCGCGCGGGCGGCGTCGGCTTCATGCCGGCCGAGAACCTGGTCGGCAAGGCGGAGATCATCCTGCTGTCCTGGTATCCCGCGCCCAGCCGCGACCGCGGCCCGGTCACGGACGAGAAGGGCAAGGTCCGCGAGGGCGTCTCCCTGTTCAAACCCTGGACCTGGTTCACCGAGGCCCGGCCCAGCCGGTTCTTCAACCTGCTGAAATGAACGCCCGAGCGCTTGCCGTAGAGTCGCTCGAACGCCGCATCGGTCACAGCTTCGCCGACCGCGCCCTGTTGGAGCGGGCCCTGACCCACGCCAGCGTCGGCGACGGCGCCATCAAGGTGCGCCACAACGAGCGGCTGGAGTTCCTCGGCGACCGGGTGCTCGGCCTGCTCGCCTCCGAACGCCTGCTGGCCCTCTATCCCGAGGCCAAGGAGGGCGAGCTGTCGCCGCGCCTGGCCAACCTCGTCAACGGCAAGGCCTGCGCCCGCGTCGGCCGGCGGCTGGAGCTCGGCGCCGCCCTGCGGATGAGCGGCTCGGCCACCAAGATCGGCGTGCGGGACAACGACGGGGCGCTGGGCGACGCCGTCGAGGCGCTGATGGCCGCCATCTACATCGACGGCGGCCTGGAGACCGCCCGCGCCTTCTTCCTCGAGGCCTGGTCCGACGAGTTCGACCGGCTGGAAGAACCCCGCGCCAAGGATTCCAAGACCCGGCTGCAGGAATGGGCTATGGGCCGTCGCCTGCCGGTCCCGGCCTACCGGGTGGTGGAACAGACCGGCCCCGACCACGCTCCAAGGTTTGTCGTCGAGGTCTCGGTGAAGGGCTATGAGAGCGAGCGGGGGGAGGGGAGCTCCCGGCGCGAAGCGGAGAAGGCGGCGGCCTTGATCATGCTGCTGAAACAGGAAGGCCAACAATGACCACCAGAGCCGGCTTCGTCGCCGTGATCGGCGCCCCCAACGCCGGCAAGTCGACCCTGACCAACCGCCTGGTCGGGGCCAAGGTGTCGATCGTCACCCAGAAGGTGCAGACCACCCGGTTTCCGATCCGCGGGGTCGCCATGGCCGGCGAGGCCCAGATCGTGCTCATCGACACCCCGGGCATCTTCAATCCCCGCCGCCGCCTCGACCGGGCCATGGTGCGCAGCGCCTGGGCCGGGGCCGAGGACGCCGACGCCGTGGTCCACCTGGTCGATGTCCAGGGCGAGCTGGCGGTGCAGGACGGCACGGCCAAGGCCGCCGACAAGCGCGGCGTCCAGGACGTCGAGACCATCATCGACAATCTGAAGAACGCCGGCAAACAGGTAATCCTCGGCCTCAACAAGATCGACGGGGTCAAGCGCGACCGTCTGCTGGCCGTGGCCCAGCGCCTGTTCGAGACCGGGGTCTACAGCGAGGTGTTCATGATCAGCGCCGCCGACGGCTCCGGCGTCGAGGACCTGCGCGCCCGCCTGGCCGAACTGATGCCGGAGGGGCCCTGGCTCTATCCCGAGGACCAGACCGCGGACATCCCCGCCCGCCTGCTGGCCGCCGAGATCACCCGCGAGAAGCTCTACCTGCGCGTCCATGAGGAGCTGCCCTACGCGGCCAGCGTCGAGACCACCTCGTTCGAGGAGAAGCGGGACGGCTCGGTCCGCATCGAGCAGACCATCTTCGTCGAGCGT
>DASPLD010000078.1:0-2024 GCA_035627755.1 Caulobacter sp. | reverse complement strand
GGATCGCCACCGCCGTCCAGGGCGAGGGCTGCGACATCTTCTGGCCCTGCATCGACCCCCCGCTGGCCGAGCCGGGCCGGGTCGACCTGCACATCACCGTGCCGTCCAACCTGTCCGCCCCGTCCAACGGGAAATTCCTCGGCAAGGTCGACCACGGCGACGGCTGGACGACCTGGAACTGGTCGGCGGCCAATCCGAACACCTACGCCATCGCCCTGAACATCGGCCCGTACGAGGAGATCAGCACGGAATACCGCAGCCGCTTCGGCAAAGTCGTGCCGATGTCCTACTGGCATCTGCGATCGGACGACCCGGCCAAGGTCGCGGCCCTGTTCGCCCAGTTCACCCCGATGATGGACTTCTACGAGGCGACCGTCGGCCCCTACCCCTTCGGCGACGAGAAGATGGGCGTGGTCGAGACCCCACACCTGGGCATGGAGCACCAGACGATCAACGCCTACGGCAACGGCTACAAGCTGGACGGCAAGGGCTACGACTGGCTGCTGCACCACGAGCTGGCGCACGAGTGGTTCGGCAACCAGATGACCAACCGCAACTCGGACGACATGTGGCTGCACGAGGGGCTCGGCAGCTATATGCAGCCGCTCTACCTGCGCTGGCTGCACGGCGAGCAGATGATGCAGGCGGAGCTGATGGATCAGCGGCGCGGCCTGATCAACAAATTCCCGGTGGTCTCCGGCGAGGAAAAGTCGGAGGACGAGGTCTACCAGGGCGACACCGGCCCGGGCCTCGACATCTACAACAAGGGCTCCCTGATCGCGCACAGCCTGCGCATGCTGATCGGCGACGAGCCCTTCTTCCGCTCGGTGACCCGGCTGGTCTACGGCACGGCGACGCCGCGCCCGGGCGAGTTCCGGCCGCGCTACGGCACGACCGACGAATTCCTGGCCATCGTCAATGAGGAGACAGGCCGGGATCTGACCTGGTTCTTCCGGGGCTATCTGTACCAGGCGGCCCTGCCTGACCTGCGCCAGAGGCGGGCCAATGGCGAACTGGCCCTGGAATGGGTGACCGGCGACGGCGGCGCCTTCCCGATGCCGGTGGAAGTGGAGATCGACGGGCAGCTGCGCACTGTGCCGATGACCGGCGGCCGCGGCCGGATCACAGTCCCCGACGGGGCCCACGTGCTGATCGATCCGAACAGCAAGGTGCTGCGCCGGCTGGAATTCATCGAGGCCTGGAAGGCCGCCGGCGGCTCCGACTAGACCGCCTCGGCCGTCACGGACTGGCGGATCAGCTGGCAGGCGCCCTGCGTCGTCAGGAAGGCGATGTCGGCCGCATCCCGCCCGCAGGCGATCCGTACCAACCCTTCGACCGGCGCCAGTCCGGTCGGATCGACCAGCCACCAGCCGTTGGACAGCCAGACCTCGAAAATGGCGTGGAAGTCCGGCGGATTGAGCTGGTGGGCATAGGCGCTGACGGCCCGTGCGGGAATTCCCGAGGCGCGGCACAGGGTGATGCCCATGTGGGTAAAGTCGCGGCACACGCCGGCGCGGTCGATGAAGGTGCGGGCGGCGGTGGTCTCGCTGTCGGATACACCCGGCTCGTAATCGATCTCCGCGCGAATCCAGTCGAGGATTTTCAGCACCCGGTCGCCGCCGACGGTGCCCCCGAAGGTGCGTTCGGCGAAACGCCCGAACTGATCGGACGGACAGTAGCGGCTGGGGTTCAGATAGGACAGAACTTCGGCGGGCAACTCGTTCCAGTCGTGCTGGACGGTGACCGGCGGCAGGCCCTTCAGCGTGCCGTTGTCGACGACGGCCTCATACGTCAGGGCCACGTCGCCAGACAGGTGGGCGCGCAGGGTGCGGGCTCCGAACTCCTCATCCTGGTCCTCGATGAAATCCACGGCTGGCGTGGTCGTCAGCCGCTCTTCGACGATGGATTGCCCCGGCCAGTGCGCGACCTGGATCTTGTAGATCGCGTCGGTCGGCGGGTCGAAGCGGTAGACGAGGTCGGCGCGGACGCGAATTTTCATGGGGCCGGACTGCGCCGACCCCATG
>DASPLD010000077.1:0-10698 GCA_035627755.1 Caulobacter sp. | reverse complement strand
TGACCGGCCGACCGCCGACCGCCTCTATGCGACCATCATGAGCCAGGGCAATCGCAAGGGCCCGGCCGAACAGTACCGTGACTTCCGAGGCCGCGATCCGGAGATCGGCGCGCTCATGCGCAGCCGGGGCTTCCCGGCGCCGGCCAAGGCTTAAGGGGACACCAATCGGGGCCGCGGCGGGGGAGACGCCGCGGCCCTCTCATTTTGGGGCTGAACACAATGGATCGTCGCAGTTTCCTGGCCTCGGCCGCCGCCCTGGCGGCCGAGGCCTCCGCGCGTGAAGCGCTGGCGTCTTCGGGCAACCCGATGCTGGCCGCCTGGGCCGGCGCCTATGGCGGGCTGCCGCCCTTCGACAAGGTCCGGCTGCCGGACTTCGAGCCGGCCTTCAGGGAGGCCATGGACCTGCAGCGGGCCGAGCTGAAGGCGATCACCGACAACCGGGCGGCCCCGACCTTCGCCAACACCATCGAGGCCTATGAGCGGTCGGGCCAGGCGCTGAACAACGTCGCCACCCTCTACTTCGTCCACACCTCGGTGGTGATCACCCCGGAGATGCAGGCCATCGAGGAGCGGATGGCCCCGGCGCTGGCCGCCTATGCCGACGAGCAGACGCAAAATTCCGCCCTGTTCGCCCGCATCGACGCTGTCTACCAGGCGCGTGAGACCAGCGGCCTGACCAAGGAGCAGCAGCGCCTCGTCTGGGTCTATCACAACAACTTCGTGCAGTCGGGCGCCCGGCTGAACGCCGCCGACAAGCAGCGGCTGGCCGCGATCAACCTGCGGCTGGCCGACCTCTACACCACCTTCTCCAAGAACCTGCTCACGGACGAGAACACCGACGTTCTGGTGCTGGAGAAGAAGGAGGACACCGCCGGCCTGCCGGACTCGGTCATCGCTGCCGCGGCGGCCGCCGCCGAGCGCCGCAAGCTGCCCGGCAAGTGGGTGATCGAGAACAACAGCTCGGCGATGAACCCGATGCTGACCTTCTCCTCGCGCCGCGACCTGCGGGAGAAGGCCTGGAAGCTGCGGATGGGGCTTGGCGACCACACCGGCGCCCCGACCGACAACAAGCCGGTGATCAAGGAGATCCTCAAGCTGCGCGCCGAACGCTCCAAGCTGCTCGGCTACCCGACCTTCGCCCACTGGCGGGTGGCGGACCGGATGGCCCGCAAGCCGGAGAACGCCATCGCCCTGATGGAGGCCCTGCTGAAGCCCGCCATCGCCCGGATGGGCGAGGAAGTGGCCGACATGAAGGCCATCGCCGCGAAGGAGGGCGCGGCCGATGCGGCGGCCGACTTCCAGCCCTGGGACTACCGTCACTATGCCGAGAAGGTGCGCAAGGCGAAGTACGACATCGACGAGGCGGAGCTGAAACCCTACCTGCAGCTGGACAAGATGAAGGAGGCGATGTTCTGGGTCGCCGGCCAGATCTATGGCCTGACCTTCCATCCGATCTCCGGCGTGCCGACCGCCCATCCGGACATCGAGACCTGGGAGGTCAAGGGCCCGGACGGCAAGCACCGCGGCGTCTGGTACTTCGACGCTTACGCCCGGCCGGAGAAGCAGTCCGGCGCCTGGTGCAGCGAGTACCGCAGCCAGGGGCGGTTTCCGGAGCCGACCACGGTGCTGGTCTCCAACAACTGCAACTTCACCAAGCCGCCAGCCGGCCAGCCGACCCTGCTGAGCTGGAGCGACGTCACGGTCGCCCTGTTCCACGAGTTCGGCCACGCCATGCACGCCCTGAACTCCAACGTCACCTACCGCACCCTGGCGGGGGCAAACGTCACTTGGGATTACGTCGAGTTTCCCAGCCAGATCATGGAGCGCTGGGCCCTGACGCCGGAGGTTCTCGACCGGTTCGCCATCCATGTCGAAACCGGCAAGCCGATGCCCAAGGCGCTGGCGGACAAGCTGCGGGCCGCCAAGACCTTCAACCAGGGCTTCGTCACCGCCCGTCAGATTTCCGCGGCGATGCTGGACATGAAGCTGCATCTGGCCGGCGGGGCCGACGTCGACCTGGGCGAGTTCTACCAGGCGGAGGTCAAGCGCATCGGGCTGCCCAAGGAGGGAGAGCTGGCGCCGCGCCTGACCTGGTTCAGCCATGTGTTCTCCGGCGAGAGCTACGCGGCCGGCTACTACAGCTACGGCTGGGCCGAGGCCCTGACCGCCGACGCCTGGGAGGCCTTCCTCGAGGCGGGCGGGCCCTACGACAAGGCGGTGGCCAAGCGGCTGAACGACACGGTGATGAGCAGCGGCAACACCGTCAGCGCCGACGAGGCGTTCCGGAATTTCCGGGGCCGGGATGTGCAGATCGCGGCGCTGCTGCGCGACCGGGGCTTCCCGGTTCCAGCGTAGCGGCGGCAATCATCGCAAGCCGCTCCCCCTCTGGGGGAGCTGTCCGCCGCGAATACGCGCCGGACTGAGGGGGCGGAGCCGGTGCTCGAATTGTCGCGGCGCTGATCACCGACCGCCGGCGCTACCCCCACCACCACGCGCGTATTCGCGGTCCCCCGCCCCCGGAGGGGGCGGAACTGGGGCTCCTACCCGGCGTCAGCCACCTTTGCTTTCCGCCCCAACAACCAAGCCGCCACCGCCCCGGCCACGACATAACCGATGAAGGTCGTCACCGCGGTGGCGATCGAGAAGTCCATCGGGAAGCCGTACCAGATGGCGTTGCTGCCGTTGGTGGTGATCGCGGCGGCCGCGCCGATCGCGGTCGCCGCAAGCAGCCGGGTCCCGAACACGGCGGCGATCTTGGCCAGCACGAAGGCCAGCAGCAGGCCCTGGACGATCTCGATCAGGGCCTCGGAGATCAGGAACGGGGCCATGTCGGTCGAGCGGCCCGGCGGGTGGTAGATGACGATGCCGGAGGGGCTGGTCTTCACCGCCTCCATCATCTGCTTGCGGGACTCCTCGTCTTCGTGCGGGTTCAGGCCCGCCCCGACGCCCGGGAACATGTAGAGGCCCGCCTGCTGCCCGGCGTCGGCCTGCAGGGCGGCCGGCGCGGCCGAGCCGCCCGGCAGCTGGTTGATCCCGATATGGCCGAGCGGCAGCACGGTGTGCGCCAACGACGACCAGATGAACATCGCCAGGCCGCCCAGCAGGCCGGCCAACAGAATGCGTCCCATGAACAGGTTCTCCTCAGATGGAGAACCTTGTTACCCCATCAATAACGAAGCCCCAAGCTGACCCGCCACTGCTCCTTGAATTCCAGGGAGTCGAGGTTTTCGCCACGGTCATAGACCAGACCAATGCTCACCAGGGGCGTAGGCTCATAACCCAGCTTGACCTGGATCTTCTGCGCATCGGCGCCGTTGTCGCTGACGTCGTCGCGAAGCTGGTAACCGGCGGAGACACGGAAGGCCCCTCCATCCGTCTCGCCGGTCGGAAGCCAGAGCAGGTAGCCCTCCAGATCGTAGCCGACGCGGCTGAACTGCTTGACTGTCAACCAATTGGCTTTGTCGCCGGGGTCGTCGACCTCCATATGGTCGGCCACCGCGACCAGATCCCATTTAAAGCGAAGCTGCGGCAGATCCGGCCGGAACTGACTTTCGTTGGCCTGCCCCCGCAGCCCGAAATCGGGCGTGAAGCGTAGCGTCCCCGACCAGGCCGCCGAGTCCCAGGAGTCGTCGGAGAGGTAGCGGATATCGGCGGTGTAATAGTGGTGAAGGCGCCGCCAGGGCCCGGGCGTCGAGAGCCGACCCGAGGCTTGGAAGCCCAGATTGAGGTTGTTGGTCTTGTCGGCGCCGTTGACCGTCGCCTCCCGCTCGATCTGGACGTAGGCCCCCCAGCTGGGCTCGATAGTCAGGTCGTCCGTCAGGGGGCGTGACCGGCCCGCCAGCACTACACCCCCCGTGGCGTAGGCGCTGTAGCTCTCGGTATTGTTTACCTCATTGCGGACCCAGGCCCCCTCGGCGAAGCTTTTTTCCTTCTGTTCCTTGGCCATGTCGGCCGGCGTCTTGCTGAGCGACAAAGCCACGACATAGTTCGGCTCTTCATCCTCGCCGCCCTCGTTCCCTGAGCCCCGGGTACCGGCGACGGTGGCGGTCGGCGGCTTCGCCAAGTCCTTGCAATAAAAGATAAATCGGTCGTCCGAGCCGGCGAGGATGTCGTGCAGAACCTGCTCCGGATCGACAGCGCCGCCGACTCGCGATCGGGCGGCGACCCCGCCCGCTTCCAGCGGAAGCACGTTCTGGAAGTTCCCCTTCCGCGCCCATCCCATGGCCAGATAGTACAGATCGTCGTAGGGGGCCTTGTCGTCCGAGAAGGCCTTCCTCGAAATCGCCTTGGGACTGACGTCGTCACCGAAGGCGTAGGTGACGGCAACCGTCTTGGACTTGTTGATCGCGGCCCTCAGGTCGGCAGCCGTGATCGAGCCTTCGGCGCCGAGGTAGGGGTCCAGGTTCATCAAGCCTTTGCAGCTGTCCTTGATGTGCGGCGCGAGCTTTTCGATCATCGTCTCGCTGGCGGCCTGCGCGGCCTGGGGCGAGGCTATGGCCAGGCCCGCCGCGAACGGAAGGAACAGGGCGGTTCTCATGGGTTGTTCCGGAGATATTTGTGCAGGAGGCCGGCGAACCTCGTGTAGGTCGCCTCCCGCCAGGGTTTGAGAATGGCGACGTCGAGATCGCTGAGGCGAATGCTGATCCCGTGGTCGTCTTTCAGGCGCCGCTCGATGAAGGCCAGCAGGACCCTGAAGGCTTTCATGGAGCCGTAACGGGTCGAAACCTTGGTCATGGGATCGACGTTGGCGGCGATGTCCTGCCGAACGCAGTCCAGAATAAGCTGAAGCAGTTGATCCTGATCGAACTGCAGTTGATGTTTCGACATCGACGCCTCCCCTTGTTCAGGAGTTCCACATTATCGGCGCACGATCCAGCCGTGCGTGATCGCGATCACACTCAGGGCGTGCTTTGCCGGCACGTGGCTTGCGTGGTCAGGGCGTGTGGAGGCAACCTTGGCGCATGAAGATCACCGGCATCGACCACCTCGTTCTACGGGCGCACGATCAGCAGCGGCTGGTCGACTTCTACACCGACGTGCTCGGGCTGACGGTCGAGAAGCGGCAGGACGCGATCGGGTTGGTGCAGCTCCGCGCCGGCTCGTGCCTGATCGATATCGTCGCGGTGAATAGCGTGCTGGGCCGGATGGGCGGCGCTGGTCCGGGGGCGGAAGGCCGGAACCTCGATCACTTCTGCCTCGCGGTCGAGGGCTTCGACCTTGAGACGGTCAAGACCCACCTGACCGCGCACGGCGTCGAGGTGGGCCAGGAGGGCGTGCGGTATGGCGCCGGCGGCCATGGCCTCAGCGTCTATCTCACCGACCCAGAGGGCAACGGGCTGGAGCTGCGCGGCTAGTACCCGCCGATGATCGGCAGGATCTCGCCGGTGATGTAGCTGCTGGTCTGCGGCGAGGCGAGGAAGACGTAGGCCGGGGCGATCTCCTCGGGCTGGGCCGGGCGTTTCATCTTGGCCTGGGCGCCGAAGTCCTTCACGTCCTCGGCCTCCTTGTCCGACGGGTTGAGCGGCGTCCACACCGGCCCCGGCGCGACGCAGTTCACGCGGATGCCCTTCTCGATCAGGCTGCCGCTCAGGGCGCGGGTGAAGGCGTGGATGCCGCCCTTGGTCATCGAATAGTCGATCAGCTCCTTGGAGCCGTCGATGCCGGTGATCGAGCCGGTGTTGATGATGGCCGAGCCGGGTTTCATGTGTTCCACGGCCGCCTGGGCCATGAAGAAATAGCCGTAGAGGTTGGTCTTCAGGGTGGCGTCGAAATGCTCCTCGCTGAGGTCGAGGATGTCCTTGGTGTGGACCTGGAAGGCGGCGTTGTTGACCAGGATGTCCAGCCGGCCGAATTCCTTGACCACCTGCTCCACAGCCGCCCGGCAGAAGGTCCGCTCGCGCACGTCTCCGCTGATCAGGAGGCACCGGCGGCCCTCCTTCTCGACCGCCGCCCTGGTCGCCTCGGCGTCCTCCTGTTCAGCCGCCAGGTGCAGGACGGCCACGTCCGCCCCTTCCCGCGCATAGAGCACCGCCACCGACCGGCCGATGCCGCTGTCGCCGCCGGTGATGATCGCCACCCGGTCCTTCAGCTTGTCCGAGCCCTTGTAGAAGGGGGCGTCGTACATCGGCTGGAGCTGGAGATCCTCTTCCTGGCCGGGCTTGGCCTGGTGCTGCGCCGGCATTGGCGGTTCGGGATACCTGCGGGCCCCGGCCTGCATGGCCCCGAAGGACTTCTCTTCGCCGGCCGCCTTGTCGGCCTGAGCGACTTCGTTCTGGATCTCGCGCTGCTGGCGGACCGCGGCGGCGGAATGGTCCTGAGGCTGGTTGGCCATGGCGAGGTCTCCGTTTTGACGACGGGGACACAACGCCAGGCAGTTCGGATCGATCCGGCGCACGGCCGTCAGGGGATCGGCTCAATTGGGCTATTCCTGCGCCGCTCCATTGCTCGAAAGAGAAGATTGATCGTGAACCGGGACAGCCTGAACCGATGACAGGAGCTCCGTCTCGTCGAGTTCGGGCCTAACGCTCGGCGCCCGGCGCTGGGTTGCGAGCCGTTCGGCGTCCCTGCTGGCGAGTGCGGCTTTGCGCATCTGGTTCAGGCGCCGGCTAGGCGTCATGGCCGTGATAATGCGGTGACCCTCGGCAGCGACGTAGATCTTGTCCCATGTGGAAGGAACCTTAACGCAGTAGATGGAGCCTCCCTTGGCCTTCTTCTGGACAAGTATAGCCTTTCCGTTGGCGATCTGACGCAACATCCAACTGAACTCGCCAGGCGCAAGGATCAGACCGTAGCGCTTGAACAGTTGGCTGTGGAAATGCCAGTGCTCGGTCGGGATGAACGCTCCTTCCCAGGAGGGATGAAGGTCACATCCGACATCGCCCGGTGACCGCGCGCGATTGAGGCCGCTGATCACGCGCGCCCCGGCAATCTTGTACGATCCATGATCCCCCCGCCTTCCAGCATGTCTTGGGGACGGGAGGGTGTCCATACATGGGCTTTCCTTGACCTTTCCCCTCCTTTCGCCCATAAGCGCGCCCTTCCGGCGCAATCTGCCAGCGCCCTCCCCCGTCACGACCCCGATACCCATATCGGACGAGGACGGAGAGGCCCCCCGTCGACGTGATCGTCCACGGGGGTTGGTCGTGTTGTGCATATGAGGGTTTGAATGTTTGAAGGCCTTACAGAACGGCTGAGCGGTGTCTTCGACCGCCTGTCCGGACGCGGCGTCCTCAGCGAGAAGGACGTCGACGAGGCGTTGCGCGAGGTCCGCGTGGCGCTGCTGGAGGCCGACGTCGCCCTGCCGGTGGTCAAGGACTTCATCGCCAAGGCCCGCGAGGAAGCGACCGGCGAAGCCGTCATCCGCTCGATCCGCCCCGCCGACCAGGTGGTGAAGATCGTCTATGACGGCCTGGTGGAGATGCTCGGCGGCGAGGAGCCGGTGGGCCTGAATATCGCGATCAACCCGCCCAGCGTCATCCTGATGAGCGGCCTGCAGGGCTCGGGCAAGACGACGACCTCGGCCAAGCTGGCGCTGCGACTTAGCAAGACGGACCGCAAGAAGGTCCTGATGGCCTCGCTCGACACCCGGCGGCCGGCGGCGATGGAGCAGCTGGCCACGCTCGGCAAGCAGGTCGAGGTCGACACCCTGCCGATCGTCGCGGGCCAGTCCGCCGTCGATATCGCCAAACGCGCGATGAGCGCCGCCAAGCTGGGCGGCTACGACATCCTGATCCTCGACACCGCCGGTCGGACCACGCTGGACGAGAGCATGATGGCCGAGGCGGCCGAGATCGCGAAGATCTCCAGCCCCGCCGAAACCATCCTGGTCGCCGACAGCCTGACCGGCCAGGACGCGGTGCGCACCGCCAAGGCCTTCCACGAGCGCCTGCCGCTGACCGGCCTGATCCTGACCCGCGCAGACGGCGACGGGCGGGGCGGCGCGGCCCTGTCGATGCGGGCGGTCACCGGCCTGCCGATCAAGTTCCTCGGCGCCGGGGAGAAGGTCGACGCCCTCGACGTGTTCGACGCCCGCCGGGTCGCCGGCCGCATCCTGGGCCAGGGGGACATCGTCGCCCTGGTCGAGAAGGCCGCCACCGACCTCGACGTCGCCAAGGCCGAGGCCATGGCCAAGCGGCTGGCCAAGGGCCAGTTCGACCTCGACATGCTGTCCGACCAGCTGGCCCAGATGCAGCGGATGGGTGGCATGGAAGGGCTGATGGGCATGCTGCCCGGGGTCCAGAAGATGAAGGGCCAGATCGCCGAGGCGGGCCTGAACGACAAGTCGATCA
The DNA here is from genome assembly GCA_035627755.1 of Caulobacter sp. Lineage (GTDB taxonomy): Bacteria > Pseudomonadota > Alphaproteobacteria > Caulobacterales > Caulobacteraceae > Caulobacter. Next base: position 2,410 of record DASPLD010000077.1, on the reverse strand, counting down.
AGCGCCAGCAGGCGATCATCAGCTCGATGACCAAGCAGGAACGCAAGAAGCCGGACATCCTGGCCGCCTCGCGCAAGCGCCGCATCGCCGCCGGGGCCGGCGTCGACGTGGCCGAGGTCAACCGGCTGCTGAAACAGCACCGCCAGATGGCCGACGCCTTCAAGATGATGAGCAAGGGCGGCGGCAAGGGCTTCGCCAAGATGGCCTCCATGCTGGGCGGCGGCGGCGGCATGGACCGGCTGAAGGCGCTCGGCGGCGGCAAGATGCCGGAGGTCGACCCGGCCGAACTCGAAAAGCAGCTGAAGGGCCTTCCGGGGCTCGGCGGCGGTCTCCCGAACATGCCCGGCCTTCCCGGCCTGGGCGGACCCAACCTCAACCCGTTCAAGAAGAACTAGACCCTAAGGACTTCAAGTCATGCTGAAAATTCGTCTGGCCCGCGGCGGCACCAAGAAGCGCCCCTACTACTCGATCGTCGTCGCCGACAGCCACTCGCCGCGCGACGGCCGCTTCATCGAGAAGGTCGGGACCTACAACCCCCTGCTCAAGAAGGACGACCCGGCCCGCACCACGCTGAAGCTGGAGTCGATCGAAGCCTGGATCAAGAAGGGCGCCCAGCCGACCGACCGCGTCGCCCGGTTCCTGGCCAAGGAAGGCCTGGTGAAGTGGGAGCACGGCAACAACCCGACCAAGGGCAAGCCGGGCAAGAAGGCCGAGGAACGCGCCGCCGAGCGCGCCAAGCGTGAGGAAGATCGCGCCGCCGCCGCCGCCGAAGCCGCCGCCAACCCGCCGGCCCCCGAGCCGGAACCGGAACCGGAAGCGCCGGCTGCCGAAGAGGCTCCGGCCGCTGAAGCCGCCGCCGAGGAAGCGCCGGCCGCCGAAGCCGCCGCTGAAGAAACCCCGGCCGCCGAAGCGCCCGCCGCTGAAGAGGCTCCGGCCGAAGCCGCCACCGAGCAGGCTCCGGCCGCCGAGGAAGCGCCGGCCGCCGAAGACGCCCCGGCCGCCGACGCCGGCGAAGAGAAGACCGAGGGCTAAGCCTCTCCAACGCTGGTCTTCGAGCGAGCGGCGGCCTTGCGGTCGCCGCTCGTTTCGTTTCCAACACCGCTCATGCCCAACCTCCTCCTCATCGGCCGGGTCGGCGGCGCCCACGGGGTGCGCGGCGAGGTGCGGATCAGCACCTACACGGCCGATCCGCTGGCCATCGCCGACTACAAGACCCTCAGGAAGGCCGACGGCTCACTGGCCCTGACCGTACTGTCCGCCCGCGCCTCCAAGGGCGGCGTCGTCGCCCGCTGCAAGGGCGTGGAGACCCGGGAAGAAGCCGAGGCCCTGCGCGGCCTGACGCTCCACATCGACCGCGCCGACCTGCCCGAACCGGACGAGGACGAATTCTACCTCGCCGACCTGATCGGCCTTTCCGCCGTCACCCCGGAGGGCGAGGAGCTCGGCAGGGTCAAGTCGGTGCAGGACTTCGGGGCCGGCGACATCCTGGAGATCGACCCGGCGGCCGGCGGCCCGACCTGGTACCTGGCCTTCACCCGCGAGACCGCGCCCATCGTCGATATCGCCGGTGGCCGGATCGTCGTCGTCCGGCCGACCGAGATCGAGGCGCGGCCGGACGACGCCGAGGAAGGCTAGAGCACTCTAGGTCTTCACCCGCATCAGGCATTCCTGCGCCACCGACGCGGCCAGCACCCCGTCCCGGGTGTACATCTCGCCGCGGATGAAGCCCCGCCCCTGGGAGGTGCTCGGGCAGTCCTGGTCGAACAGCAGCCAGTCGTTGAAGTCCACCGGCCGGTGGAACCACATGGCGTGGTCGAGGCTGGCCGACTGCAGGCCCGGCGTCTGCCAGGTGAGGCCGTGCACCCGCAGCGCCGTCTCCATGAAGGCCATGTCCGAGGCATAGGCCAGGCAGGCCTGCTGCAGCTTCACCTCGGGGCCGATCGGGGCCTTGGCCCGCATCCACACCTGCTTGCGAGGCGGTTTGGGCACGGGCTTGAACATGTTCTGCGGGTCAGGCCAGCGCAGGTCGATGGGCCGCGGGCGGTTCATCTGCTCACGCATCTTCTCGGGGAGCTTGTCGCCGAACTTGGCCAGCAGTTGGTCCAACTCGGTCTTCACCGATTCCGGGTCGGGATGTCCGGGCATCGGCGACTGGTGCTCCAGCCCCTCCTCGGCGACCTGGAAGCTGGCCGCGAGGTTGAAGATCTGCTTGCCGTTCTGGATGGCGATGACCCGCCGGGTGGTGAAACTGCCGCCATCCCGGGAGCGGTCGACCTCGTAGAGAACGGGGATGGTCACATCGCCCGGCCGGATGAAGTAGGCGTGCAGCGAGTGGCAGACCCGGTCCTCGACCGTCTCATAGGCCGCCAGCAGGGCCTGAGCGATCACCAGCCCGCCGAAGATGCGGGGG
>DASPLD010000076.1:0-4770 GCA_035627755.1 Caulobacter sp. | reverse complement strand
ATGCGAAAAGCTCAGCCAAGGACCCTCAACGCGACCTGGCAAAAGGTCGGACAGCTCCTCAGCTGCTTCAGCCCAGATGAGTGCGCCCGCTACATCGCCAACGCCGGATATGGTTCCGTCTAAACGAGTCCCGCTCTAGTGCGCCGCCTGCGGGAACGCCGGCAGCAGGCCGACGTCCGCCGGCTCGTGCTGGATGATGCTGCGGGCGCGCAGATTCTTCGCCATGCGATCATAGCGGTCCATGGACGCCAGGGTGTCCGCCCGGTCATGGTTGAACGGCGGCACGCCGCGATGCTCGACCTGCTCGCGGAAGTGATAGAGATCGCCCGACAGCAGCACCGGCCCCGAGTCCAGCCGCACCAGCAGGGCGTAGTGGCCCGCGGTATGGCCCGGCATCTCGAGCATGACCACCCGGCCATCGCGGAAGAAATCGACATCTCCCTGGGCCGCGACGATCCGGCCCGGGTCGCCGTCCAGCCAAGGCTTGATCCGGCGGGGCTGGATGAAGGCGTTATCCGCGCCCTTGAGGGTGGCGAGGTCGGCGGCGCCGATCACCAGCCGGGCGCCGGGGAAGTCCGCCGCCTGGCCGATGTGGTCCAGGTGATAGTGGCTGATGCCCAGGAACTCGATCTGCTCGGGCTTGACGCCGATCTGGGCGAGCTGGTCGCGGATGCTGATGCGCAGGCTCATGGTCTGCTGGGGCGTGGTCTGCGGATTACCCACCAGCTCGCCGGGCAGCCCGGCGTCCCACAGCAGATAACGGTCGCCATGCCGGATCAGGTAGCAGCTCGACACCAGCCGCTTGGGGCCGGGCCTGTACTGGTAGGTGTCGGAGAAGAAGGCGTTGTAGTCGTTGATCAGGAACTCGCCGCAGTCGAGCCTCCAGAGCGACAGCGGGGCGGGGGCCTTGGCCGGCGCCTGCAGGCCGGTGAGCATCAGCCAGCCCATGGTGAGGCCCGCAAGTCTCGTCGCCAGGCGCCTGGTGGTCATTTCGCTCTCCCCGATTTCGCTGGAGACAGCATGCCCTCGCATCGGTCGGCAGGCTAGGCCGCGGGGATGTCGATCCGCAGGGCGGCCGCCACCTTGCGCATGTCGTCCGGCATCGGCGCCTCGACGGTCCTCGTTCCGCCCTCCGGATGGGGAAAGCTCAGCCGCGCCGCATGCAGCATCAGCCGCGGGATCGCCACCCCGCCCACGGTCAGCGCCCCGCCATAGCGCGCATCGCCGGCGATCGGCCGGCCGAGGCTGGCCAGGTGCACCCGCAGCTGGTGCATCCGCCCGGTCTGGGGACTGCATTCGACCAGCGCCGCGCCGTCGCCGCGGGCCAGGGTGCGATAGCGGGTGAGGGCGGTCTCCGCCCCGGGCTCCTCGGCCCTGGCGACGCGCATGTAGCTCTCGCGGCCGATCTCCTCGCGGCGCAGGGGATGCTCGATGGTCCCGCCCGCCGGCTCCGGCGGTCCTGGCGTGACGATGGCGAGGTAGGTCTTGCGAAACCGGCGTCCCATCATCGCCTTGCCGAGGAACCCCGCCGCCGGCTTGGTGCGCGCCGTCAGGATGACGCCGGAGGTGTCGCGGTCGAGCCGATGCACGAGGCGAGGGCGGTTGCCGCTGGCCTTGGCGAAGGCGGCCAGCAGGTCGTCCAGCGTGTGGGCCTTGATCCGCCCGCCCTGGCTGGAGAGGCCCGAGGGCTTGTTGAGGGCGATGATCGCCGCATCCTCGTGGATCACCAGCGATCGAACGAAGGCGATGTCCTCCTCCGTCAGGGGAGGCGCCGTCAAACCTCCCTCCCCGAATGGGGAGGGCAGGCGCGCGTCGCGCGCCGGGTGGAGCTGTCGGCCACGGACCTACTGAGCTGGGATTGCCTGCTTCCCCACCCGGCGAGGCTCCGCCTTGCCTGCCCTCCCCATTCGGGGAGGGAGGTCATTCGCCGTCCTCCCGCATCGCCGCCCAGCGGTCCAGCCGCTCCTTGATCCGCGCCTCGGCGCCCTCGCCCTTGGGCCGGTAGAACACCCGCCGCTCCATGCCGTCCGGGAAGTAGTTCTGGCCCGAGAACCCCGTGTCGGTATCGGGGTCGTAGGCATACCCCTTCCCGTAGCCGATCTCCTTCATCAACTTGGTCGGCGCGTTCAGGATGTGCGCCGGCGGCATCAGCGAGCCGGTCTCCTTCGCCGCCTTCCGCGCCTCGCCGAAGGCCTTGTAGACCGCCACCGACTTGGGCGCCGCGGCCAGGTGGACTACCGCCTGGGCCAGGGCCAGTTCTCCCTCCGGCGAACCTAGGAAGTCGTAGGTGTCCTTCGCCGCATTGGCGATCACCAGCGCCAGGGGGTCGGCCTCGCCGATGTCCTCGCTGGCCATCCGCACGATCCGCCGCGCCAGGAACAGCGGGTTCTCCCCGCCCTCCAGCATCCGCGCCAGCCAGTAGAGCGCGGCGTCGGGATCACTGCCGCGCACCGACTTATGCAGCGCCGAGATCAGGTTGTAGTGCTCCTCGCGGTCCTTGTCGTAGGCCGGGCTGCGCTTCTGCAGCACCTGGCTCAGGCCGGCGATGTCCAGCGGCTGGGGAAAGTCGAGGCCCAGCAGGGTGTCGGCCAGGGTCAACAGGTAGCGCCCATCCCCGTCGGCCATGGCGATCAGCGCCTGGCGGGCGTTGTCGTCCACCGGCAGGGCCCGGCCCTCGGCGGCCTCGGCCTTGGCCAGCAGGTCCCGCTGGGCGTCGTCGTCCAGCCGCCGCAGCACGAATACCTGGCAGCGGGAGAGCAGGGCGCCGTTCAGCTCGAAGCTGGGGTTCTCGGTCGTGGCGCCCACCAGGGTGACGATCCCCTCCTCGACGAAGGGCAGGAAGCCGTCCTGCTGGGCGCGGTTGAACCGGTGGATCTCATCGACGAACAGCAGGGTCGACTGGCCGGCCGAACGACGCACTCGCGCCTGTTCGAAGGCCTTCTTGAGGTCAGCGACGCCCGAGAACACCGCCGACAGCTGCTGGAACTCATAGCCCGCCGCCTTGGCCAGCAGCCGGGCGATGGTGGTCTTGCCGGTGCCGGGCGGCCCCCAGAGGATCATCGACGACAGCCGGGCGCCCTCGACCATCCGCCGGATCGGCCCGCCCGGCCCCAGCAGGTGCTCCTGGCCGACCACCTCGTCGAGCGTCTGCGGCCGCAGGCGTTCGGGAAGCGGCGCGGGCGCGTGCGGCGTCAGGCCGGCGGCGGCGAACAGGTCGGACATGGCGCTGTCTTAACGGAGTTCGCGCCGGTTTGGAGCCACCCAAGCGAAACGCCCCGGAGATTGCTCTCCGGGGCGTCGCCAGTTCAACCCAGTTCGTCGATCAGTGCGCCAGGATGGCCAGCAGCAGCAGGGCGACGATGTTGGTGATCTTGATCATCGGGTTCACGGCGGGACCCGAGGTGTCCTTGTAGGGGTCGCCGACGGTGTCGCCGGTGACGGCGGCCTTGTGGGCCTCTGATCCCTTGGTGTGGAGGACCCCGTCCTTGTCGGTGAAGCCTTCCTCGATGATCTTCTTGGCGTTGTCCCAGGCGCCGCCGCCGCTGGTCATCGAGATGGCGACGAACAGGCCGGTGACGATCACCCCCATCAGCATCGCGCCGAGGCCGGCAAAGGCGTTCTGGCGGGTGGTGATGGCGTCCAGGATGAAGAACAGGGCGATGGGCGAGACGACCGGCAGCAGCGAGGGCACGATCATCTCGCGGATCGCGGCCTTGGTCAGGATGTCGACGGCGCGGCCGTACTCGGGCTTGACCTCGCCGGTCATGATGCCGGGGTTCTCCCGGAACTGGCGGCGGACCTCATGCACCACCGCTTCGGCGGCGCGGCCCACGGCGGTCATCGACATGCCGCCGAACAGGAAGGGCAGCAGCCCCCCGAACAGCAGGCCGACCACGACGTAGGGGTTGGAGAGGTCGAAGGCCACGGCGCCGAGGTCGTAGAAGAACGAGCCCGGGGCGGCGTTGGCGGCGAAGAACTTCAGGTCCTCGGTGTAGGCGGCGAACAGCACCAGGGCGCCCAGACCGGCCGAACCGATGGCGTAGCCCTTGGTGACGGCCTTGGTGGTGTTGCCGACGGCGTCCAGGGCGTCGGTGGTGACGCGGACCTCCGGGGGCAGGCCGGCCATCTCGGCGATGCCGCCGGCGTTGTCGGTGACCGGGCCGAAGGCGTCCAGCGCCACGATGAAGCCGGCGAGCGACAGCATGGTGGTGGTGGCGATGGCGATGCCGAACAGGCCGCCCAGGGTGTAGGTCACGATGATGCCGATGATGATCACCAGGGCGGGAAGCGCGGTGGCTTCCAGGCTCATGGCCAGGCCCTGGATGACGTTGGTGCCATGGCCGGAGACGGAGGCCTGGGCGACCGAGCGGACCGGGCGGAAGCCGGTGCCGGTGTAGTATTCGGTGATCATCACGATCAGGGCGGTGACGGCCAACCCGGCGAAGCCGCAGTAGGTGAGGGCGTCGGCGGTGTAGGTGACGCCGCCGGCGGTGACATCGGCGGGGACCAGCGCGTGGACGACCCACCAGACGGCCGGCAGCGAGAGGATGCCGGTGACGATCAGGCCCTGGTAGAGGGCGCCCATGATGTTCTGCTTCTTGCCCAGGCGGACGAAGAAGGTGCCGATGATGGAGGTGAAGATGCAGACACCGCAGATGGCCAGCGGCAGCATCATCATCGACGCCGCCTCGGCGCCGGCGAACAGGATGGAGGCCAGGACCATGGTGGCGACGGTGGTCACCGCGTAGGTCTCGAACAGGTCGGCGGCCA
>DASPLD010000075.1:0-3129 GCA_035627755.1 Caulobacter sp. | reverse complement strand
AGTCCTCCTTCAAGGCGCTGAAGCCCCGGGCCTCGGCGGTGCAGGCGGTGGTGTCGTCCTTGGGGTAGAAGTAGAGGACCACCGTCTTGCCGGTGAGGTCGGCCAGCCGGACCCGCCCGGTGTCGGTCGGCAGGTCGAAGTCGGGGGCCTTGTCGCCGGCCTTCAGTTCGATGGTCACTCTACCCTCCGTCATCAGACCGGCCGCACCAGGACGATCTTCTTCTTGCCCTGCGAAAGCTTGATCACGCCGCCGACGACGTCGGCCCTGGTGATCAGCTTCATTCCGTCCATCTCCTGGACGTCGTTGACGCGCAGGCCGCCGCCCTGGGCCAGGCGCCTGGCCTCGCCACGGGAGGCGGAGAGGCCGGCGTCGACCGCCAGCGCCGCCAGCATGATCCCCTCGGCCAGGCCGGCGGCAGGGATCTCGATGGTCGGCAGGTCGTCCGACAGGGCGCCCTTCTCGAAGGCCTGGGTGGCCGCCTCGCGGGCGGCGCGGGCGGCGTCCTCGCCGTGCAGCATGCGGGTCGCCTCGTCGGCCAGCACCTTCTTGGCGTCGTTGATTCCCGCTCCAGGCAGGCTTTCCAGCCGCGCGATCTCATCCAGCGGGAGGTCGGTGAACAGCCTGAGGAACTTGCCGACGTCCGCGTCCTCGGTGTTCCGCCAGAACTGCCAGTAATCGTAAGGGCTGCGCATGTCAGCGTTCAGCCACACCGCGCCGGCGGCCGTCTTGCCCATCTTGGCGCCCGAGGCGGTGGAGAGCAGGGGGGTGGTCAGGCCGAAGGCCGGCTTCTGGTCGACCCGGCGGATCAGCTCGACACCGTTGAGAATGTTGCCCCACTGGTCCGAGCCGCCCATCTGCAGGGTGCAGCCGAAGCGCCGATTGAGCTCCAGGAAGTCCGTCGCCTGCATCAGCATGTAGTTGAACTCGAGGAAGGTCATCGGCTGCTCGCGCTCGAGCCGCAGCTTCACCGAGTCGAACGCCAGCATGCGGTTGACCGTGAAGTGCACCCCGAATTCGCGCAGGAAGTCGATGTAGCCGAGCTTGCTCAGCCACTCGTCGTTGTTGACGATGATCGCGTCGGTCGGTCCGTCCCCGAAGGTCAGGAACTTGGCGAACACCGACTGGATGCTGTCGATGTTGGCCTGGATGTCGGCCTCGCTGAGCAGCTTGCGCGACTCGTCCTTGCCGGTCGGATCGCCGACCTTGGTGGTCCCGCCGCCCATCAGCACGATCGGCTTGTGGCCGGCCTGCTGCAGCCGGCGCAGCAGCATGATCTGGATCAGGCTGCCGACGTGGAGGCTGGGCGCCGTGGCGTCGAACCCGATGTAGCCGGTGACGATTCCCTTCGAGGCCGCCTCGTCCAGCTCGGCCGGGTGGGTGATCTGGTGGATGAAGCCGCGGTCCCGCATGGTCCGCAGGAACATCGACTTGAACTCTGGGGTCTCGGTCATGGGATCAGGCTCGCCTACGGGCGGGGCCTGTAGCACGGGCCGGCGGGTCTGCAAGGCGATAGACATCGGTGGGGCCTCCTTTTTGGGAAAGACCGGCGACGCATCGGTTGCTTGGGAAGAGCAGGACATGCCGCCGGGTTGGGCGGCATGCGATCGCAACGCCGCTCGTCAGGACGAGCGGGCGTAATAGAGGGCGACGGTGGCGGCCTTGGCGATCATGGCCGCCGGTTTGCCTGCGCCATTGACGCTCGTCAACGGGCCGCTATCGAAGGGCGGATGAGGCTGACGCTGGCGCCACACCCCGAAACCCCCTGCGAGGTCGTCCGCGTCATCGCGGTCGAGGCGACCCGGGCCGGGACCGGACTGTCGCTGATCTACGAGGTGGCCGGAGACCTGACACAGGTGAAGCTGGCCGATCCAGGGCCGCCGGGCCGCGCGGACGGGTTGTGGAAGCACAGCTGCCTGGAGGCCTTCGTCCGGGCGGGGGAGGGGTATCGCGAAATCAACCTGTCGCCGTCTCGGAAGTGGGCGGTCTATGCGTTCGACGGCTACCGCGCCGGGATGCGAAACGATGAGGCGGCTGAGCTGTCGGTGCTTGCCGACCAGCGGGCGCCCGACCGCTACCGCCTCACCGCCACGCTCGGGTTTGCCGATTTGCCGGGCGACAGCGACTGGTCGGTTGGGCTATCGGCGGTGATTGAACTGGCCGACGGCCGCCGCTGCTACTGGGCGATCAACCATCCGCCCGGTAAGCCCGATTTTCACCATCCGGACGCCTTCACCCTGACCCTCCCGGCGGAGACCCCATGAAGTTCGGCATCGACCGCCTGCTCGCCGACCCGGCCCTGCGCCGCGACCTCGCCGGCCGCCGCATAGCCCTGCTGGCCCACCCGGCCTCGGTGACGGAGAACCTGACCCACAGCCTCGACGCCCTGGCTGCCTGCGCCGATCTCCAGCTGACCGCCGCCTTCGGCCCGCAACATGGGATGCGGGGCGACAAGCAGGACAACATGGTCGAGTCCCCGGACTTCAACGACCCGGTCCACGGCATCCCGGTGTTCAGCCTCTATGGCGAGGTCCGGCGTCCGACCGGCCAGTCGATGGGGACCTTCGACGTCATCCTGATCGACATGCAGGACCTCGGCTGCCGGATCTACACCTTCATCACCACGCTGCTGTACGTGCTGGAGGCCGCCGCCGAACACGGCAAGTCGGTCTGGGTCCTCGACCGCCCCAACCCCGCCGGCCGGCCCATCGAGGGGCTGACCCTGCGTCCCGGCTGGGAGAGCTTCGTCGGCGCCGGCCCGATCCCCATGCGTCATGGCCTGACCCTGGGCGAGCTCGGCCGCTGGTTCATCGACCACTACCGGCTCGATGTCGACTACCGGGTGATCGAGATGGAGGGCTACGATCCCAACGCCGCCCCCGGCTACGGCTGGCCCCTCGGGGAACGGACCTGGATCAATCCCAGCCCCAATGCCCCCAACCTCTGGATGGCCAGGGCGTATGCCGGCACGGTGATGCTGGAGGGCACCACCCTGTCCGAGGGGAGGGGCACCACCCGGCCCCTGGAGCTGTTCGGGGCCCCGGACATCGACGGCCGCGCGGTGATCGCCAGGATGCGCGACCTCGCCCCCGACTGGCTGCACGGCTGCACCCTGCGCGAGATCAGCTTCG
>DASPLD010000074.1:0-3429 GCA_035627755.1 Caulobacter sp. | reverse complement strand
CCTGGATCCCTCCGAGCTCGACAAGTCGGTGACCTCACGGGTGCCGACCCGCACCAATACCGATGACCGCTACTTCACCGACAGCTTCCAGGCCATGCCGGCCGAGGGCTTCACCCGCATGTTCGAGAACATGCTCGACCACCCGAACATCGAACTGATGCTGGGCGTGGATTTCGAGGATGTCCGCGACGAGCTGGTCTACGACCACCTGATCTATACCGGCCCGATCGACGAGTACTTCGACCACCGCTACGGCCCGCTGCCCTATCGCTGCCTGCAGTTCCGGCATGAGACGGTGGACCAGGAGTGGTTTCAGCCGGTCGCCGTGGTCAACTATCCGGGTCCGGAGGTCCCCTACACCCGGATCACCGAGTACAAGCACCTGACCGGACAGAGCCATCCGCAGACCAGCATCACCTACGAATTCAGCAGCGCCGAGGGCGACCCCTACTATCCGGTCCCTCGCGCGGCCAACCAGGCGCTCTACAAGAAGTACGAAGCCCTGGCCCTGGCGACGCCGAACGTCACCTTTGTGGGTCGCCTGGCGACCTACAAATACTACAACATGGACCAGGTGGTGGGGCAGGCCCTGGCCACCTACCGGCGCCTTGTCGGGCTGAAGACCGGCGTCGACGCGGGGGCCGGCATGGCCGCCGGCGCGCTTGGGCGGGCGACCCTGTCCAAGCAGGACTGATCGGACAGCGGATCAGCCCACACGGAAGCGGCGCCGGAGAGATCCGGCGCCGCTTTCCTTTTGCCGCCTGGGCCAGGGGTCAGGCGCGCATCGCCATCGCGTACCGGGCGATGCCCTCATCCAGGGTCGGCAGCAGGGCGCCCCGGGTGGAGGCGAGGGCGGACAACCGGGGCCGGGGCGCCCGCCAGTTCATCTCGCTTCCGGCCCGGCCGACGACCTTCCGGTGGTCCAGGCCGCGGCGGCGGGCGATCGCCCGGGCGAACTGGGCCCAACTGACCCGGCCTTCGTTGGCCAGGTGCCAGACGCCGGTCTCGCCGTCGATGAGCAGATCGAGCGAGGCGTTGACGAGGTCGGGTACATGGGTCGGAGAGACCTCGATGTCCTCCGCCGCGAAGAAGTCCCGGCCGGCCCCGATCTCGTTTTCCACCGCCGCGGCGAAGTTGTAGCGGTCGGCGGCGGCGAAGAAGGCCGCTGTGCGGATCACCAACGCCTTGCCGCCCAGGGCGGCGATCCTCCGCTCGGCCAGGGCCTTGCTCCGGCCGTAGACATTGAGCGGCGCGGTGGTGTCACCCTCCAGATAGGGCCGGTCGGCCTCGCCATCGAACACCAGGTCCGTCGAAAAGGTGACGAACGGCAGCTCCCGCTCCCGGCAGGCCTCCGCCAGGCGCACCGCCCCCTCGAAGTTCGAGGCCATGCAGGCGGCCTCTTCCGCCTCGGCGTCGTCGACGCGGACATAGCCGGCGGTGTTGATCACCGCCGACGGCGCCAGCTCATCGATGGCCTGGGCCATCAGGTCCGCGTCGCAAAGCGGCAGGCGCGTCCGGTCGGTGAGGACGTAGTCGAGGCCGCGCAGGTCGCAGGCCCGGGCGAAGGCCTTGCCCAGGGTGCCGCTGGCGCCGGTTATCAGCAGGGGTCGCATATGGCCTCCGGCGGTGCGCACGTTTTTCCGCGGCTCGATGGCGACGGCCTCGCGCTCGACCGGTGGAAACGTCAACCGCACGTCCCGCCTCCACCAGCCAGGCATCTCCACCAGGGGGTCGACGGGCCGCCCGTCGATCAGCCGCCGGATCAGATCGGCAACGGCGGTCCGGCGAAGTCGGCCGCCTCGCAGGTCGAAGGCGCCGGTTTCGTAGTAGCCCTCCCAGCGCGTCATCAGGCTGTTCCAGTCATAGGCCCCAAGCAGGGACCAGACGGTCACCGCCCTGACAGGCAAGCCTTCGGACTCCAGTCGACTGGCGCAGGTCCAGGCCTCGTGGATCCAGCGCAACTGTTCCTCGCGGGTGCAGGCGTTGTGCGCCTCGGTCACGGCAACCGGCAGGTCGTAGCGGGCGCAGGCCTCCCGCAGGGCCCCCTCCATCAGGTCCGGCCCGGGAACCAGGACCCGCGCGGCCTCGACGTCGGCGTAGGCGACCAGCCCGTTGCCGCCGTGGCGTTCGGCCGGATACCGCTCAAGGCGGTGGTCGAGGAAGCGGTCGCTCGTCAGGTAGTGGTTCACGCCGATGACGTCCGGCGGGCAGGGCTCGTCGGCGAACCGCCGCAGGCGGTCGCCGAGGCCGAGCCTGGCGAGGCGTTCGAACATCGGGTGCTCGCGGGTCACCCGCCCGCAGAGCAGGTCCCAGGTCATCCAGCGACGGGCGTTGTCGTGCTCGCACTGATCACGGAGCGGCGGCGTTGCGTAGGTGCGGCCCAGATCCTCGGTCTGGATCAGCTGGGCGGCCGGATTGACCCGCCGCACCGCCCGCATCGCCAGCTTCACCCCATCCAGTTCATTGAGCAGGGCAGTCCAGAACAGCCGTTCTTCCTGCTTGAACGGCCGCCAGTGGCCATAGAGGCAGGCGAACCGGGCGGTGGTCAGCGGCTCGTTGACCGGCGTCCAGGCGTCGATCCAGGGATAGCGCTCGGCCGAGGCGGCGGCATGGTCGGCCAGGCCCGTGGCGAAGTCGGGATCGAGCAGGCTGGTGTAGGCCGGGCCGGCCCCATGATGGACGAGCCCAGCGATGGGGCGGACGCCAAGCTCCCGGAGCCGCCCGAAGCGCCGGTCGGTCCAGGCCCAGTCCCGCTGGTCCGGACGATCCGGCGAGACCTGTTCCCAGAGAAGGGGGTAGCGCAGCGTCTTCAGACCGAGGTCGGCGAAGGCGTCCAGGTCCTCTAGCCGCTCGTGATGGCCGCAGCGGCGCGTCTGGTCGTAGCGACCCAGACCGCAGTCGGTGATCGTGCATTCATGGCCGCCCCAGAGTTCCGGCATTGTCTGTCCCAGCCCGCGACGGCCAGCGCACCGCCGGGACGCCAACCGCCAATAGCGTCAGGTGTTCCCGCGTCAAAGACTCGGCCGCCCTGAATCTCGTGACGGGGCTTAATCTGTGAGGGACTTGATGGCCGCCACGGCGGCCGCCGCCTTTTCCTGGGTGACCTCCACCGATTGGCCGGCCTTGTAGAGTTCGCCGCCCAGGCCGAAGGCCCGCACCCCGGCCCGCCACCAGCTTTCCATCGACGCCGGTCCAACGCCCCCCACCGCCCAGATCACAGCTTCGGGCGGCAACACGGCCCGAAGCTGGGTGACGAACCGCTCACCATAGGTGATGGCGGGAAACAGCTTCAGATGCCGGGTGCCGGCCTCCAGCGCCTGGAAGGCCTCGCTGGGCGTCGCGAAGCCCGGCGCTGGGTCGAGGCCGAGTTCGACGGTCCGCCGGATGACGGCCGGACTGGTGTTGGGCGAGACGATGATGCGGCCGCCG
>DASPLD010000073.1:0-3670 GCA_035627755.1 Caulobacter sp. | reverse complement strand
ATAGAATGCGATCGCCTGCAGGGCCATCCGGCTCTCTTTTCCCCTCGAAGCAGCTCTGAAGCGGCGGCGCCTGAATCAAGCGCCGCCGGTCTTATCGGTACGGTGCGTCCAGTTCCAGATTCTTCGCGATCTCGCGCTCCCAGCGGTCGCCGTTATCCAGCAGGCGCTCTTTGTCGTAGTAGAGCTCCTCGCGGGTCTCGACGGCGAACTCCAGGTTCGGGCCCTCGACGATGGCGTCCACCGGGCAGGCCTCCTGGCACAGGCCGCAGTAGATGCACTTGACCATGTCGATGTCGTAGCGGGTCGTCCGCCGGCTGCCGTCCTCGCGGGGCTCGGCCTCGATATAGATGGCCTGGGCCGGGCATATGGCCTCGCAGAGCTTGCAGGCGATGCACCGCTCCTCGCCGGACGGATAGCGCCGCAGCGCATGCTCGCCCCGGAACCGCGGCGACTGGGGGTTGCGCTCGTTCGGATAGATGACCGTCTTCTTGGGCGCGAACATGTATTTCAGGCCGAGGAAGAAGGCGCCGATGAAGTCGAGCAGGAGGAAGCCCTTGATGGTCTGGGCGAGCCTCATTGGGGCTTCTCCTTGCGGCCGATGACGCACTGGTAGTTGCTCATCTGGTTGGGATCGCCGCCGGCGTCGATCGGCCGGACCACGCCGCCCGACTGCTCGCACTGGGCCTTGGCCCGGCGCATCTCGTCGTAGGAAACCACGCCGCGGCCCAGGGTGTAGGTGCCCGGATTGGCCTCGCCGGCCGTCGTACAGGCGGCGAGCAGGAGCAGTGGAAGAAGGACCAGGCCGCGCATCAGGCGCCATGCCCCGTGAACACCCGCCAGCCGGCGACGATCGCCACCGCGGCCAGGGAGGTCGGCAGGAAGATCTTCCAGCCCAGCCGCATAAGCTGGTCGTAGCGGTAGCGGGGCACAATCGCCTTCACCATGGCGAACATGAAGAACATGAAGATGGTCTTGGCGAAGAAGAAGCCGAAGCCGACGAAGCTCATCGCCGTGTCGCTGAAGCCCCAGCTGTCCCGCAGGAAGTCGGTCGGGAAGCCCGCCTGCCAGCCGCCGAAGAACAGGATCACGGCCAGGGCGCACATCAGGACGATGTTGGCGTACTCGCCGATCATGAACAGCAGGTAGGGGGTGGAGCTGTATTCGACTTGGTAGCCGGCCACGAGCTCCGACTCCGCCTCGGGCAGGTCGAAGGGCGGGCGGTTGGTCTCGGCCAGGGCGGAGATGAAGAAGATCACCGTCATCGGGACCATGACCAGGGCGATGGGCAGGTTCTTCAGCCCGCCGCCCAGGAAGTTCCAGTTCCAGAACCACCCGGCCTGCTGCTCGATGATCGACTGCAGGTTCATGGTCCCGGCCAGCAGGATCACGGTGATGATCACGAAGCCGATGGACACCTCGTAGGAGACCATCTGCGCCGCCGAGCGGAGGCTGCCCAGGAACGGGTACTTCGAGTTCGACGCCCAGCCGCCCATGATGATGCCGTAGACGCCCATCGAGCTGATCGCGAAGATGTAGAGGATGGCGACGTTGATGTCGGAGACCACCCAGCCCGGCGCCAGCGGCACCACCGCCCAGGCGGCGAAGGCCAGCACGAAGGTCAGCAGCGGCGCCAGGAAGAACACCGTCTTGTCGGCCCCGGCCGGCACGACGATCTCCTTCAGCAGGAACTTCAGGAAGTCGGCGAACGACTGCAGCAGGCCGAACGGGCCGACCACGTTGGGGCCCTTGCGCATCTGCACGCCGGCCCAGACCTTGCGGTCGCCCCAGAGCAGGAAGGCGAGGCTAAGCAGCAGCCAGACGGTGACCGCCAGGATCTGCAGCAGGCTGAGGGTGAACCAGCCGAGGGACGAGGCCCAGAAGTCAGTCGTCGGCACGGGCTACTCCGCCGCCATCTTGGCCGCGCCGCTGGCCAGGGCCGCGCATTCGGCCATGGTCACGCTGGCGCGCGCGATCGGGTTGGTCAGGTGGAAGGCCTCGACGGGGCTGGCGAACGGGGCGTCGGACAGCTCACCGTCAGCGCCCAGGCCGCTCAAGTCGAAGCTGCTCGCCACGGAACCCGGCGCATAGTCGATCTGGCCGAAGGTCGGGTGGTCGGCGAAGAGCTTCGCGCGAAGCTGGTCCATGCTGTCGTACGGCAGGGTGTGGCCCAGCCGCTCGCTGAGCGCCCGAATGATGGCCCAGTCCTCGCGCGCCTCGCCCTTGGGGAACACGGCCCGCTCGCCCATCTGAACCCGGCCCTCGGTGTTGACGTAGAGGCCGTTCTTCTCGGTGTAGGCGGCGCCGGGCAAGATGACGTCGGCCTTATGGGCGCCCTTGTCGCCATGGCTGCCCAGGTAGACGGTGAAGGCGCCGCTGGCCGAGGCCTCGCACTCGTCGGCGCCGAGCAGGAACAGGACCTCCAGAGCGCCGGGCTTGAGCATCTCACGGGTCGAGAGGCCGCCCTCTCGGGGCAGGAAGCCCATGTCGAGGCCGCCGACGCGGGCGGCGGCGGTGTGCAGCACGTTCCAGCCGTTCCAGCCGTCCCGCACGAGGTTGAAGCTCTTGGCGAGGCCCGCCAGGGCCTTCAGGACCGCGCCGCCGTCCTCGCGGCTCAGCGCGCCCGCGCCGACGATGATCGCCGGCCGTTCGGCGGCCTTGAAGGCCCGCACGAAATCCGACTTCGACCGGGCCAGCCCCGACACCGTCGAAGCGCCGGCGCCCAGGTAGTCGTAGCCGTAGGTCAGGTCAGCCTGCTGGCCGATCAGGCCGATGCGGGTCTTGCCGGCCACCCACTGCTTGCGCAGGCGGGTGTTGAACACCGGCGCCTCCAGGCGGGGGTTGGCGCCGACGACCAGCACCACGTCGGCGTTCTCGATCCCGGCCAGGGTCGAGTTGAACAGCCAGCTCTCGCGCGGCCCGACGCCCAGCGACGAGCCGTCCTGGCGGCAGTCCAGGTTCTTCACGCCCAGGGCGGTGAAGAGATCCATCGTCGCCTTCATGGACTCGGCGTCCTGCAGGTCGCCGGCAATGACGCCGATTTTCTCAGGCGCGGTCGCGGCGACCTTCTCGGCGATGGCGGCGAAGGCTTCCGGCCAGGTCGCGGGGGCCAGCTTGCCGCCCCTGCGCACATACGGCCGGTCGAGGCGCTGACGGCCCAGGCCGTCGACGGCGTAGCGGCTCTTGTCGCTCAGCCACTCCTCGTTGATGTCCTCGTTGATGCGCGGCAGCACCCGCAGCACCGCGGCGCCCCGGCTGTCGACGCGAATCGCGCTGCCCAGGGCATCGTGCACGTCGACGCTCTGGGTCTTCTTGAGTTCCCAGGGCCGATAGTTGAAGGCCCACGGCCGGTGCGTGAGGGCGCCGACCGGGCAGAGGTCATTGACGTTGCCGCTGAGCTCGCTGGTCACCGCCGCGCCCAGGTAGGTGGTGATCTCCACGTCCTCGCCGCGCGAGATCAGGCCGATCTCCGGCACCCCGGCCACCTCGGTGATGAACCGCACACAGCGGGTGCACTGGATGCACCGCGTCATGATCGTCTTGATCAGCGGGCCCATGTACTTGTTTTCGACGGCCCGCTTGTTCTCCGCATAGCGCGAGCCGTCGCGGCCGTAGGCCATGGCCTGGTCCTGCAGGTCGCACTCGCCGCCCTGGTCGCAGATCGGGCAGTCGA
>DASPLD010000072.1:0-2270 GCA_035627755.1 Caulobacter sp. | reverse complement strand
TCGACCTCGATGTCGAACGGCGACGGATCGAGCAGGTCGAGGCGCCGGCCGGAGAGCATCCGCTGCCAGGCGCGGGGCGCCTTCTTCGTGGGTGATCGGGGCGTGGCGGCCAAACGACTATCCTGCGTGCTGGGCAGGTCAGGTGACCCATCCCGCCGCCACGATCAAGCCTGACGGGTGTTATTCGCCGACGTTGCGGGCGACGAGATCCTTGGCGTCCTCGAACACCCGGCCGCGGTCCCGGTCGCGGGCGCGGACGGTGGCGACCACGATCGGGCCGCCGGCGGGGCCGCGCGCCTCATAGCCGACCAGCCGCCAGCCCGCCTCGGACGGCCGATTGTCGGTCAGGATCCAGCTGGCGCGGGTGGCCCCGCCGCCGGCGCTGGTGCGGATTTCCGCGGCGTCCTGGTTGGCCTGGACGCTGACGTTGTCGTCGCCCCCGGTCCCCGCGATATCGACCGCGCCCTCACCTCCGGAGGCGTCGATGTGGATGCCGCCGATCCGCACGCTGGCGTCGTCGCCCTTGGACTCGATGTGCAGGCCGGGCAGTCGGACCGTGGCGTCGTCGCCTTCGGCCTGGACATCGACGCCGGGCGCTCGCACGGAGGCGCGGTGTCCCGCCGCGGCGGCTTCCGCTTCCGCCTTCGCGGCGTCGGCCTCACCCTGGGCGGAGGCGGCCCTGAGCTGCGCCACGGCCTGCGGCATGGCGGTCGAGAGCCGTTCCTCGAAGGCCTTCAGGGCGTCGGCGGCCGGAGCCCCATCCAGCTTGACCAGGTGCAGGCTGACTTCCGCCCCGCGCGGCCCGGCATAGGTGCAGACCGCGCCGCCTTCGCTGGCCGACCCCTTGCGGGTCAGCGAGCCCATCGTCTGCGGGCACTGCAGCGACTGAACGACCTTCAAAGCCCCCTTGGCGTCATTATTCTCGGTCGTCGTCGACGAGATGCGCACGGAATCGCCGTCGCAGGCCGCGGTCAGGGCGGCGGCGCAGAGGACGGGGATCAGCAGGGGACGCAGGGTCATGGTTTCGGTCCTTGTCGTCTTCATCCTGCGCCCCGCGGCCCGGGAATCCAGTGAAATCGCGGTAATCGGCATGACCAAACCTGTCCGCCGATGTGTTCAGACGCCCGGGCGCGCGCCCTCGCGCCGGTTGAGGAAGGCCAGCCGTTCGAACAGGTGGACGTCCTGCTCGTTCTTCAGCAGGGCTCCGTGCAGCGGCGGGATCAGCCTGTTCGGCGAGGTCTCGCGCAGGGTGGCCGGATCCACGTCGTCAACCAGCAGGAGCTTCAGCCAGTCCAGAAGTTCGGAGGTCGACGGCTTCTTCTTCAGGCCCGGCGTGTCGCGGATTTCATAGAAGGTCTTCAGCGCCTCCGACACCAGCCGCGGCTTGATGCCCGGGAAGTGGACCTCGACTATGGCCTTTATCGTCTCATCGTCGGGGAAACGGATGTAGTGGAAGAAGCACCGGCGCAGAAAGGCGTCCGGCAGCTCCTTCTCGTTGTTCGAGGTGATGACCACGATCGGCCGCACCGCGGCGCGGATGGTCTCGCCCGTCTCCTGGACGAAGAACTCCATGCGGTCGAGTTCCTGCAGCAGGTCGTTGGGGAATTCGATGTCGGCCTTGTCGATCTCGTCGATCAGCAGCACCGGCCTGAGCGGCGCGGTGAACGCCTCCCACAGCTTGCCGGGCTTCAGATAGTTGCGGACGTCATGGACCCGTTCCTCACCCAGCTGGCTGTCCCGCAGCCGCGAGACCGCGTCGTATTCATACAGGCCGTTGTGGGCCTTGGTCGTCGACTTGACGTGCCAGGTGATCAGCGGCGCGTCCAGGGCGCGGGCGATCTCATAGGCCAGGACCGTCTTGCCCGTACCCGGCTCGCCCTTGATCAGCAGCGGCCGTTCCAGTGCGACGGCGGCGTTGACCGCGATCTTCAGGTCGTCGGTGGCGATGTAGTTCGAGGTGCCCTCGAACCGGTCGCTTTGGCGGGTCATGCACGGCTCCCGTGGTGTCAGGACAGGGGTAGCGAAGCCGCCACGGGTTAACAACGATCATGTGAGCCGCGGAGACGCCGCGAACCCGGAAAGGATGGCCGGGCCGAGGGACCCGCTGCCGCGGGCCGACGGACAAAATCTGCCGGGTTGCCGGCCCGCTGGGCGAGACAGCGCAGCAAAAACAACCGCCTGGCTGCTTTCGTGCCCGGCCCGATCCTTGCGTCAGCGTGCGCGAACCAGAACCGGTTCCGCGGCCAGAAGGCCGTTCCCACCGACCAGAA
>DASPLD010000071.1:0-8350 GCA_035627755.1 Caulobacter sp. | reverse complement strand
AGAACGAAGACCAGGGAGGTGGCGTAGAAGGTCAGGATCAGCTTGCCCAGCTGCACCAGGCTGTCCAGGCCGTGGGCGCCGATGGTGTAGGCCATGGCTCCGAACGCCCCGATCGGCGCGAACCGCACCACGATGTGGATGATCGAGAAGAAGACCTTGGCGATGTCCTCGAGTACGGCGGAAACCCGGTCGCCGAACTCCCCCAGCCGCGCGCAGGCAAAGCCGGTCAGGATGGCGATGACGAGCACCTGGAGGATGTTGCCCTCGGCGAAGGCGCCGATGAAGGTGTCGGGGATCAGGTGAAGGAGGTAGGCCGCCAGGCCCGGCTGGTCGGCCGCCTTTTCGACGTAGCCGGCCACCTTGGAGGCGTCGAGGCTGGCCGGGTCGAGGTTCATCCCGGCGCCGGGCCGCGCCAGCAGGGCGACCACCAGGCCGACGACCAGGGCGAAGCTGGAGACGACGAGGAAGTAGCTGAGGGTCTTCAGCCCCACCCGGCCGAACCGGGCGATGTCGCTCATCCGGCCGATGCCGGCGGCCACCGTGCAGAAGATCACCGGGGCGATGATCAGCTTGATCAGCTTGATGAAGCCGTCGGCCAGGGGTTTGAGCTGGCTTCCCAGGTCCGGCAGGAGCCAGCCAAGCAGGATGCCCGCGGCGATGGCGATCAACACCTGGACGTACAGCAGTTTCAGGAAGCGCATGTCCCCTCCGGCCCGGCGGCGGCGCACGATAGTGCAGGCGCCGGCCGATGCGAAGGCGGGCGAAGGCGCCTATGTTGCCGCCATGCCAAACCTGTTCACCATCGGCTACGAGGCCGAGACCCTCGACCGCTTCCTCGGCCGGCTGAAGGCGGCCGGGGTGAAGGTGGTCATCGACGTGCGGGCCGTCGCCGCCTCGCGGCGGGCCGGCTTTTCCAAGACCCTGCTGGCCGCCAGCCTTGCCGCCGAGGGCATCGACTATGTCCACCTGCGGGGCCTAGGCACGCCCAAGGCCGGACGCGACGCCGCCCGCAAGGGCCGCACGGCGGAGATGCGCGAGATCTTCGAGGCCGCCCTGGCCGAACCCCAGGCCCAGCTGGAACTGGCCCAGGCCGAGCAGATCGCCATCGGCCGCCCCGCGGCCCTGCTCTGCTTCGAGGCCGAGGCCTGCGGATGCCACCGGGCCATCGTCGCCGAGCGGCTGAAGGAAAAACGCAGGTTCGAGGTCGTGGACCTCTAGGTCGTGGAGGTCTCGCCGAGCAGGCGAGCGGCCATCGGCAGCAGGGTCGCCGCCCGCAGCGGCTTGCCCAGCACCCCGTCGGCGCCGAGGTTGTGGGCCATGCGCAGCAGGCTGGCCTGGTCCATGACCGCGGCGCCGCCGGTGATGACGATCGTCCGCGTGGCCGGCCAGCGACGCTGGACCTCCATCAGGGTCTCGATGCCGTCCTTATTGGGCATCAGCATGTCGAGCAGCAGCAGGTCGGCGGGCTCGCTGGCCATGGCCGCCAGCCCTTCCTCGCCGTCCGCCGCCGTGCGGCAGTCGTAGCCGGCCCCGGCCAGCATCTCGAGCGCGATCTCCCGCAGCACGGGATCGTCGTCAACGATCAGGGCTTTCGCCGCCATCTTCCCTCCGCACCCCGGCATCGAGAGTCCATTCTGGCGCCGGAGGTTTACCAAATCGCCTTCTCGCCTTCGGGTTCCGACCTGGGCCGGCCATAGAGGCTTGTCGCGCTGGGCCGCCGGAGGCTATCACCCCGCCGGTGCGGCCCCGTAGCTCAGCCGGATAGAGCAGGGCTTTCCTAAAGCCAAGGTCGGGGGTTCGAGTCCCTCCGGGGCCGCCAGCCTTCCCCCTCAACCCTTCCACGTCGGCTGGCGGGGATGGATGTCGTCCTTGAAGAGATCGAAGCTCTTCCAGGCCGGTTCGACCGGTTCCTGGCCTGGCCGCGGCGTATAGACGGAGGTCTCGACCAGCTCCATCGAGGGGATGTAGCGCGGGCAGTTAGGGAAGATGGCCTCCGCCTCGACGCGGACCATGAGCTGGGCGCCGACGGTGCTGGCCATGAGGGGATCATCGCGGTCGATGCGGGCTGTTCCGTTCACCCGCAGGCGACGGGGCGGGCCATGCAGGGCGATGAACAGCAGCGCCACGTGCGGATTGACCGTGACGTTGCCGAGGCTCTTGAACATGCCGTTGCCATCGTAATCGGGGAAGGCCAGTTCCGAAGGGCCGGTGACGCGCACGAAGCCGGGCGGCCCGCCCTTGAACGAGCAGTCGGGGCGGCCCTCGGCGTCGGCGGTGGCCAGGAAGAAGTAGATGGCGCCCTCGATGAAGGCCCTGTCGTCCTCGGTGAAGGCGGTGCGCTTGAGTTGCTCCAGCCGGTCGGCGATGCGCCGGCTCTCGAACTGATCCTGCAGCGCCCGATTGCCGTCGTGGTAGAATGGGTCGCCGGCCATGCAGCGTCTCCTCCCGGACCAATCGCCTGAAGGCCGCCCCGACCCTGACGCCCGGCGCGGCCAGGTCACCCGAGACTAGCCCAGGGTCCCTTCGATGCGAAGGCCGCCCACGGAGACCGTCGGGCGGCTTTAACCGCTTATTTCCAGGGACGAATTGCCGCGCCCCCTGGCTTGGCCGAGAAAGTTCCTGATTTTACAGCGACTTTTGGTCCCTGCACGGAGCACCCTCGGGCTGCCGAACGACCGCGGCTTAAGACAGCGTTATTCCATGGCGCGCAGGAATGGCGCGAACAGCAAGGGGAACGCCGTGCAGGCAAGCCTCACGACCCAGACCGCCGACCACGTCAGCGAAAACAGTGTCGCCGCCGTCTTCGACCTCCTGGCTTGGGAGATCGAACTCGCCGGCGCCCGCTGCATCATGCTGGACAGCCTGATCGGCGAGGTGATCCGCGGCCTGCCGGTGGAGGAGCGCCACCGGCTGCAAAGCGGGCTGCATTCGGTCGACCTGCTGAGCCAGCACCTGACCGGGCTGTCCGCCTTCGCCCGCCGCATGAGCCTGGACGCCACCGAGGGAACGGCCCCGACCACCGGCGCGGTTAACGACGTGACCCTGGGCGCCCTTGCCGACCGGATGCGGTCGGCGTTCGGCGGCGAGGAGCAGGGCGTCAACGACCGCGACGGCGCCGGCGAACTGGACCTGTTCTGAGCAGTGGGAGGGAGCGACCGTGTATCTTGAATCCCGCGGCCTGAAGATCGTTGTCGCCGACAGCGACCGTGCGGTGCTCGAGATGCTGCAGATCCGCCTGGACCTCGCTGGCCACGAAACCCATGTCGCCCGAACCGCCACGGCGGCCGTCGAGATGGTCCGCAGCCTCCGGCCGGCGGTGCTGATCATCGATCTGCAGCTGCAGGTGTCGACCGGGATGGAGGTTCTGGAAAACCTCAATCGGCGCTATCGGCGGCTGCCGATGCCGGCAATGCTGACGGGCCGCCAGCTCGGCGAAGCGGAAATCCGCAAGGCGGCGCCCATGGGGGTCAGGGACTGCATGGTCAAACCCTACAGCGGCGCCGACGTGATCGACCGGGTGGCCAGGCTGCTGAAGAAATTCCCGGCCGACTGGGAAACCGGGACGACCATGAACATCCCGCCGGCCCGGGCCAGCCATTCCGGCGTGGTCCACATCTAGGCCGGCGCCGGAGCCTGCCCTCGCCAGGAGGCTCCAGCTCCCTCCCTTCTTCCCGTCATCCGGGCGTTAGGCCCTTTCCAACCAAATCGTGGTCCTCTCGCAGCGGGGCGATGGGACTGTTTCCATGAAGGTCTTCGGAATCCGCTGGCGCTTCTACCGGCCGGCGCAGCCGGCCAGGGGGTGGGACGCGGCGGCCATCCTGCTGGGGGTCTACACCCTGGCGGTGTTCTCGGGCGCGATGTGGTCGCGCAGTGTCGAGAATTCGACGGCCTTCTGGGCGGCAAACGGGGTGATGGCGGCCGGGCTGCTGCTGCTGCGGCCCAGGGTCGGGGCGGTGTTCGCGGCGGTCTGCATCGCGATGAACCTCGGCCTCAACGTCCTGGCGCAGCTGCCGGTGACCCTGAACCTGGCCTTCACCGGGATGAACCTGGCCTTCACCCTGGCCGTGGTGTTCCTGACCCGCACCTTCTGCGGCGCGGCCCTGGACCTTGGACGGCTACGCCGTTTCCTGCCCTTCCTGGTGATCGTCGGCGGCGTCGCGGTCGTTGAGGGCCTGGTTGGCGGCGCGACGACCACCGAGACGCTGGTCAACTATGGGGTGGTCTGGCGGCGCTGGGCGGCCTGCGACGCCACCGGGATGGTGCTGGGTCTGCCGGCCACCCTGATGATGATGCGGGGGGTCAATCCGCTCTATGCGGGGCCCGCCCGGCTGGTCGAGCGCCTGGCGCTGATCGGGCTGATGGGGGCGGCCACCTACCTCCTGTTCTTTGTTTCGGCGGCGCCGTTCTTCCTGCTGTTGTTCCCGGCCCTGCTGTTCACCGCCTTCCGGCTGGGCTCGGCCTGGGCCTTTCCGGCGGTGTGGATCTGCGCCCAGGGGGCGACCGTCCAGACCCTGGCCAACAATGGACCGATCGCCGTGTTCGACGGCGAGCCGCCGTTCCTTGAACTGGGCCTGCTGCAGGTCTTCCTGATCAGCCTGCTGCTGACCGCCTCCCTGGCCACCAGCGCCCTGGCCGAGCGGATGCGAACCGAGCAGCGCCTGCGCCGCAAGGCCGCCGCCACCGCCGCCGCCCGCGCCCGGGCCGACCAGGTGACGGCCACCCGAGAACGCTTCCTCGCCGTGGTCGGCCACGAGATCCGGACCCCGTTGAACGGTATCCTCGGCTTCGGCGAGGCGCTCTCCAAGCGGGACGACCTGGCCCCGGAGGCCCGCCGGCAGGTGGAGCTGATCGGCCGCTCGACCCAGGCCCTGATGAGCATCATCGAGGACATCCTCGACTTCTCCCGCATCGAGTCCGGCCAGCTGGAGGTCAACGCCGCCCCGGCCGATATCGCCGCCGTGACGGCCCGCGCCGTGGAAGACGCCCGGCCGCAGGCGGCGGCCAAGGGCCTGACCCTGACCTTCGACGGGCCGGCTCTCGGTGAGGTCCGCCACCTGACGGACGCCCGCCGGGTCGGCCAGGTGCTGTGCCATCTGGTGGACAACGCCATCAAGTTCACCGATGTGGGCGAGGTCGCCGTCCACGTCGCCCGCCAACCGCTCGGCGAGGCGGCGGACCGGCTGACGTTCACCGTCCTCGACAGCGGCGCCGGCGTGGCCCCGGCCCAGCGCCAGGAGCTGTTCACCCCCTTCGGCCAGCTTGATCCGTCCCTGTCGCGGCGCCACGCGGGGGCAGGTCTTGGCCTCTCCGTCTGTCGCTCCATCATTGAGCTGATGGGGGGCGAGATCGGCTACCGGCCGCGCACCGAGGGCGGCTCCGAATTCTGGTTCAGCCTGACCCTGCCGCGACTGGCCGCCGAGGCGGCGCGGGAGGAGGACCTGGCCGAGCGGGCGCCCCGGATCCTGGTCGTCGACGACCATCCGATGAATCGCGAGGTGGCCCGGCTGTTCCTCGACGCCTTCGGCTGCGAGGTGGCCGAATGCGGGGACGGGGCGGCGGCGGTGGAGGCGGCCCAGGCCGGCGGCTTCGACCTGATCCTGATGGACGTCCGCATGCCCGGCGTCGACGGTCTCGCCGCCACCCGGATGATCCGCGCCCTGCCCGGTCCGGCCTCCCGGGTGCCGATCCTGGCGGTCACCGCCGACGTGATGCGCGACGACGTCGAGCGCTGCCGCGCAGCGGGCATGAACGGCCATGTGCCCAAGCCGATCAAACAGGAACGGCTGCTCGGCGCCATGAGCGCGGCCCTGCAGGGCCACGACGCCTTCCCCGCCGAAATCGCCGCCTGAGGGCTCCGTCTCGACAATCCGGGGCGACTGGCGGAAGGTGACCCCCGCGCGCCCTCGGGAGGGCCCGCACAGTCGGCGTTGAGGCGAAGCATCCCGACGGGGAGACGGCCGATGACCTTCCTGCGCCCCTGGCTGGCGGCGGCCCTGCTGCTCAGCCTGGCCGGCTGCTCCGAACCGGCCAAGACCCCGCCGCCCGCTGCGCCGCCGGACCCCCCCATCGGGGTCAACGCCGAGGTCGAGAACGACGTCCAGATGCGCAGCGTCCAGGACAGGGCCTGGCGGCCCGCGGCCGTGCAGGGCCAGGTGCGCTACGCGGACGACATCTCCACGGCCGTGGAGAGCCGGCTGGTGGTGGCGTTGCAGGACAGCTCCAGCCTGACCGTCGGGCCCAACGCCCGGCTGACCATCGACCGGTTCGTCATCGACACGACCACCGGGGCCCCGGGCGCGGCGGTGTCGGTGACGCGCGGCGCCTTCCGCTTCGCCTCCAAGAGCCGGGGCAAGGACCCGGTCTCGTTCCGCACACCGGTGGCCACCATCGGGGTGCGTGGCACGGTCCTGGAGGGGGTGGTGGGGCCGGACGCGCTCGGCGTCATCCCCAGCGGCCCGGCGATGCTGATCCTCTCCAACGATCCCGCGCAGGCAACCCTGATCGTGCTGCGCGAGGGGATCATCGAGATCCGCGTCGGCGACAAGGTCGTGGTGCTCGACCAGCCGGGCCAGGCCCTGGCCATCGGCGGTGGCGGGCGCATCCACGGGCCGTTCCGGATGCCGGACGCGGCTGGCCGGCGGCTGGACGCCCTCCTGGCCCCCCGCGCCAAGCGTTCTCCCCCACCCACGGAGCCCCTGGTCAGGCCGCCGCCGGATGGGCCCCGCACGCCTGGCCCTCGCACGCCCGGCCGGCCTGACCCGCAGCCGGAGCCCCGGACCGATCCGCCGCCCGAGGAGCCGCCGCCCGGCCGTCCGGGCCTGAGCCGACCGCAGCTCAACCGGCCACAGCTGTCTTCGCCCGGCGGCGGCCGCTACGAGCCGCCGCCGCCCGAGCGCTCGCAGACCTATGTCCCGCCGCCGCGCCGCACCACCGGCGAGCGGGGGCCGGGAACCCCCTCGCTGCAGGTCCCGCTGCCCAGCGCCCCACCGCCGAAGACTCAGCCGCAGACCAAGACCCAGCCGCCGGCCGACCAGCCGGACCCGGCGCCGCAGAAACCCTTAACGACCCGTTAAGCCTCCCTGCCCTAACCTCGACGCGCGCTGGCCCTGATCCGGCCGGCGACCGGAGGAGGCCGTCCTGTCCGTCACCCGCACCAACAGCATCCGCCGCACCTACGACCACTTCGAGCCGGAGGGCAGCGACGATCCCCAGGCCCAGCGGCGTATCCGGGCCCTGCTCGAGCAGATCGACTACACGGCGTTTGCGGCCAACAAGGAAATCCTCGCCCAGTCGCTGGGCCAGGGCGACATCCGCAAATTCCAGCGCCTGGCCGTCGCCGCCGCCCAGGCCCGCGCCGTCTGGACGGCCCAGGCCCTCGCCGCCTCGGCCTCCGGCGGCCGACTGAGCTCCGCCGACCTCGCCCAGCTGACCCACCTGCGCACCACCTATGAGGAACTGACCGAGGCCTACGAGGCCCTGCGCCGGATGGTCGAGCGCGGCTACCTCGCCATGCCGGCCCCGCAGGCGAGCTGAGCTAGCGCTTCTTCCCGAGCTCGGCGGCGATGTCCTTGGTCATCCGCCCGGCCTTGCGGTGGGCGGCGGTCAGCTGCTCCCGCGTGACCCCCCAGCGCTTCATCCAGTATTCCACCGCCTGGCGCTCGGAGAGGTCCAGCCGGTCCTTGTCGATGAAGCCGCGCTTGTCCTTGAGGCCTGCCACGTCCGCCGCTCTCCGATACCGCTCAAGTGTGGTCGATGGGCGAGGCCCGTACAACCGTTCCTGTTGCGGCGCCCCTGCGGCAACGGGCTAGTCTGAACTCTCCGCCGAGCGAGGACCGATTCCCATGAGTGCGACCGCCCCCGTCGAGGATGGCCTCAGCCAGACCCTGGGCCTGGTCCGGCGCCTCGAGATGAACCCCGAGGGCCGCGCCAGGCTGGAATACGAGGCGGGCCCGCACATGTGCCACTCCGGCGGGGTGGTCCAGGGCGGTTTCATCACCGGCTGGATCGATGCGGCCATGGCCCATGCGGTCATCGCCAAGGCCGGCGAGGGCATCGTGCCGATGTCGCTGGAGCTCAAGGTCAGCTTCTTCGAACCCACCCGACCGGGCCCGGTGATCGCGGAGGCCTGGATCGAGCGGGACGGCCGCTCCACCTGCTTCTGCGAAGGGCGGCTGGTGACCCCCGAGGGCCGCGTCCTGGCCAAGGCCAGTTCCACCCTGCGCCTGATGGACCGGGCGCGCGTCGAGGCCGGCGCCAAGGCGGCGACGGCTGGATAGGGCTGGCCCGAAAGGTCCAGCTTCCTTATGGTAATCAGCGATAACCAACGGCCGCCAAGAGCCGTCAGCCTGCA
>DASPLD010000070.1:0-4849 GCA_035627755.1 Caulobacter sp. | reverse complement strand
GTCGAGGGCCAGCAGGCCGTCGACCGCCTCGGCCGGGTCGGGCGACTGCGCGGGGCCGAAGGTGCGGGCGGCGAGGGGATCGTCGACCACGAATGTCCGGCCGGCCTCGTCGCGGCCGGCCTGCCAACGCATCCAGCCGGCGACCGCCAGCGCGAGCGCGTCGATGGACTGACCCTGGCCCAGCCGGGCGGCGATGCTGGCGAGCAGGCGCTGGGGCAGCTTCTGGGAGCCGTCCATGGCGATCTGGCGGGTGCGGTGGGCCAGGGCCGGATTGGCGAAGCGGCCGGCCAGCGCCCGGCGATAGGCGGCGAGGTCCAGCCCCGGCGGCGGGCGGAGCGTCGCGGCGGCCTCGTCCCACAGGCGTTCGGCGAAGGCGGCGAAGGCCGGCTGGGCGATGACGGCGTCCATGGTCTCATGGCCGGCCAGGGCGCCGAGATAGGCGAGGGCCGAGTGGGCGCCGTTGAGCAGGCGCAGCTTGGCCTCCTCCCAGGGGGCGACGTCGACGGTCAGCTGGACCCCCGCCGCGGCGAAGTCCGGCCGCTCGCCGGCGAAGCGGTCCTCGATGACCCATTGGGTGAAGGGCTCGGCCTTGACCATCGCCTCGTCGCGCAGGCGGGTCCGAGCCTGGAGGGCGTCGATGTCGGCGGCAGTGGTGGCCGGGACGATGCGGTCGACCATCGAGACCGGGAAGGCGCCGTGGCGGGCGATCCAGTCGGAGAGGGCCGGATCGCGGCGCCCGGCGAGGGCCAGGACGGCGGCCTCCAGCCGGCGACCGTTGGCCGGGAGGTTGTCGCAGGAGAGGGCGGTGAAGGGCGCCAGGCCTCGCTCGCGGCGCAACGCAAGGGCCGCGACCAGGAAGCCAGGGGCGGTCGTCGGGATCCCGCCCGCCGCCTCGGCGACGATCTCGGGCTCGTCCTCGCGCAGGGCGCCCGAGGCGGGGTCGAGATGATAGCCCTTCTCGGTCACCGTCAGGGTGACGAGGTGGGCGGCGGCCAAGGCCTCGACGAGGGCGGCCGCGTCTTCGGGAGCGACCAGCACCTCGCGCACGGCGCCGATCACCCGCAGCCGCTCGCCCGCGCCGTCCCGCTCGACGAGGGTATAGAGCCCGTCCTGCGGCGCGAGCTGGTCGCGGACGTCGGGAGAACGCAGGGAGGCGGCGCGGACCATCCAGCGCGGATCGCCAGCGGCCAGCAGGTCGTCGAACACCACCGCCTGGTGGGCCCGGTGGAAGGCGCCGATGCCCAGGTGGACAACCCCGGCCCCGGCGGCCGAGCGGTCGTAGGCCGGCCGGGCGACATCTGCCGGAAGCGATTCCAGGGCAGCGGGCGACAGCCGCGCGGTCACAGCCGGTAGGCCGCCTTGACCAGGTTGTAGGCCAGGTCCCGGGCGACCTGGGCCGCCTCGTCCTCCTCCAGCCGGTGCTCCACGACCAGCCTGGCCAGGAAGCCGCAGTCCATGCGGCGGGCCACGTCGTGGCGAGCCGGGATCGACAGGAAGGCGCGGGTGTCGTCGTTGAAGCCGACGGTGTTGTAGAATCCGGCCGTCTCGGTGGTCTGCTCACGGAAGCGGCGCATGCCCTCGGGGCTGTCGTGGAACCACCAGGCGGGGCCGAGCTTCAGGGCCGGGTAGTGGCCGGCCAGGGGGGCCAGTTCGCGGCTGTAGCTGGTCTCGTCGAGGGTGAAGACGATGACCGACAGGGCGGGTTCCGAGCCGTAGCGGTCGAGCAGGGGCTTGAGGGCCCGCACGTAGTCCGTCCGCGTCGGGATGTCGGCGCCCTTGTCGCGGCCGAAGCGGGCGAAGAGGGCGGCGTTGTGGTTGCGGAAACTGCCCGGGTGGATCTGCATGACCATGCCATCCTCCAGGCTCATCCGGGCCATCTCCACCAGCATGTGGCCGCGGAACAGCTCCGCCTCCTGGGGTGTGCAGTCGCCGGAGGAGACGACGCCGAACAGGGCCTCGGCCTCGGCGCGGGAGAGGTCGGCGGTGAAGGCGGTGGGGTGTCCGTGGTCGGTGGAGGTGGCGCCGAACTGGCGGAAATAGGCCCGGCGGTTCTCCAGGGCGCGCAGGTAGCCGGCATAGGACAGGGCGTCCTCGCCGGTAAGGCGGCCAAGCTCGACCAGGTTGCCGCGGAAACCCTCGTAGTCGGGATCGAGCACGGGGTCTGGGCGGAAGGCGGTGACCACCCGGCCGCCCCAGCCCGAGGCCTGGATCGCCCGGTGGTGGTCGAGGGGGTCGAGCGGGCTCTCGGTGGTGGCCAGCACCTCCAGGCCGAACCGCTCGAACAGGGCGCGGGGGCGGAAGGCGGGGGTCTTCAGGGCCGCGTCGATGAGGTCGAAGTAGTGGTCGGCGGTCTCGGCGGAGAGGCGCACCTCGATCCCGAACGCCTCGGCATAAACCCAGTCGTGCCAGATCCGCGAGGGCGTGCCGTGAAAGAGGTGGTAGTTCTCGGCGAACCGCCGCCAGATGGCGCGGGGGTCTGTCTCCACCGGCCCGCCGTCGGCGCGGGGCACGCCGAGGTCCTCCATCGCCACGCCCTGGCTGAACAGCATGCGGAACACATAGTGGTCGGGGGTGATCAGCAGCTCCGCCGGATTGGCGAAGGCTTCGTCGGTCGCGAACCAGGCCGGGTCGGTGTGGCCGTGCGGACTGACGATCGGCAGGTCCCTGACCTCGCGATAGAGCCGGCGGGCGACGGCTCGGGTGTCGGTATCCGCCGGGAACAGGCGATCGGGGTGCAGGCGTAGCGGCTTGGGCACGGGAGCTCCAGGCGATGATACCGGTGTCATAGTCGGCTCGACGTCGCCAGACAACGGCAGTCGTCTCAGCCACCCTATCACTTCCGCTAGCTTGTCGGAGCGGCTCCCGACGCTATGGCTCGGACGGCTGCCTCACGTTTACGGCAGCGTCAAAGAAAACAACCGCGCAAGGCGGCGGGAGGGAAGATGTCTCAGTGGAAGTGGGCGCCGTCGGGCGCCGTGATCGCCATGGCCTGCCTGATGGCGGCCCCGGCCCTGGCCCAGGACGAGCCGGCGGCGTCCGAGCCGCAGGAGGTCGATGTCCTGATCGTCACCGCGCAGAAGCGCGAGGAGAACCTGCAGGACGTGCCGATCGTGGTCACCGTGGTCAGCGGCCAGCAGCTGGAGGACGCCGGCGTCCGCGACGTGAAGGACCTCCAGATCCTGACCCCCGGCCTGAACGTCACCTCCTCGACCAGCGAGGCGCAGACCTCGATCCGCATCCGCGGCGTCGGCACCATCGGCGACAATCCGGGCCTGGAGTCCAGCGTCGGCACCGTGGTCGACGGTGTCTACCGCGCCCGCAGCGGGGTGGCCTTCGGCGATCTCGGCGAGCTGGAGCGGGTGGAGGTCCTCAAGGGCCCGCAAGGCACCCTGTTCGGCAAGAACACCTCGGCCGGGGTCATCAACGTCCTCACCAAGGAGCCGTCGTTCGAGTTCGGCTTCAACGGCGAGCTGACCGCCGGCAACTACGGCGCCAAGGGCGTCTCGGCCTCGGTCACCGGCCCGATCGCCGGCGACCAGCTGGCCGGCAGGCTCTACGTCGCCGCCCGCGAGCGCGAGGGCTTCTACAACGTGCGGACCGGCGCCGGCCCCCGCACCCTGAAGGAGGACGCCGACCAGAACTTCTGGACGGTCCGCGGCCAGCTGCTGTTCCTTCCCAACGACGACCTCTCCATCAAGGCGATGGCGGACTACACCCAGCGGGACGAGCACTGCTGCGTCAACGTCACCACCTTCGTCGGACCGACCGGCGCCCTGATCGACGCCCTGGCCGCCGACGAGGGCACGATGCGCCCGGCCGACCCCTGGCGCCGCACCGCCTACGCCAACCGCGAGATGGTCCAGGAGATCACCGACCAGGGCGTCTCCCTGCAGGCCGACTGGGACATCACGCCGGACATCGCCATCACCTCGATCACCGCCTATCGCGACTGGAAGGCCAACCAGGGCTCGGACATCGACTATTCCAGCGCCGACATCTGGTACCGGCCGGCCGACGGCCGGACCTACAGCCAGATCAAGGTGTTCAGCCAGGAACTGAGGGCGGCGGGGACCACCGGTCCGGTCGACTGGCTGGGCGGGGTCTACTTCTCCGACGAACAGCTCAACACCTCGGCCTTCACCGCCTTCGGCACGGCCTATGAGACCTACTTCGGCCTGCTGCTGTCCGGCGGGGCCAATCCGGCGACGGTGTCCCTGCTGACCGGTCGCCCGTTCGGGACCAACTTCCCGGCCGGCGAGGGGCCCTACGACCGCCACGACCACAGCTCGACCGGCTGGGCGCTGTTCACCAACAACACCTGGCATGTGACCGACAGCTTCGACGTCACCGTGGGCCTGCGCTACACCATGGACGAGAAGGACGTCCGGTCGCACTACACCAACACCGCGCCGGCCGCCGCCTGCTCGGCCGCCCTGGTCAACCCGATCCCGGCCGCCGCCCGCAGCGCCATCTGCGCGCCGCACACCGACCCGGCGTTCAACAACGTGGTCACCACCCAAAGCCGCGAGGAAGAGCGGCTGGGCGGCACGCTGAAACTGACCTACCGCTTCAACGAAAACGTCATGGTCTACGGCTCCTACGCCTCGAGCCACAAGTCGGGCGGCTTCAACCTCGACCGCTCGCGGATCTCGCTGGGCGTCATCGACCCGGACACCAGCTTCCCGGCGGAGACCGTCGAGGCCTACGAGCTGGGGATGAAGTCGAACATCCTCGGCAACAGCCTGATCCTCAACGGGGCGATCTTCCACCAGACCTTCGAGGACTTCCAGCTGAACACCTACACCGGCGTGTCCTGGCTGGTGGCCTCGATCCCGGAAGTGACCTCCAA
>DASPLD010000069.1:0-8000 GCA_035627755.1 Caulobacter sp. | reverse complement strand
CGCCGGCGGCGACCGCAAGGCCGAGACCCGCCCCGTCAAGCAGGGCGGCGCCGACGACGCGGCCTTCCTGATGAAGAACGCCTCGAAGGTCATCATCGTCCCCGGCTACGGCATGGCCGTGGCCCAGGCCCAGCACATTCTTCGCGAGATGACCGACCTGCTCAAGGCGGAGGGCGTGCGGGTGAAGTTCGCCATCCACCCGGTCGCCGGCCGCATGCCGGGCCACATGAACGTGCTGCTGGCCGAGGCCAACGTCCCCTACGACGAGGTGTTCGAGCTGGAGGACATCAACAGCGAGTTCTCCACCGCCGACGTCGCCTTCGTGATCGGGGCCAACGACGTCACCAACCCGGCCGCCAAGACCGACCCGACCAGCGCCATCTACGGCATGCCGATCCTGGACGTGGAGAAGGCCCGCACCGTGCTGTTCGTGAAGCGCGGCATGTCCTCGGGCTACGCCGGGGTCGAGAACGAGCTCTTCTTCCGCGACAACACCATGATGCTGTTCGGCGACGCCAAGAAGATGGTCGAGGGGATCCTCAAGGGGCTGTAGCTCGATGGCCGGATGGAGGCTGAACCGGTCGCTGGTGAAGGCGACGGTGATCGTCACCCTGATGCTGGTAGCGATCTATGCGTTTGGCATCGGCTACATCTACGCCAACCAGCGCCGCTACCTCTACTATCCCGACCCCAAACCGCAGGTCATCGATCCGGACGGCCCCGCGATCCAGCAGGTCAGCCTGAGGACTGCCGACGGCGAAACCCTGGTCGCCTGGTACCTGCCGCCCGAAGTGGATCAGCCGGTTTTCCTGTTCTTCCCAGGCAACGCGCTTGGCCTTGGGGTCTATGACTGGCGTTACCGGCTTTGGTCGGAGCGCGGCGCCGGGTTCCTCGCCGTCGGCTATCGGGGCTTTAGCGGATCGACCGGCAGTCCCAGCGAGAAAGGCCTGACGCTCGACGCCGAGGCGGCATATGGCTGGCTAGCAGCCCGCTATCCGGCCGACCGGATCGTGATCAACGGCTTCAGCCTCGGAACCGGGGTGGCGGTTCGCCTGGCGACCCGCAAGCCCGGCCGCGCGCTGATTCTTGAAGCGCCCTACACCAGCGCCGTCGATGTCGCCCGGCCGCACTTCGCCTGGGCGCCTGTCGACTGGCTGATGCATGACAAGTTCGATAGCCGATCCCTGATCGGCCAGGTCCGCATGCCGGTGATGATTGTTCACGGCGATCGCGACCAGACCATTCCCTTCGCTTTGGGCCAAGCCCTTTACGAAGCCGCTCCGCCCCCCAAACGCTTTCTGCGCATGGAGGGGGTCGATCACAACGGCCTGACCACCGACGCGGAAATGAACGCCATCTGGAACTTCATCGGGGCAGACCGCCCCCAAGCGAGGCCCTAGGCCGCCGAAGGCTGCGCCTCGCGTTCCAGCAGGGCGAGGATGGCCTCGGCCGACCGGGCCTGGCGCAACTGGGCGCGCAGTTCGGCCCGTCGCATCAGCCGGGAAACCTTGGCCAGGGCCCGCAGGTGGCTGCTGTCGGCCTCCGTGTCGGCCGGGGCCAGCAGGGCGAACAGCAGGTCGACCGGCTGGCCGTCCTGGGCCTCGAAGGGGATGGGCGTCTCGAGGCGGACGAAGACGGCCCGCATGCGGTCCAGGCCCTCGATGCGGGCATGCGGCACCGCGACGCCGCCGCCGACCCCGGTCGAGCCGGCCGCTTCCCGCTCCAGCAGGGCGTCGAGCACGGTTTCGGAATCGAGGCCGAGGGTGCGCGCGGCGACGTCGCCGATGATCGAGAGAACCTGGCGCTTGGTCCCGCCGCTCGCCCGGGGGGCGATGGCGCGGGGGTCCAGAATGTCGCGAATGGCCATGTGCGGAGACTTACCGGGAACCTTCAAGGGGTGGAGCCGAACGGGCGAACGGACAGGCCGGCGCCCTGCGGGGATCCTACCCCCTGGCGCCCGAACCGCCCCGGCCGCCCCCGCCGTTGGAACGAGTGCGCTCGGGATCGATCCAGCCGATATTGCCATCGGCCCGTCGGTAGACGACGGACAGCCCCCCGTGGGCGGCGTTCCTAAACACAATTGTTTGCGATTCAGTCAAGTCCAGTTCCATTACCGCCCCCGAAACGGTCAAAGTTTTCACCTCGGTGTCATTTTCGGCAATGACCATGGCGCTCGGTGGGCCGTTCGCCGCCGGTTCTTCCTCGTCCCAGGTCTGGTCGTCCTCGGCGTCCTCGGGCGAGCGCAGGGTGGTGTAGACTCCGAAGTTGCGCTCCTCCTGCTTGGCGCTGGCCGCCGGACTGTGGTCCTTGAGCCGCTTCTTGTATCGGCGCACGCGGGTCTCGATCTTGCCGAGCGCGTCTGTGAAGGCCGCGTGGGCGTCCCCGCCCATGCCATGGCTCTGCAGCCGTTGGCCCGAGGCCAGGTCGACCCGGCAGTCGACGCGAAAACCATGGCCGGCGCGACTGACGGTCACGTCGGCCACGCCGCCGCGGTCGAAGTACTTGCCGATGCCTGTGGAGAGATCGTCGGTAATGCGGTCCCGCAAGGAAGCCCCGACGTCGACTTGCTTGCCAGCGACTTGGATTTGCATGGGGCTACAACGCGCCCACCCCCGGAAGGTGTCAAGGAAACGGCGCCGACCTCCCCCTTTTGTGAGGTCAGCCCATCAGCCGGTCGAGCATGGCGATCAGCTTCTCGACCGCGGCGATGGCGACCCGCCCGCCGATGAACAGAAGCCAGCCGCTGGCTCCGGTGATGGCGTAGGCGACCAGGGCCAGGGCCCCGTCGCGCTGCAGCATGGCCAGGCCGAACAGGGCGATGGCGGCGGCCGGCGCCATGTTGCCGAACGGGATCGGCAGGATCAGCACCAGGGACAGCAGGAAGCAGGCGAGCGCGATGACCCGGTCGCCGACCGGGCCGAACAGGAAGGTCAGCCGCGGCTTGGAGACCTTTTCGATCCGCTGCAGCCAGGGGATCAGCCTGTGGAAGGCCTGGGCCATGGTCTCGCGGTTGATCGGCCGCTCGTCGATGAAGTTCGGCAGCCACGGCCCGCGCACCCCGAACAGCATCTGCGGCGAGAGCAGCACCAGCGGAAAGCCCAGGAAGGTCGAGGCCCCCGGGGGCATCGGCAGCCAGTTGGGCGCGGCGAAGACGAAGAACATCGCCCCGAAGGCGCGGTGGCCCAGCCGGTGGATGATCTCCCCCAGGGTCACGGTCGGGTCGGGATCGCGCGCGATCTCCGCCATGACGTTGGAAAGGGGGAGCGTGCGCTCGTTGGCGTCCATGGCGGCAGAACGCGCCATCCGGCGATGAGGTGCAAGCCGCCTCCGCGACGGAGGCTACACCGACGCCCGCAACATCCGCCGCCGTTCCACCGAGGACGGAATCCGCATCGCCTCGCGGTACTTAGCGACGGTGCGGCGGGCGATGTCGACGCCGGCTTCCTTGAGGATTTCGACGATGGTGTCGTCGGAGTGGACCTCGGTCTCGGTCTTCTCGGCCTCGATCAGCTGGCGGATGCGGTGGCGCACGCTCTCGGCCGAATGGGCCTCGCCGCCGTCGGCCGAGGCGATGGCGCTGGTGAAGAAGAACTTCAGCTCGAACAGCCCGCGCGGGGTGGCGATGTACTTGTTGGAGGTCACCCGGCTGACGGTGCTCTCGTGCATGCCGATGGCGTCGGCCACCGTCTTCAGGTTCAGCGGGCGCAGGTGCTGCACCCCGTAGGCCAGGAAGCCATCCTGCTGGCGGACGATCTCGCTGGAGACCTTGAGGATCGTCCGGGCCCGCTGATCGAGGCTGCGGACCAGCCAGCTGGCGTTGGCCAGGCAGTCGCTGAGGAAGGCCTTGTCGGCCTCGGTGCGGGCGCCGCCCGAGACCCGTGCGTGGTAACGCTGGTCGATCAGCACCCGGGGCAGGGTGTCGGTGTTGAGTTCGACGTGCCACAGCCCGCCCGGCCCCTCGCGCACGAACACATCGGGAGAGACGGGGTGAGCCGGCTCGCCGCCGAACGCGGCGCCGGGCCTAGGCGTCAGCGCCTTCAGCTCGGCCAGCATGTCGCGCAGGTCCTCCTCGTCGACGCCGCAGGCCTTGCGCAGGGCGGCCATGTCGCGCCGGGCCAGCAGGTCGAGGTTGTCGAGCAGGGCGGCCATGGCCGGGTCCAGCCGGTCCCGCTCGCGCAGCTGGAGCGCCAGGCACTCGCGCACGTCGCGGGCCATCACCCCGGTCGGCTCGAAGCCGTGGAGGACCGCGAGCACCCCCTCAACGAAGGCCTGGCCGCAGCCCAGCCGCTCGCCGATCTCATGCAGGTCGGCGCGCAGGTAACCGCCCTCGTCGACCGCGTCGATCAGCACCGCCGCCACGCCGCGCTCGGCCTCCGAGAGGCCGGCGACGCTGAGCTGGTCGTGCAGGTGTTCGGCCAGGGTCTTCTCGCGGGTCAGCCGGCCTTCGAAGTCGTCCTCGCTCTCGAAGCCGCCGCCCTTGCCGGCGCGGGACCAGTCGATCTGGCCGCCGGCGTCGGCCGCCTCCCCGCCATCCCGTTCTCCGGGACTGGAATCGTCCTGGCCGCCGTCCATGTCCGCCGTGGCGGCCACGTCGGGCATCTCGTCGGCGGCCGCCTCGCTGCGGTCGACCTTGGGGCCGTCCTCCTCGCGCTCGGGCTCGGCGGCGTCGCGCTGCAGCAGCGGGTTGCGTTCCAGCTCGGCCTCGACAAAGGCCTCCAGCTCCAGGTTGCTGAGCTGCAGCAGCTTGATGGCCTGCTGCAGCTGGG
This sequence comes from Caulobacter sp., assembly GCA_035627755.1. Classification (GTDB taxonomy): domain Bacteria; phylum Pseudomonadota; class Alphaproteobacteria; order Caulobacterales; family Caulobacteraceae; genus Caulobacter. Next base: position 3,234 of record DASPLD010000069.1, on the reverse strand, counting down.
GCGTGATGACCAGCCCCTGCCCCTGCCGGAGCTCCAGTCTCGGACCGAGCGACAAAGATCAGCCCTCCCGAGCCGCGTTGTAGGAAACCGCAGCTTTGGTCCGGGTTGGTTAACAGGGCGCTTAAGCGGCGCCCTTCTTGCAGGACGATCCACAGGTCCGGGGGGACCGCGCCGTCAATCGCCCCGCTTGGCCGCCGTCACCTGGGTGACGATCTCGTCGGGCAGGTTGTAGGGCAGGGGCCGCACGAACCGGCCGCGCGGGTCCATCAGATAGACGACCGTCGAATGGTCCATCGTGTAGTCGGGACCCTCGCCCACCTTCCTGGCCACCGCCCGGTAGGCCTTCACGACCCGGTCGACCTCGGCCTGGGTCCCGGTCAGGCCGAGCGTGCCGGCCGGGGCGCCGTTGGCGTCCAGCCACTCGGCGATCGCCGCCGGCCGGTCGCGCGCCGGGTCGACGGAGATGAACACGATCCGCACGTCCTGGCCCTTGGTCCCCAGCTGGTCCTTGGCGCGGATCAGCGCCTGCAGGGTGCCCGGGCAGATGTCGGGGCAGTAGGTGAAGCCGAAGAAGACCATGTTCCACTGGCCGTTCAGCGCCTTTTCGCTGACCGGCCGGCCCGTCTGGTCGACCAGGTCGAAGGGGCCGCCGACCGAGGCGATCTGGGGCTTGTCACGGAACACCCCGGCGTTGAGCGCCAGGGCCCCGGTGACCAGCAGTCCGACCACGACCATGGCCCACAGGATCAGCCGGATCCGGGTCCGGGCAGGATCGACCGCCCCCGGACTGGCGTTGGGCTCTTTTTGGGGTGATGGTGCCGTCATGACGATGCAGTCGCCTCTCTCCGCGGCGAACGACGCCGCCCAGCGCGGCTTCGATAGGCCGGGCGAGGACGAGGCGCAACCGGCCCGGCCCTGGTTGGGCCTGCGCGATTCCAGACGGGCGCGGCTGCGCATCCGGACCCTGGTGTTCGTCCGCTGGCTGGCGGTGTTCGGACAGCTGGCGACGGTCGCTTTCGTGGCGGGGGTGCTACGCTTTCCCCTGCCGCTCGGCGCCTGCCTGACCCTGATCGCCCTGGCCGCCTGGATGAATGTCCTGGTCTGGCTGGCGTCCTCGACCGGCCAGCGCCAGGCCGCCGACTGGGAGGCCACGGCCCAGCTCGCCTTCGACATCCTGCAGCTGTCGGGGATGCTCTATCTGACCGGCGGGGCGATCAATCCCTTCTCGGTCCTGATCATCGCCCCGGTGGTGCTCGCGGCCGCCACCCTGCCGCTGCGCCATGTGCTGGGCATCGCCGTCCTGGCCATCGTCTGCATCGTGCTGCTGTCGATGACCTCCCTGCCGCTGCCGAGCGCCGACGCCGTCACCCGCGAGATTCCCCTGGTCAACCGGATCGGCAATGTGATCAGCCGCATCCTCGGCATCGCCTTCTGCGCGGGCTACGCCTGGCAGGCGGCCAGCGAGGCGGCCCGCATGGAACTGGCGCTCGACACCACGAACGCCGTGCTGGCCCGGGAGCAGCGGCTTTCCGCCCTCGGCGCCCTGGCGGCGGCCGCCGCCCATGAGCTGGGCACGCCGCTGGCCACCATTTCCATCGTCGCCAAGGAGATGGCCCGCGGCGCCGCCGAGGGCACGGCATTGAAGGAGGACGCCGACCTGCTGGTCAGCCAGGCCGAGCGATGTCGCGAGATCCTGCGCCGGCTGACGGCCGACCCCGACGCCGCCGACGAGGTCCATGGCCACATGAGCCTGGGCCAGCTGGTCGAGGAGGCCATCGCGCCCCATACCAAGGACGCCGAGGTGCGCGTGGAAGCGGTGATCAGCGGGCCGCGCGGCGAGGACCCGCCGGACGTGCGCCGCCTGCCCGAGGTGCTGCACGCCCTGACCAGTTTTGTGGAAAACGCCGTCGACTTCGCCCGGTCGGAGGTCCTGGTCACCGCCCGGTTCGACCCGCGCACGATCACCCTGGAGGTCAAGGACGACGGCCCGGGCTTTGCGCCGGACATCCTCGCCAAGCTGGGCGAGCCCTATGTCACCAGCCGTCCGGGGGCGGAGGGATCGCGCAGCGGCCACATCGGCATGGGGCTGGGCTTCTTCATCTCCAAGACGCTGATGGAACGGACGGGTGGGGTGGTGACGTTCCGCAATGGCAAGGCCGGCGGCGCGGTGGTCACCGTGCGCTGGCCGCGTGACGCCCTGGTGGCGGCCGAGGACGGCCTGGGGAACGGAACGGCAGGTTGAACGCTGCTCGCCCAGTGCAAAGTTACGGCCTATATCGGGTATGGATGTTCGAATCGGATTGGTGGGAGAGGCTCTGCAACCATGACGGACGTTTCCGAGACCATCGCCGCCCTTGACGACCGGAGCCTGCTGGTGCTCGACGACGACGCCCCGCTGCGGACCCGGCTCGGCCGGGCGCTGGAACAGCGCGGGTTCGAGGTCACCCTGGCCGGCAGCGTCGCCGAGGCGGTCGCCAGCGTCCGGTCCAGCCCGCCGGCCTTCGCGGTGATCGACCTGAAGCTCGACGACGGTTCGGGACTGAAGGCGGTGGAAACCATCCGCGACGTGCGGCCGGAAGCCCGGGTCGTGATGCTGACCGGCTACGGCAACATCGCCACGGCGGTGGCGGCGGTGAAGGCCGGCGCCATCGACTACCTGGCCAAGCCCGCCGACGCCGATGACGTGGTCCGCGCCCTGATGGCCCAGGCCGGCGAGAGCCCCAGTCCGCCGGAGAAGCCGATGAGCGCCGACCGGGTGAGGTGGGAGCACATCCAGCGGGTCTACGAGCTCTGCAACCACAACGTCTCGGAGACGGCGAGGCGGCTGTCGATGCACCGGCGGACCCTGCAGCGGATCCTGGCGAAGCGGGCGCCGAAGTAGGCGGCACGCCCTTTCCCATTCCTCCCCGAATGGGGAGGGCAGACGCGCGGTGCGCGCGTCGGGTGGGGCAGTGGGTCACCAGACCTGGGGACGATCCCTCAGAGCGCCGTAGATCGCGTCCACAACGCTCGGCATGTGCTCGTCCATCGTTCGGTTCTGAATCCTGAGAACCATGAATCCCTCTGGCTCCAGGACTTCGGCCCGAACAGCATCGTGACGCTGCTGCTCGTCGGTTCCGTGACTGGACCCATCCAGTTCGATGACGAGCCTCCTGCGCAGGCACACGAAATCGGGAAAGTACCCATGGAAGGGCGCCTGCCTGCGGAAGTGGAAGCCCTCGCTCCTGAGAGTCC
>DASPLD010000068.1:0-8409 GCA_035627755.1 Caulobacter sp. | reverse complement strand
CCGTCGCGCGACCGCCGTGACGACCGGCCCAGCACCACCACCTACCGACCCGACCGGCCGGCCGGCGGGAACTTCAACCAGCGCACGCCGCGGGTCGACGCCACCAGCTTCAACCAGCGCGCCCCGCGTCCAGACGCCGGCGGCTACGGCCAGCGCGGCCCCCGCCCCGACGGGGACCGCCCGCGCGGCGACGCCCCCCGTGGCGCGGACCGCGGCGGCGACGCCCGTCCGCCCCGCGCCGGCGAGACGGTCCGCTACTCGGCCCTGGCGCCCCGTCCGGCCCCGCCGCGCCCCGGCGCCCCCCGCGGGCCCCGGCCCGGCGCCGGCGTGGCCGCCAATGCTCCGGCCACGCCCGAGATCCAGCGCGCCACCCGCTCGGCCCCCCGGCCCGGCGGCGCGGTGCTCGACCGCCGTCCCGACGAGGACGACGATCGGCGCAAGGGCGCCGGCCCCGGCAAGGCGGTCTCCCGCACCAAGGGCGAGCCCAAGCGCCGCGAAGGCCGCCTGACCATCCAGGCCGTGGCCGGTGACGACGAGGGCGCGGTGGAACGCATGCGTTCCTTGGCCTCGGTCCGCCGGGCCCGCGAACGCGAGAAGGAAAAGCGCCGTGGCGGCGCCGCCGAGCAGGCCCGCACGGCCCGCGAGGTGGTCATCCCCGACGTGATCACCGTGCAGGAGCTGTCCAACCGGATGGCCGTGCGCGGCGTCGACATCATCAAGTTCCTGATGCGTCAGGGCGTGATGCTGAAGATCAACGACGTCATCGACAGCGATACCGCAGAGCTGGTGGCCACCGAGTTCGGCCACACCGTCCGTCGCGTCTCCGAATCGGACGTCGAAGAGGGCTTCCTGGCCGCCGAGGACGTCGACGACCACCTGGAGCCGCGGCCCCCGGTGGTGACCATCATGGGCCACGTCGACCACGGCAAGACCAGCCTGCTCGACGCCCTGCGGACCACCGACGTCGCCTCGGGCGAGGCCGGCGGCATCACCCAGCACATCGGCGCCTACCAGGTGCGCCTGGCCGATGGCCAGCGCGTGACCTTCCTCGACACCCCCGGCCACGCCGCGTTCAGCGCCATGCGGGCCCGCGGCGCTAACATCACCGACATCGTGGTGCTGGTGGTGGCGGCGGACGACGGGGTCATGCCCCAGACCATCGAGGCCATCCAGCACGCCAAGGCGGCCGGGGTTCCCCTGATCGTCGCGGTCAACAAGATGGACAAGCCCGACGCCGATCCGACCCGGGTGATCAACGAGCTGCTGCAGCACGAGATCGTCGTCGAAAGCCTCGGCGGCGAGACCCAGCTGGTCGAGGTCTCGGCCAAGACCAAGGCGGGCCTCGACAACCTGATCGACAACATCCTGATCCAGGCCGAGCTGCTCGACCTCAAGGCCAACCCCGACCGCACGGCCGAGGGCGTGGTCATCGAGGCCAAGCTCGACAAGGGCCGCGGCGCGGTCTCCACCGTGCTGGTCAAGCGCGGCGCCCTGAAGAAGGGCGACATCGTCGTGGCCGGGGCCAACTACGGCCGCGTCCGCGCCCTGCTCAACGAGCGCGGCGAACAGCTCGCCGAAGCCGGCCCCTCGACCCCGGTCGAGATCCTCGGCCTCGACGGCGCGCCGATCCCCGGCGACGCCTTCGCGGTCGTCGAGAATGAGGCCCGCGCCCGCGAGCTGACCGAGTACCGTCAGCGGGTGAAGCGCGAGAAGGCCCAGGTCGGCGGCGCCGCCGCGGCCGGCGCCTCGCTGGCCGACATGATGGCCAAGCTCACCGCCAAGAAGGTCAGCGAACTGCCGCTGGTCATCAAGGGCGACGTACAGGGCTCGGTGGAAGCGATCTCGGGCTCGCTGGAGAAGCTGGGGACGGACGAGGTCCGCGCCCGGATCATCCTGCAGGGGGCCGGGGCGATCAGCGAAAGCGACGTCCAGCTGGCCAAGGGCGCCGGCGCGCCGATCATCGGCTTCAACGTCCGGGCCTCCGCCCAGGCGCGCGCCCTTGCGGAACGCGAAGGCGTAGAGATTCGGTACTATTCGATCATCTACGACCTGATCGACGATATCAAAGGCGTCATGTCGGGGATGCTCTCGCCGATCCAGCGGGAAACCTTCCTGGGCTACGCCCGGGTGCTGCAGGTGTTCGACATCTCCAAGGTCGGCCGCATCGCCGGCTGCCGCGTCACCGAGGGCGTGGTCCGCCGGGGCGCCAAGGTCCGGATCGTCCGCGAGAACGTCGTGGTCCTGGAGCTGGGCACCCTGCAGACCCTCAAGCGGTTCAAGGACGAGGTGGCGGAAGTCACCAACGGCATGGAATGCGGCATGCATTTCCAGGGCTTCCAGGACATCCGCGAGGGCGACGAGATCGAGTGCTTCACGGTCGAGGAAGTGGCCCGGACGCTGTAGCGGACCGGATCGCATTCCGGAAAAGTCGAGGGCGCGGATCGCAAGGTCCGCGCCCTTCGCGTTCGGGGCTGAATAATCCGGTCTATCCTGCTCGGCGACCAGTCGCTGCCGCCCTGAGCGAGGCTCGCCACATCGCCGATGCTATGCTCAAGTCTATCAGCGCGCAGGCTGGGAACCTGCGTCGCGGAAAAGCCTTAAGGCGGGACTATGGGGGAAATCCGATGCGCCTGATCCGCACCCTGACGCTCACCGTTCTCGCCGCCGCCGCCCTGGCGGGCTGCGCCACGGCCGCCAGGATCGACGCCGCCGGCGACGTCCACGCCCTGCTGGTCGCCATCCGCGACAACGACAAGCGGACCTTCAACGCCCATATCGACCGCGAGGCGCTGAAGAGTTCGATCGAGGCCAAGCTGTTGGCCGAGGCCGAGAAGGCGACCGACGATCCGGCGATGCGGGCCCTGGGCGCCTTCGCCGCCCCCTACCTGGCGGACGCGGCCGACAAGGCGCTGATCCAGCCCTCGACCTTCCGCAGCCTGGCCTACCAGTACGGCTACAGGCCCGGCCAGCCGATCCCCGGACAGGTGGCCATCGCCGGATCGCTGAAGCGGATGCCCGACGGCCGGGTCTGCGCCACCAAGACCAAGAACGGCCCCTGCGTGCTGATCTTCACCCAGCGCGACGGGGTGTGGAAGCTCTCCGGCTTCGAGGGCGAGATTTCAGACTTGCGCGGCAAACGCCGCTAGGGGCAGAGAGCCAGGATGTCCAAGCTTCACCTCGCCGCCTTCGCGGCCCTCCTTCCGACGCTGCTGGCCGCCGCTCCGGCCCAGGCCGCCGACAAGCGGATGGTGACCTACGATTCGGCCTCGCCGGACGCCCGCCGGCTGACCGGCGCCGGCCTGACCTTCGTCTTCACCCGGCAGTTCTTCCGCACCAACATCCTGGCGGTGCGGGCCACCGCCGTGCCGGTGGGGGTGGTGCCGAGGAAGTCCAGCGACGGCGCGGTGAACCGTCAGCTGGACGCCCTGATGGGCGAGGACGCGGGGCGCGGCGAACTCTACGAGATCGACACCGACAAGGCCGAGGGCAAGGTGATGATCCAGGCCTTCTGCCCCGGCTCGACCAGGGGCTGGCTGGCGGTGGGCGCGGTCTACAACCGCAAGCCCCTGCGGGTGCACGCCTTCGGGGACGACGGGGCTGGGGGCGTGAAGCTGTGCGCGGCCATGGACTTCACCTGGCGCGGCGAATGGCAGATGCCCAAGCCCAAGGGCGGCGACACCCGCGCCGCCGTGACCCGGCCGAGCTACGGCCGGCCGGGCAGCTAGGCTCCCAAGTCCTCCCCCGCTTCGCGTCGGATTTTGATGGCGTCCCGAGACGCGCTTCGCCTACCGTCGTTGTCCGGGAGGGCGAATGATGGCCGACAAGGACGTTCTTGCGAGCTGGACAGAGTCCGTCTTCGACGACGGGCGCTGGAAGCGGACGGTGTTCCGCAAGGGCTCGGGGCCGGCGGTCATCGTCATCCATGAAATCCCCGGCCTCCACCCGCAGGTCGTCGCCTATGGGGAGAAGGTCGCCGCCGCCGGCTTCACCGTCTTCCTGCCCAGCCTGTTCGGGAAACCGGGGAAGCCGATCGGCGACTTCTATGGGATCAGCGAGATTCTGAAGAACATCTGCGTCCGGCGCGAATTCAACGTCTGGGCGAACGGCCGGTCGAGCCCGATCGTCGACTGGCTGCGCGCCCTGGCGCGAAAGGCCCATGCCGACTGCGGCGGCAGGGGCGTGGGGGCGCTGGGCATGTGCTTCACCGGCGGCTTCGCCCTGGCGATGATGACCGAGCCGTCGGTGGTGGCGCCGGTGCTCAGCCAGCCGTCGCTGCCGCTCGGCAGGAAGGGGGCGAACCAGATCGACTGTTCGGCCGCCGAGATCGCCTGCGCCAGGAAGCGGTTCGAGGAGGAGGACCTGTCGGCCCTCGCCTTCGGCTTCAACGGTGACGACTTCGTGCCGCCCCAGCGGCTCGACATGCTGGAGGACATCTTCGGCAAGGATCGGATGAAGGTGCGTCGCATCGATCCGAAGGACGGCAGGCAGGGCACGGGCCGCGCCCCCCACTCGGTGCTGACGGTCCACCTGACCAGCTCGGGCCCCACCGCCGAGGCGGAGGCCGAGACCATCGCCTTCTTCCACCGGCGTCTGGACGCCTAGACTTCCGCGGCCATCGGCCTTAGAAGCCGCGCTCCCCGCCGCACCGGGTTCGATCCCCGGCCGGTCGCAAGGATGGATGAGATGAGCCGCCACAGTCATGCCAAGGGCCGCGAGACCGGTCCCAGCCAGCGCCAGCTTCGCGCCGGCGAACTGATCCGCCACGCCCTGGTCGAGGTGCTCCGCGAGGAGCAGATCGCCGACCCGACCCTGGCGGGCGTCTCGCTGACCGTCTCGGAAGTCCGGATCAGCCCGGACCTCAAGCACGCCATCTGCTTCGTCGAGCCGCTGGGCGCCGGGGTCACCGGCCAGAAGACCGGCGACATCGTCTCGGCCCTGAACCATGCGACCAAGTTCCTCCGCGGGCGGCTGGCGCGTCAGATCGACATGAAGTTCACCCCCGACCTGAAGTTCATCCACGACGACAGCTTCAATTCCGCCGCCGAGATGGACCGATTGTTCTCCAACCCCAAGGTCCAGGCTGACCTCAAGCGCCCCGAGAGCGACGGGCCCGAAAGCGATAGGGGGGACTGATGGCCCGGCGCCGGAAGGGCCAGGCGGTCAGCGGCTGGGTGAACCTCGACAAACCCTACGACCTGGGCTCCACCCAGGCGGTGGGCAGGGTGCGCTGGCTGTTCGACGCCCAGAAGGCGGGGCATGCCGGCACCCTCGATCCCCTGGCGACGGGAATCCTGCCGATCGCCCTGGGGGAGGCGACCAAGACGGTCAGCTTCCTGGTCGACGCCGACAAGACCTACCGCTTCGTCCTCGAATGGGGCCGCTCGACGGCCAGCTTCGACCGCGAGGGCGAGACCACCGCCACCTCCGACCTGCGCCCGACGCGGGAGGAGGTCGAGGCGCAGCTGGGGCAGTTCATCGGCGAGGTGACCCAGGTCCCGCCCAACTACTCGGCCATCAAGGTCGACGGCGAGCGGGCCTACGACCTCGCCCGCGACGGGGTGGACTTCGAGCTGGCCGGGCGCACGGTGTCCATCCACGACCTGCGCATCGTCTCGGTCCTGGATGCCGACCACATCGAGTTGGAGATGGACTGCGGCAAGGGGACCTACGTCCGCGCCGTGGCCCGCGACCTGGCCGCCGCGCTCGGGGCCTGCGCCCACGTCAGCAGCCTTCGCCGCACCCGCGTCGGACCCTTCGGGGAAGATTCGGCGATAACACTGGAAAAGTTGGAAGATTTGAGCCATAAGGCCGCCCTCTCGGAGGCCCTGCTTCCGGTCGCAACCGCGCTGGACGACATCCCGGCCCTGGCTGTGACCGCCGAAGACGCCTTCCGATTGGCTCAGGGACGCTCGATCGTTCTTCTTCCGCGACAGGTGGAAGCCCTGCGCGGACGGCTCTCGGGCGGTTCGCGGACGGTTTGCGCCATGGAAGGGGAACGTCTGGTCGCCCTGGCCGAGATGCGCGCGGGATCGCTCAATCCCGTGCGGGTCTTCCAACTCACCTGAGCGGAGAAAGCCCGATGTCGATCACCGCCGAGCGCAAGAGCGCGCTCATCGCCGAACATGCCCGCTCCGAGGGCGACACCGGAAGCGCCGAAGTCCAGGTGGCCATCCTGTCCGAACGGATCGCCAACCTGACCGAGCACTTCAAGGACCACAAGAAGGACAACCACAGCCGTCGTGGCCTGCTGAAGCTGGTTTCCCAGCGTCGCTCGCTCCTCGACCACCTGAAGAAGTCCGACGCCGGTCGCTACCAGGCCATCATCGAGAAGCTGGGCCTGCGCCGCTAACCACCAACCGGGGCGAAACCTCCCAAGGGTTTCGCCCCGCTGCTATTTCCCCCGCCGCCTTCAGGTCCTGGAGGCGGGGGAGGGGACGAAACAGTCCCCAAACGTTCGTCCGAGGGTCATCAGCATCCTCATCGGGCCTGACACTGGAGAGGATACCCGGAAACGCCCTAGGGCCACCGTCCCTGTCCGCCCCCGCAAGGAATACGCCTGCGGGACACGAGAGAAAGAACTCACATGTTTGAAATCCGACGCAAGACCATCGAGTGGGGCGGCAAGTCCATCACCCTCGAGACCGGCCGCATCGCCCGTCAGGCCGACGGCGCCGTTCTGGCCACCATGGGCGAAACCGTCGTCCTGGCCACCGCCGTCTTCGCCAAGACCCAGAAGCCCGGCCAGGACTTCTTCCCCCTGACCGTCAACTACCAGGAAAAGACCTTCGCGGCCGGCAAGATCCCCGGCGGCTTCTTCAAGCGCGAAGGCCGTCCGTCGGAAAAGGAGACCCTGGTCTCCCGCCTGATCGACCGTCCGATCCGCCCGCTGTTCGTCAAGGGCTTCAAGAACGAAGTCCAGGTCGTCTGCACGGTGCTGCAGCATGACCTCGAGAACGATCCCGACATCATCGCCATGGTCGCCGCCTCGGCCGCCCTGGTGCTTTCCGGCGCCCCCTTCATGGGCCCGATCGCCGCGGCTCGCGTCGCCTACGTCGATGGCGGATACATCCTCAACCCGACGGCCGACGAGCTGAAGGGCAGCAAGATGGACCTGGTCGTGGCCGGCACCGCCGACGCCGTGATGATGGTCGAGTCGGAAATCCAGGAGCTGGACGAAGAGACCGTCCTGGGCGGCATCCAGTTCGCCCACGACGGCATACAGCCGGTCATCCAGGGCATCATCGACCTGGCCGAGCACGCCGCCAAGGACCCCTTCGACTTCGAGCCGGAAGACACCGACGCCATCAAGGCGGCGATGAAGCCGCTGGTCGGCGAGGACATCATCGCCGGCTACAAGATCCAGAAGAAGCAGGACCGCTACGAAGCGATCGGCGCCGCCAAGAAGAAGGCCATCGCGGCCCTCGGCAAGAGCGAAACCAATCCGGACGGCCATGACCCGCTGAAGCTGGCCGCGGTGTTCAAGGAACTGGAAGCCGACGTGGTGCGCCGCGCCATCCTCGACACCGGCCTGCGCATCGACGGCCGCGACGTCCGGACGGTTCGCCCGATCCTCGGGGAAGTCGGCATCCTGCCGCGCACCCACGGCTCGGCCCTGTTCACCCGCGGCGAGACCCAGGCCCTGGTCGTGGCCACCCTGGGCACCGGCGACGATGAGCAGTTCATCGACGCCCTGGAAGGCACCTACAAGGAATCCTTCCTGCTGCACTACAACTTCCCTCCCTACTCGGTCGGCGAGACCGGTCGGATGGGCAGCCCCGGCCGCCGCGAGATCGGCCACGGCAAGCTGGCCTGGCGCGCCCTGCGCCCGATGCTGCCGAGCAAGGAAGACTTCCCCTACACCATCCGCCTGGTGTCGGAGATCACCGAGTCGAACGGCTCGTCCTCGATGGCCACGGTCTGCGGCTCCTCGCTGGCCATGATGGACGCGGGCGTTCCGCTGATCCGTCCGGTCTCGGGCATCGCCATGGGCCTGATCCTCGAGCCGTCGGGCGAGTTCGCCATCCTGTCCGACATCCTGGGTGACGAAGATCACCTGGGCGACATGGACTTCAAGGTGGCCGGCACGCGCGAAGGCATCACCAGCCTGCAGATGGACATCAAGGTCGCAGGCATCACCGAGGAGATCATGCGCAAGGCGATCGCCCAGGCCTCGGCCGGCCGCCTGCACATCCTCGACGAGATGGACAAGGCCATGGAGGCGCCGCGCGCCGAGCTGGGCGAGTTCGCTCCGAAGATCGAGCAGATCAAGGTGCCGGTGGACAAGATCCGCGACATCATCGGCACGGGCGGCAAGATCATCCGCGAGATCGTCGAAAAGACCGGCGCCAAGATCAACATCGAGGACGACGGCACGGTGAAGATCGCCGCCTCCGAGCAGGAGAAGATCGA
>DASPLD010000067.1:0-9681 GCA_035627755.1 Caulobacter sp. | reverse complement strand
GTCGCCGAACGAGAAGTTGCCCAGCATCTCGAAAAAGGTGTGGTGGCGGGCGGTGTAGCCGACGTTGTCGAGGTCATTGTGCTTGCCGCCGGCGCGGACGCACTTCTGCGACGACGCAGCGCGGGGCGAAGCCGGAGTCTCCGCGCCGGTGAAGACGTTCTTGAACGGCACCATGCCGGCGTTGACGAACAGCAGGGTCGGGTCGTTCTGCGGCACGAGCGGGGCCGATGGCATGACGGCGTGGCCGGTCTTGCCGAAATAGTCGAGGAAGGTGGCGCGGATCTCGTTCAGGCTCTTCATGCGGCGTATCTAGTGTGCGGCGCGAAAGAGTGGAACAGCGATTTGATGTTTGGGGTCGCGCGTCGGTCGGCGAAACCGGCGGCCATTTTCGCCTGACGCGCCTAGCGCGGCGGCGGGCCGCTCGACTGCCGGACCACGATCGTCGGGATACGGTCCACCGGGGCCGGCTCGGCCGTCTCCCTGCCCATCAGCTTCTCGGCGGCCATCTGGCCGATGCGCCGGGTCGGGGTGCGGACGGTGGTCAGGGGCGGCCAGACCCGGCTGGCGATCTGGAAGTCGTCGTAGCCGACGATGGAGACATCCTCGGGAACCTTCAGCCCAAGCTCCCGGGCCGCGTGCAGGGCGCCGGCGGCCATCTCGTCGTTGCCGGCGAAGATGGCGGTCGGTCGGTCCGGCTTCGAGAGCAGGCCGCGGGCGCATTCCCGTCCGGACTCGAAGGTGTAGGCGCCCTCGGCGACCATGGCCGGGTCCAGCGTCAGCTCATGCTCCGCCAGTCCCTCCTCCAGCCCGGAACGGCGCTCGGCGCTGGAGCGGAAGGTGGCGACGCCGGAAATGAAACCGATACGCCGATGGCCGAGCTCGGCCAGGTGACGGGCGGCGGCCAGCCCGCCGAGCCGGTCCTGGGTCTCGATCATGCGGCCCGGCGCGTCGAGCGCCACGGACGCGATGCGGATGTAGGCGCAGTCGATCTCCCGCAGCATCTCGGCGATGCGCTCGTCCTCGGAAACGGACGGGGTGAGGACGACGCCGTAGAGCTTCTGGCGCTCGATGAAGTTGCGGATGTCTTCGACCAGCGGCGGGCTGGCGCGGTCGCAGGGGTGGACGACGAGCTCGAAGCCGCTGCCGCGCATGGCGTCGAGCAGGCCCAGCTGCATGTTCACGACATACTGCGGGTTGGGGTTGTCGTAGATCAGTCCGATCAGGAAGGAGCGGCGGAAAGCCAGGCCTCGGGCCTGGGGGTCGGGCACGTAGCCGGTCTGCCGGATGACCGCCTCGATGCGCTCGCGGGTTTCCTGCTGCACGGAAGGACTGGCGTTGATGACCCGGCTGACGGTCTTCTTGGAAACGCCGGCCAGGCGGGCGACGTCGTTGATCGTCGCCCGCTTGCGCGAGAAGCCGGTGTCTGGCTCACCGGGAGCAGGCGGCTTGCGCGGCGGCACGGATATCTAGACCAGGTCGCCGTGGGCGGCGTCGAGCAGCAACCAGGCGCGGCCGGCGTCGGAGCTGAGCAGGCTGGCGACCAGCATGCCGCCGCGGTCGCGCTCGGCCGCCTCGTCCAGCATGCCGGTGAAGCGGCGCAGGTAGCGCTCGGTCTGGCCACGGAGGGCGGCGTCCGAGAACAGGCGTCGGACCAGGCGGCGAATGGCGGCGGGGGCGAGGCGGCGGACCACCTCCCGGGCGCCGCCGTAGTCGCGGGTCTGGACCGCCGCGGCGATCTCGTCGACCCGGCCGCGGGGCAGCAGGGCGCCGGGGTCGATGCCCATGCCCTCGATCTCGGAGAGCAGCCGTTCGGCCAGGCCCTCGGCATCGGTATCGTCGCCATCGATGCTGGAGAGCAGGTCCTTCCAGCTCCACTTGCCTTCCGGTTCGGGTTCGGCAGGGACGCGGGCGGCGGCCGCCTCGAAGACGCTGCGGAACTCCTCGTCCGTGGCGGTGGGCGTGAGGCGCAGGCGGGGGCGCAGGCCCGCCTCGCGGGCCGTCGGCGCCTCGCCGGAGATCTCGCGGCTGCGCAGCGGGGCCGGCGGCGGGGTGGCCGGGGCGGGGGCCGCCTGGCCGGCGGCGCCGGCGACCACGCCCATCAGCTTCACCGCGTCGGTCAGCATGTCGTAGTTGCGGCGGACCCGTTCCTGGAAGGCGTTGTCGATCGCCTGGGTCTCCTCGGCCGTGCGGCGGGCCGACTCCATCATGTCGCCCAGGCCCCGGTCGACGGCGGCCTTGACCTCCTCGGTCTGGGCCTTGGCCTGGGCCGGCAGGGTGCGGGTGCGAGCCTCGAGGTCGGCCAGCAGGGCCTGCAGCTCGGCCAGGGTGGCCTTGGCGGAGGCGGCGCCCTCCTCGAGCCTGGCGGCGGTCTGGGCCCCGGCCTGCTCGACCATCTGGGCGGAGGACTCGATCAGGTCGCGGGCCTCCTCCAGCCGGGCCTGGAAGACCGCGTCGGCCTTCTGGTGGGCGGCGAAGGCGGCCTCGTTGAGCTGGTCGACCCGGTGCTGGGCGGCGCCGGCATGGCCCTCCGCGGCCTCGCGGGCCTCGATGGCGGCGCGGGTCAGCCTGTCCACGGCCTCGCGCAGATCGCGCTCCAGCCGGGCGCGCTCGCCGGCGGCCGCGTCGCTGAGCAGGCTGAGCGCGCCCTGCGCCTCGCCGGTCAGGGCTTCGCGCTCGGAGGCGGCAGTCTCCAGAAGGGCGCTCATCTGGCTTGCGGCCTCGCCGATCAGGCTGCGCAGCGCCTCGCCGCTCTTGCCGGCGACCTCGCCCAGTTCGTTGGCGCTCATCGTCGCCTGGGCCAGGAATTCGTTGAGCTGGGCGGCGCGGGTCTCGGCCTGGGCGGCGAAGTCCTCCTGGTCGGCGCGGATGGCGTGGCTGACGGTGACCAGGGAGGCGCGTTGTTCGGAGAGGCCCGCCTCGACCAGCCGCATCTGGTCGCCGACCCCGACCCCGGCGGTCTCCAGGCGGGCGACCTGGCGGGCCAGGTCCTCGCCGGCCACGCGGGCGGCGTCGCTGGCCTCGCCCGCGGCCGCGGCCAGGTCGGCGGCGCGAGCGGCCAGGGCAGCCTCTGCTTCGCGCAGCTGCGTCTCGGCCAGGTCGGAGGCCTCGGCCACCATCCGGGCCTGCATGGAGATGCTGTCGGCGACGGCGGCCGAGCGGCTGTCGAGCTCGCCGCTGAGGGCGCCCAGAGAATCGCGCTGCCGGCCGAGGGTGGCGGCGAGGTCGCGGGAGGTGCGCTCGGCGGTGGCCGCGGCCTCGGCCAGGCGTTCGGTCTCCTCGGCCAGGGCCTGGCGCAAGGCGAGCATGGTCTCGCGCGCTTCCTTGGCGGCGTGGGCCGCGTCGTCGATCTGGCGGCGGATGGTCTCGACGGCCGAGCCGCTCTCAGCCGCGGCCAGGGCGGCGGGACCGACCATGGTGGTGGCGAGGTCGCGCGTGCGGCGGATCTCGCCGCTGAGCTTCTGGCTCTGGCGGACGACCACGGCCAGCAACCAGATCAGCGCCAGCGGCCCGATGGCCAGCCCGGCGAACACCGCCAGGGCCAGGGGATCGGACTGCAGCGGAACCACGCCCTGGCGGTAGCCGAGGGCATAGGCGATCGGCGCGCCGGCCCAGAGGGCGGAGACGACGCAGGCAGTCGCCCAGATGCCGACGCCGCTCGCCTCCTTCACGCTCGGCGCCTTGGCGATCAGAGCGGGGGGCAAGGGCGGTTCGGCGGTGGGACGGAGGAAGGACTCCGGCTGCGGCGGCGCGACGGCGGCCTGCCGGGGCTCCGGCTCGGGGGCCATCTCGACGTGCGGCGCCTCGATGATGTCGAGGTCGGCCTCGGCCATCGACGGCGCGTCCGGGCGCTGATCGGGCGCGGGCTCGAAACGTGGGACGATCCCTTCCGGCGCGATGCGGGTGAAATCGAGCGTCGGGCGCTTCTTGGCCTTCATGCGCTTTGTGTCGTCCTGAAGCGGGCCGGACCCTGGATGGCGCGTCGGCCCCGACCCCAGCCCTCGCGCACAGGGAGAAACCTAGACGTGAATGGAGCCGCCGTTAAGCGGCTTGCAATGAATTCATCGCGCGAAGGGCCGCGGATGGGCGGTTCAGGCCGCCTTGGCGTCCGTCCGGGCGGGCGGAGCGACCTCGTCCGGGCACGGAACGTCGTGGGAGACCGCCTCGGCCGCCGGCGCCGATTCGCGCTGTATGACCCGTTCGGCTTTCGGCTCCGGGCGCGACAGGTCGACCTCAACCCCGAACTGGTTGAGGGTGGTCACGGCCAGCCAGATGACAACGGCCGCGATCAGTTCGACGATGGCTTGCATGGGGTGTCCCTCCCCGGAAACCGATAACCCGGTTATCCGCCGGGTTCCGCAGCCTGGCAATATGTCCAAACATGAACTTTCGGACAGGTAGCAGGGCGCCGATGCGGCCATTGGCCGCTTGGCTCAGGGCCGGCGGATGATCAGCGCGATCACCGCCAGGCCGCCGAGGGTCATGGCGGTCATGCCGAGGTAGCCGAGGGGTCCGAAGGCGTCGAACAGCGAGCCCGAGGCCAGGGTGGCGAGGCCGATGAACAGGCCGCCGGCGCAGGCGGAGCTGACCGTCTGGGCCGCCGAGGCGGCGTGCGGCGGAGCGTAGCGCTCGATCAGGGCCAGAGAGCCGAGGAAGGTGGCGGTGAAGCTGATCGAATGCAGGCCCTGTAGCGGGAAGAGCAGCCAGAGCGGCGGCGAGAAGGCCAGGGCCGTCCATCGGACCAGGGCGGCCGCCCCGCCGACGGCGACCATGATCTCAGGGCGCACCCGTCGGCGCCAGGGATCGCCGAACCACATGAAGGCGACCTCCAGCACGACGCCGACGGCCCAGAGGGCGCCGATCCAGGCCTCGCCGATGCCCTGCTTGCGCCAGAGCAGGGCCGAGAAGCCGTAGTAGAAGGCGTGGGTCGCCTGGATCACCCCGCTGCCGACCACGGCGATGAGGAAGCCGCGGTTGCGGGCCAGGTCCGAGAGGCCGCGCCAACGGGCGGCGCGCGGCGGCGGCTCGCCGCCTTCGAGCACCGGCTCGGGCGGCAGCAGGACGCCGGCGAACAGGGCGGCCAGGGCGGCGGCGGCGATGGTCCAGAAGAGGATCAGGTCGGGCGCCGCGATGGTCAGCAGGGCGCCGACCCCCAGGTTGCCGGCCACGAAGGCGACCGAGCCCAGGCCCCGCGCGAACGGATAGGAGAAGCCCTCCCGACGCGAGAGGCGCAGCCCCATGACGTCGGCCAGGGACGGCAGGGTGCCGAGCATGCTGGCGGCGATGGTCCAGGCCAGCAGCCAGGCCGTGAAGCCGTGGGTCAGGCCAAGCGCCGCATAGGCCAGGGTGGCGACGATCCCCAGCAGCACCAACGGCGTCCGCCGCAGCCGGAACCCGTCCGCCCAGACCGCCGCCAGGGGCGAGACTACGATCCTCACCAGGGCCGGCGCCGCCAGGATTACCCCGATTTCCGCCCCGCTCAGCCCCTGGCTGCGGAACCAGACCGGCATGTAGGGCAGGCTGGCGCCGGTGCCGATGAAGATGGCCGCGTAGTAGAGGCCGAGGCGCAGCGGGGTGGACATGAGGGCTCGTAGCAGAGTCGCTCCCATTTTGGACCGGGCCGGCTGTGATCCTCCCGCCGCCTAGCGGCCCGGAGGATCCAGTTGTCAGCTAGGCGCCTGGCGTTCTGAGGATCACGCGGCCATCGATGACGGCTTGTCGGGTCCAGGCGGTTCCGCTTTCACCATGGGATCCGCCGCATCGCGCCTCGCGCATCCGAAGGACGACAGGAGGCGCTACAGCTTCACCGGCTTCTCGATCGCCTGCACCGCCTCGATGATGTCGTCGGCGCGGGCGCGGATCAGGGCCTGGGCGTCGTAGAGGCCCTGGTTGTAGTAGATCGGGCCCAGGGTCTCGGCGAGGAAGTCGAGCAGGTCCATGGTCTCGAACTGGCCGATCTCGAACTCGTACTCGCCCTTCAGATGGTCGCGCAGCAGGCGGACCAGGCTGTCCTGCGTCTGCCGGTCGAGCTTAATCTTCGCCATCGCTCACACCCCCGCTCGCGCGATAGACGAAGGACCCGGGCTCCAGGCGCCGTAGCGCCGCAGCCGCCGAGTCTCGGCTCCTATCGAGCATGCGTCCCCCTAGCTGGCGGGCAGGGGCGGCAGGTCGAGCCTGCGCATGTCCGCGCTCTTCACGTAGAATCGCAGGATGGCGTGATCGAGGGCGGTGTCGCCAGCGTTTTCGACCGCGATGTGCAGGTCTATCAGCGCGCGGCGCAGGATCGCGTTGGTGCGGTCGAGACCCGCGATCGAGAAATCGCGGTCGGTCTCTGCGCCGGCGGGGATGGCCGCGCCGCCCCGATCGAGGAGATCGCGGATGGCCCCGTTCTCCCACAGGCGGGCCTCGGCGCCGCGCTCGGCCTCCTGGGCGCAGAGCAGGGAGATCATGCCGGTGACGGCCACCCTGCCCTGCATGAATTCGCCCATCGCTTCAGGGGGCGGAAGCTCCATCATCGACAGGAAGTTGCCGAGCAGCAGTTCGGAAGCGGTGGGGGTCACAGCAGGCCCTCCAGGCGGGCGAGGGCGGCGGCGAGGATCTCGTCCTGGCGGCGGGCGGTGTACCAGCCGGAAAGGCCCAGCACCGGGTCCTTGAGGCCGCCGGCCCGGTATTCCTTGGCCGAGGAGATCCAGATGGCGGCGCCCTTGACCGAGGCGAACAGCTCCCACCAGGCGAAGGCGGCGGGGTCGACCTTGAGGCCGCTGGCCGCTTCCCACAGGGCGATGGCTTCCGCGCGCGGGACCATGCCGGAGACCCGGTCGGTCTCCTTGTAGGACCACAGGGGCTCGATCGCCCAGCCGAGGTCCTCCAGCGGATCGCCGATGTGGGCCATCTCCCAATCGAGCAGGGCGACGATCTTCCCCTGCCCGTCATGCAGGAAGTTGCCGGTCCGGTAGTCGCCGTGGACGACGCTCAGCTTCTGGGCCGGCGGCGGGGGGTTGCGGCGCAGGCGGCGGATGGCCGCCCGCACGATCATCTGGGGATGCTCCTCATCCTCGTCGACGACGCCCTCCCAGTAGTCGAGCTCCTTCTTCCAGCAGCCGTCCAGCGGAGGGGCCTTGGCCGCCTCGCTGATCGGCAAGCTGGCCGGGTCGGCGGCGGCGATGGTTCCCAGGTGGGTGAAGAACTGGCGGCCGATCTCGGCGGCGTGGTCGCCGTAGGGCGGCAGGGTGAAGGGGCTCTGGGCCTTGCCGCCGTCGATGCGGCCCATGATGAAGAACGGCCGTTCGAGTTCGGCCCCCTCCTCCTCCAGGGCCAGCGCCTCGGGCACTGGCAGGCCCTTGTCGAAGAAGGAGCGGAAGGCGAGGAACTCCACCCGCCGGTCGGTGTCGATCAGGCTGCCGGTGGGGTCGCGGCGCAGGATCATGCCGCGGCGAACGCCGTCCACCTCGATGTCGAAGCGGTAGGTCTCGCGGCTGGCGCCGCCGGGGATGCGGGCCAGGTCGTGGACCTTGGCCGGCTTGCCGCCGGTGCGGGTGAGGTAGGCTTCCAGCTGGTCCTGGAGGCTCATTTGGCCATGTCCAGGATGTCGGTGAAGCCCGATGGCTGGTGCGGCCCCATGACCAGCTGTTCGAGCACCCCCCTGCCCTTGCGCACCGCGCCGTCGGCGTCGGTGTATCTTACGTCACTCAAGGCCTGGACGTGCAGGTTGAACGGCAGGGTCGGATCGACCTCGGCCAGGACGATGTCCTCCCGCTCCACGGCCAGGGGACCATGGAGCAGGCCGTGGCCCCACTTGGGGTGGGTGTAGCCCAGGCCCATCATCTGGAAATTGTAGATCGGCTTGAACTCGACCTTGCCCGCGGGCTTGCCCCAGTCGTCCGTCAACTCGACGACCGCGTCCACCGCGTGGCGCGTGCCTGACTTCCAGTTGACCCTGGCCTGGCCGTTGAGGTGCTCGAAGCCCGCCTCGTCGGCCTGGTCGGGAACCCAGACCGCGCGGGTGTTCCAGGGCCGGCCTAGGGCGTCCTCGTTGGAGTGGAAGAAGAAGGAGCCGGCCTCAAAGCTGGACGGCGACCAGAGCCAGTAGAACTGCGGCTTGGGGGCCGGAATGATCTCCTGGCTGTCGCGGGCGCCGACCGGGCGGATGCCCCAGGACCGGTCGCGGGTGCCGACGAAGCCGTCGACGCTGCGCCGTTCGCCGTCCAGCTCGATCCAGCCGGCGTAGCGGCCGTTCTGGGTCAGGCGGGTGTAGTCCATGAAGGCCCGCGTGCCGTTGCGGCGGATGAAGCGCGGCTCCTCGATCGGCGCCGAACGGCTCTCGAACTCAACCTCGGCCTTGAGGCCGTGGTCGGGTGAATCGACGAGGACCCTCAGCCGATGGAGCGGCTCGACGACCTCGATACGCAGAGGACCGCAGGCCATGTCCATGCGGTCGCCGAGCTGTCCGCTGACATGGAGGGCGGTCTCCACCCCGTTGCGCACGACCACGAACGCGCCGTCGGTGACGTTGAGGTGGGGATAGACGCCAAAGGCGACGGCGAAGAAGTCCTCGCCTTCGGCCGGGTGGTAACCGTTGAAGAAGTAGCGGTCGTAGAAGTTCCGGTCGGTGCCGCCATAGGCGATCGGCTCGGACGTCTGGTGAATCGGATAGTCGTCGCCGCGGGTCAGCGCCATGCGTAAAGTCCTCCCTCGAAACGCGGGAGCCTCTGGCGGGCCCTGAAGCGTTATCGCCGTTCAGGTTGGCCCGTCCGGCGGGCGAGATCAACGGTGACGGAGGGGCAAGCGATGACAGGACGTTCGATGCGGTTCGATGTGGCGCTCGGCGCGTTTTTCGGGTCCCTGGCGGTGGCCTTGGGCGCCTTCGCCGCCCACGGGCTTTCAGACCCCAAGGCCGTGGGTTGGGTGCATACGGCCGGACTCTATGCCGGACTGCACGGCCTGGCCCTTCTTGCGCTCGCGGCGCTCGACCGGACGGGCTTCCGCATCATGCGGGGGACGCGGGCGCTGTTTGCGCTGGGCGTCTTCCTGTTTAGCGGCTCTCTGGCGCTGATGGCGTTCGGCGGACCCCATTGGCTGGGGATGGTGACGCCCTTCGGCGGCTTGGCCTTCGTGTTCGGCTGGTGCCTGCTGATCTTCTCCGCCTGCCGTCAGCTGGCCGACTGAGGCCGCAGCGCTAGGAACCGGAGGGCGGCTCCGGAGCCCGCCAGGCAGAGCAGCATGACTGCCGCCATCGGCACAGGCGTGCCGTTGTGCGTCGCGCCGGTGATGGCGCTGGCCAGGGCGCCGGCGCCGAAGGAGAGGCCGCCGCTGAGAGCCGAGATCGAGCCGGCGCGGCGGGGGTCGCAGTTGAGGGCGCCGGCTGTGGTGTTGCCCTGCATCAGGGCGTAGGTCGCCAGGGTGACGAACAGGAGCGGCAGCAGCAGCCAGGGGCCGCCGAGGCCGCTCAGGGCGGCGAGGGCCAGGAGGGCGCCGAAGCCGATGGCGACCAGGCTGGCGGTCTTCAGCACCGCGTCGGGCGAATGGCGGCGGAGCAGGACGCGGTTGAGCTGGTTGGCGCCGATGATGCCGAAGGCGTTGACCGCGAAGATCAGCGAATAGGGCGTCGGCGCGACGCCGTAGATGCCCATGATCAGGCCCGGCGAGGCGGAGATGTAGGTGAACAGCACCGCTCCGTTCAGGGCG
>DASPLD010000066.1:0-8839 GCA_035627755.1 Caulobacter sp. | reverse complement strand
GATCTCCTTGAGCTTGCGGTTCTGCATCGCCGACAGCGCCTGGCCCGGCGCGCCGAGTTCGGGATCGCCGAACGCCCGGCCATAGGTCTTCACCCGGTCCTCGACCGAGCCGAGGAACTCGCCTTCCCAGTCGGAGAGCTTGACGCCGGCCTTGTCGGCCGCGCGGCGGGTCTTGCGCAGGGCGTTGATGGCCGAGCGTTGCGCGGCCTTGCGGGCCAGCGCCTTGAAGTCGGGAGGGTCCTTCCGCTTCAAGACTGCTCCAAGATCAGAGGCCTCCGATGGCCGACAGGTAGAGGTCGATCAGCGCCTCTTCCTCGGAGAGCTTGGCCTTGTCCTGTTTGCGCATGCGCACGACCTTGCGCAGGATCTTGGTGTCGAACCCGTTGCCCTTGGCCTCGGCATAGACCTCCTTCAGATCCGCCATCACCCCCGCCTTGTCCTCCTCCAGCCGCTCGATGCGCTCGATGATGGTGCGCAGCTGGGTCTGGGCCGAGGCGTTCAGGACGTCGATGGTGGCTTGCTCGTCGGACATGGAATCGAGGCTCTCACGGGAAGCGGAAACGCGGAAGGGCGATGCTCTAGATCAATCACGGGCCGCTCGCCACACCCTATCCGTCCTCCCCGCGGCCGTCATTCCGGCCGGAGCGCGCAGCGCGGAGAGCCGGGACCTAGGGGCCGCATCAACAGGTGTTCGCAGCGGCGACCTTGGCGCCCCGTCACCCCTTGGTCCCGGATCGCCCCTTCGGGTCGTCCGGGATGACGGTATTGGTGGTCAGGACGGACGCTACAGCAGCCCGTGCCCCTCGAGCGTCGGCCGCAGGGCCGCCGGGTCGGTGAAATGCAGCACATGGAAGCCCAGCGCCCGGGCCGCCTCGATGTTGGCGGCGCTGTCGTCGACGAACAGCAGCTCTTCCGCCGCCAGCCCCGCCCGGGCGCAGGCCAGCCGATAGATGGCCGGATCGGGCTTGATCAGTCCCTCGTCCCCCGACACCACCACGGCCTTCAGGTGGACGCAGGCCGGCGCCATCGGGGGGATGGTCGGCCAGACCGGACCGGCCATGTTGGTGAGGCCGAACTGCGGCACGCCGCGCTCGGCCAGGGCCAGCATGGCGCTTTCGGTTTCCTCGATGACCCCGCCGAACATCTCGTCCCAGCGGTCCCACCAGGCCCGGATCTCGGCCTCATGCTCGGGAAACCGCGCGATCAGCGCCCGGGTGTTCTCCTCCGCCGGCACGCCCCGGTCGGTCTCGGCGTGCCAGGCCAGGGTGCAGACAGACGAAAGGAACCGGTCGCGAGCGGCCGGCTCCTTGAAGATCTTGCCGTAGAGATTCCGGGGATCCCAGCGGACGATGACGTTGCCGACGTCCCAGAGGACGCCAACCGGCTTCGCCACCTTAGCCCTGCTTGGCCTTGAAGCGCGGATCGGTCTTGTTGATCACGTAGAGCACGCCCTTGCGGCGCACCAGCTTGCAGTCGCGATGGCGCGACTTCAGCGACTTGAGCGAGCTACGAACCTTCATGGTCTCTTACCGTGGCGTTGCGGGGAACCCGCGCGCGCGGAGGCCCTCAGCTGAATTGAGCGGGCGGCTATAGGGTCAGAGCCCGTCGGAGTCAATGTCCCCCCGGCCCTGGCCGCCGTTGTCACGCTTGTGATTGAAGCCTTCGCCGATGGGCCGTTAGCTTCCGGTCCATGCACCGCCGCGCCTTCATCGCCCTCGCCCTCGCCGGCTGCGCCGACCCGCAGCTGGAGCCGACCCTGACCGCCGCCCTGGGCCAGGCCCAGCCGGCCGGCCCGCCGCCGTCCGCGCCGCCGCCGCCGGCCCCGGTGGTCTCCGGGGATCCCAACTTCGACGCCTGGCTGGCGAGCTTCCGGCCCAAGGCGGCGGCCGCCGGCATTCCGGAGTCCGTCCTCGACCGCGAGCTGGCGGGACTGACGCCCGACCCGCGGGCTTCCAGCCTCGACGGCCGCCAGCCGGAGTTCTCCAAGCCGGTCGGCGACTATGTGAAGGGGGCGGTCACCGAGAGCCGCATCGTGCAGGGCCGCCAGTTCCGCGACCAGCTGCCCTACCTCTCCCGCATCGAGAGCGCCTACAAGGTGCCCCGCGACATCGTCCTGGCGATCTGGGCGATGGAGTCGGCGTTCGGCAAGATCCAGGGCGACATGGACGTGATCCGCTCGCTCGCCACCCTGGCCGCCGACGGCCGCCGACGGGCCTGGGCCGAGGGTGAGCTGATCAGCGCCCTGCGCATCATCGCCACCGGCCAGCAGAGCCGCGTCGCCCTCAAGGGCAGCTGGGCCGGGGCCATGGGCCAGACCCAGTTCCTGCCCGGCGTCTTCCTGTCCACCGCGGTCGATGGCGATGGGGACGGGCGCCGCGACATCTGGGGCAGCACCCACGACGCCCTGGCCTCGACCGCCAACTACATGGCCAAGGCGGGCTGGAAGCCGGGCGAGAGCTGGTCGCGCGAGGTCCGCCTGCCGGCCGGCTTCGACTACGCCCTGACCGAACAGCCGCGCGAGCCCCTCGCGACCTGGACCGAACGGGGCGTGCGCCGCGCCGACGGCCTGCCCTGGTCGGCGGCCGACCAGGCCTCGGCGGCCAGCCTGATCCTGCCCTCCGGCCACACGGGCCCGGCCTTCCTGATCTTCCCCAACCACGGGGCGATCATGAAGTACAACAACTCCACGGCCTATGCGCTGGGGGTCGGCCTGCTGGCCCTGCGGCTCGGCGGCGAAGGTCCCCTGGTCACGGCCTGGCCCGCCGAGATTCCCCTCTCCCTGGCCGACCGCACCCTGGCCCAGCAGAGCCTGGTCAAGCTCGGCTACGACACCGGCGGCGTCGACGGCGCGGTCGGCCCCAAGACCCGGGTGGCGATCCGCGCCTGGCAGAAGGCGAACAACCTGCCGGCCGACGGCTATCTGACCCCGCCGATGATCCAGCGGATGGCGGCGCAGGCGGCGGGAAGCTAGCTGCCGCCTTCGTCGCGGCGGCCCATCAGCGCCTGGGCGGTCTCCTCGTCGTCAGGCGGGGTCTCGCCGGCGTCGCGCAGGATGGCGTTCTTGAAGGCGTAGAGCAGCAGGGCCGAGCAGATCAGGGCGTTCAGCGCGAACGGCGCCTCGTGCAGCAGGCCGTAGAGGGCGACGAACAGCGGGGCCAGGATGACGTTCAGCCCGTTGACCGCCGCGATCGCCCCGGCCGCCCGAGCCTGCTCGCTCATCTTCACCGTCAGCGAGGCCCCGGCGGTGAACCCGGGCCGCGCGAAGCCATACCCCAGGGAGGAGATGGCGAACCCGGCCACCATGGTCATGTAGTCGGGCGAGAACACCGTCACCACATTGCCGAGCGCCGCCAGTCCGACCCCCCAGCGCAGCAGGGATCTCGGCCCCATGTGGAACACCCGGATCAGCCCCCACTGGGCCAGCAGGCCCGACAGGGCCCCGGCCCCCATGGCCACCGCCGTCGGACCCAGCGCCGCCTTCGGCTCGACCCCCAGCTTGTCGATGATCATGAAACCGAGGGTGTAGCCCTGCGCCGTCTGGCAGCAGGCCACCAGGAAGCCGTAGATCAGGAACGGCCGCAGCGGCAGGCGGAACAGCCCGCTGATGAACCGCCAGATCAGCAAGCTCCGCCCGCGCGCCCGCCGCCAGGCCGGCTTGCCCGTCGCCTTGGGATAGGCCCGCCCCGCCACCGGCGCGGTGAACTCCTCCGGCAGGTAGCGCCGGACCATCAACAGGGTCGCCGCCGCCAGCAGGGCGAAGGCGAACATCGGCCCGGCCAGGGTGACGAAGGGCACGATCAGCAGCGGCGCCAGGAAGGGTCCGACCACCGTGCCCAGGCCGAAGGCCCCGGCCAGGGCCGCCATCTGCTGGGTGCGGTCGGCCCGGCTGGTCCGCTCGGCCAGGTAGGCCTGGGTCGCCGGGTTCGAGGAGGAGCCGATCAGCCCGAACAGGGCCCGGCAGACCAGGAACAGTAGGAACACCGCCACCGGCGGAATGAGATGGTACAGTCCCACCGTCACCACGCAGGCGCAGAGCAGCATCGACACCGCGAACCCGGCCAGTCCCAGCATGATCAGCGGCTTGCGCCCCCGCCGGTCCGACACCCGGGCCCAGATCGGGCTCATGATCGCCCACAGCAGCGCCGACAGCCCGAACACCGCAGAGATCATCCAGTCGGCGATCCTGGTCTCCCGGGCGATGGCCGGCAGCACCGCCATCAGGCCCGTGTTGCCGATCGCCACCACGATCGACACCGCGAACAGGATGTAGAAGGAGCGCGGCTCCAGGGTCAGCCCGGGCTTTTCGGGCCCGGGCTTCTCGGCGACGGGGCGAGGCATCTGAACGCTGTTAGGGCGCGTCGGAAGCGCGCGCAATGCTCACGCCCCATTAAGCATTAACGGCCATCTTCCGGGGTCAGATTCCTTAGCCTGCGGCGACCTCACTCATGTTCCAGATCATCGGCCTCGTGCTGCTCTTCGGCCTGGTGTTCGGCAGCTACCTGATCAGTGGCGGCAACATGAACGTCATCATGCACGCCTTGCCGCACGAGATGATGGCCATCGGCGGGGCCGGCATCGCGGCCTTCCTGATCTCCAACTCGATGACCACCATCAAGGCCACCGGGAGCGGCCTGGGCAAGACCTTCGCCGGCCCCAAGTGGAAGTCCGGCGACTACCGCGACCTGCTCAGCCTGCTGTTCCTGCTGACCAAGACCATGAAGTCCAAGGGCGTCATCGCCCTGGAGAGCCATATCGAGAAGCCCGGCGAGAGCGCCATCTTCAGCCGCTTCCCGCGCATCACCAAGGATCACTTCGCCGTCGACTTCATCTGCGACACCCTGCGGATGATGACCATGAACCTCGAGGACCCCCACCAGGTCGAGGACGCCATGGAAAAGCAGCTGGAGAAGCACCACCACGAGGCCCTCAGCCCGGCCCATGCCCTGCAGAGCCTGGCCGACGCCCTCCCCGCCCTTGGCATCGTCGCGGCCGTGCTGGGGGTCATCAAGACCATGGGCTCGATCACCGAGCCGCCGGCCGTGCTCGGCGGCATGATCGGCGGCGCCCTGGTCGGCACCTTCCTCGGCGTCTTCCTCGCTTACGGCATCGTCGGGCCCTTGGCCGCGCGGCTGACCGACGTGGTCAACGAGGAGGGGGCCTTCTACCGCATCATCCAGTCGGTGCTGGTCGCCCACCTGCACGGCAACGCCGCCCAGATCAGCGTCGAGATCGGCCGCGGCAGCGTCCCCAGCGGCGCCCAGCCCAGCTTCCTGGAACTGGAGGAGGCCCTGGCCGCCATCCCGAACGAGGCCTGAGGTCCCGGAGCCGCGATCGTTCAGGTGTAACGATCTGTGATCACAGACCTGTGAGAATCGGCCTTGCCGCCTCTCCGGCAGGGTCCATAGTCTCCTGGTGCGTCGTTCCGACGCGCTCAACGAGAAACTCAAGGGGACTACCAGGAATGCGTAAACTCCTCATCGTCGGTGCGGCCCTCGCCGCCGTGTCCGTCGCCGCCTGCGGCAAGCCGGCCGAGACCAAGACCGAAGAAACCACGACCACCACGAGCGAAGCGGCCCCGCCCGCCACGGAAGCGGCGCCTCCCGCCACCGAAGCGGCCCCGGCCGCCCCGGCCGATGGCACGGCGGCCCCGGCCCCGGCTCCGACGGACACCACCACCACCACGACCACCACCGAAGAGAAGAAGGCCCCGTAAAGGGCTGGTTCCTTCGAACTACGGTAGGGCCGCTCCGCTGGGGCGGCCCTTTTCCTTTGCGGCCGCGGTCGCCAAGGTCTCCCGCGAGCGGGAGAAGAATTTCTGCGCTACACCTCCCCCATGCCCGCCGACCCGCCCTCCCCCGTCCTCTGGCGCGACGACGGCCTGCCCAGCTCCAGCCTCTACGGCGACGTCTACTTTTCCAGCGAGGACGGCCTGGCCGAGAGCCGCGCCGTGTTCCTGGCCGGTTGCGGCCTCCCCGGCGCCTGGGCCCGCCGCCGCATCTTCACCGTCGGGGAGCTCGGCTTCGGCACGGGGCTCAACATCGCCGCCCTGCTCCGGCTGTGGAAACAGACCCGGCCGCCGGGGGCCCGGCTCCACATCTTCAGCCTCGAGGCCCACCCCATGGCCCGCGAGGACGCCGCCCGCGCCCTGGTCCGCTGGCCCGAGCTGGCCGAGCCCGCCGCCGCCCTGCTCGCCGCCTGGCCGGGCCAGGCCAGGGGCTTCCACCGGCTCGACCTGCCTGCCTTCGACGCCGTGCTCGACCTCGCGGTGGCCGACGCCGCCGAGGCCCTGGCCGGCTGGGACGGCCGGGCCGACGCCTGGTTCCTCGACGGCTTCGCGCCCGCCGCCAACCCGGCCATGTGGTCCGGCGAGGTTCTCGGCCTGGTCGCCGCCCGCAGCGCTCCCGGCGCCCGCGCCGCCACCTTCACGGTCGCCGGGGCTGTCCGCCGGGACCTGGCCGCCGCCGGCTTCACGGTCTCCAAACAGCCCGGCTTCGGCCGCAAGCGCGAACGCCTCGAGGCCGTCCTGCCCGGCGAAGGGACCGATCCCTTTCCCGCTGGCCCGATCGCCATCCTCGGCGCCGGGATCGCCGGGGCCAGCCTCGCCCGCGCCCTCGCCGCTTTGGGGATCGAGGCGCGGCTGTTCGACCCCGCCGGCCCGGGCGGCGGGGCCTCGGGCAACCCGGCCGCCCTGATGAGCCCCAGGCTGGAGGCCGGCGACACCCCGCCGGCCCGACTCCACGCCCAGGCCTTCCGCCGCGCCCGCCGCCTCTATGCCGCCGTTCCGGGCGCGGTCCTCGCCACCGGCGCCCGGCATCTGGCCGACGCTCCCCGCGACCCGGCCCGCTTCGCCCGCATTGCCGAGGGCGGCCTGTTCGAGCCTGGCGAGATGGTCGCGCAGGCCGGCGCCCTGGCCATGACCGCCGCCCAGGCGGTCAGCCCGGAAGCCATCCTCCGGGCCTGGGCCCGTCCGGTCGAACCGGTGGCCGTCACAGGCTGGCGCCGGGCCGAACAGGGCTGGGAAATTCTGGACGCCTCCGGCCAGGTCCGCGGCACGGTCGCCGGCATCGTTGTCTGCACCGGTCCCGCCGCCGCCGATCTCGCCGGCGCCGAGGTCCGCCCGGTCCGCGGCCAGTGCAGTCTCGCGCTTGGCGCGACCCTGGACCAGGCCGTCTCCTTCGGCGGCTATGCGGTCCCCGCCCCCGGCGGGGTCCTGTTCGGCGCCACCCACCAGCCCGGCGACGCCGACACCGCCCTCCGGCCGGAGGACGACGCCGCCAACCTCGCCCTGGTCGAGGCCCGCCTGCCGGACCTGGCCGCCGACCTCGCCGGCCGGCCGCTGGCGTCCCGCGCCTCGATCCGCGCCGGCGCGCCCGACTACCTGCCCATCGCCGGCCCGGTCGAGGGCCAGCCCGGCGTCTTCGTCCTCACCGGCCTCGGCGGCCGCGGCTTCTGCCTCGCCCCCCTGCTGGCCGAGCACCTGGCGGCCCGGATCGCGGGCGTCCCCTCGCCCCTTCCCGCACCCCTGGCGGCCGTGGTCGAGCCGCAGCGATTCGCCCGCCGTGTGGCGCGCAGAACCTCGCAAACCCGGGCGCGTTGACCTATCCTGGGCCCGGACGGGCCTATCGGAGAGACATGATGAAGAGACTCATTCTGGCCGCCGCCCTCGGCTCGGCCGCCCTCATCGCCGGCGCCTCGGTGACGACCGCCGCCGCCGGCGACAAGCAGAACCAGCAGGCGAAGAAGACCGACTGCTTCTTCAACCGCCAGGTCCACAACTACACCACGGCGGATGATGACAGGACGCTCTACGTCCGGGCCGGCAAGAACACCTACCGGATGGAGACCTTCGGCCGCTGCATCGACCTCAGCAGCGCCCTGAACATCGGCCTGGATTCGCATCCGAGCTCGAGCATCTGCTCGGCCCAGGACGTGACCATCGTCGTTGGCTCGTCCAGCATGGGTCCGCAGCGCTGCGCGGTGCGCACCCTGACCAAGCTGACCGCCGCCGAAGTCGCCGCCCTGCCCAAGGGCGACCGGCCGTAGGTACGCCAGGACGGTGACTGTCTCGCGCAGCGTGACTGTCACCGGTCCACCCCGCCTGAACGCTGACAGTCATCCGGCTCGCCGGAAGACTGTCAGCGGGGCTTCGCTACCCCGGCTGCTTCACCACCCGCAGGTATGGCGTCTGCGCATCCCAACCCTCGGGGAACAGCCCCTTCGCCGTCTCGTCGTCCACGGCCGGCACGATGATCACGTCCTCGCCCTGCTTCCAGTCGGCCGGCGTCGCCACCCTGTGCCTGGCCGTCAACTGCATGGAATCGATCACCCGCAGGATCTCGTCGAAGTTCCGCCCGGTGCTCATCGGGTAGACCAGGATCAGCTTGATCTGCTTGTCCGGCCCGATGACGAAGACGTTGCGCACCGTGGCGTTGGTCGCCGCCGTCCGTCCCTCGCTGGTCCCCGCGGTGTCGGCGGGCAGCATGCCGTAGAGCTTGGCCACCGCCAGGTCGGTGTCGCCGATCATCGGGAAGTTGGGCGCGTGGCCCTGGGTCCGGGCGATGTCCTGCGCCCAGCGCTCATGATTGTCGACCGGATCGACTGACAGCCCGATCACCTTTACCCCGCGCCGGTCGAACTCCGGCTTCAGCCGCGCGACGGCGCCGAGCTCGGTGGTGCAGACCGGGGTGAAATCCTTGGGGTGACTGAACAGCACCGCCCAATGGCCGTCGATCCAGTCGTGGAAATGGATGGGCCCTTCGGTGGTCTCGGCGGTGAAATCGGGGGCGATCTGGTTGATCGAGAGGGTCATGGCGGCCTCCAAAGTCTCGTATTGGGCTGC
>DASPLD010000065.1:0-9959 GCA_035627755.1 Caulobacter sp. | reverse complement strand
GCTCAGGCCATGGGCGGCCGGGAAGACCACGGGCGTGGCGGGCGGGACCGCGCCATAGCTGGCCCCGTGCCCGAGCAGGCCGATGATCACCGCCATCTGCTGGGCGGAACTGACCTGACCGGCCGCCTGGACCAGCGCTGGGAAGCAATCGGGCCGCCAATCCTCCGGGATCGACTGCAGCGAGGCGACGACAGCCTCGGCGACGGACATCTGCACGGACATGGCCTTCATCCCCCGCGCGCCGTACGCGCCCCCGCATCCTTCCGCCCAACACGGCGGGAAGACAACCCGGCGTCCGGCTAGGTGAGCGTCAACCCCGCCAGACTGCCCTCGTCGCGCCAGGACTTGATCAGCTCGATGAAGGCGATCGAGCCCTTGCCATAGGGGCCATTGCGGGCGGCCAGGGCGGAGGGTTGGCCCTCGTTGTTATAGTAGCCCGGGGTGCACTCCTCGGCGAACTTCTGCCGCTGGATGGCGCAGGCGACCACCTCCTCGACCCAGGCGTTCTCCGCCTCGACCGTGGCCTCGACCACCCTCGCCTGGCGGGCGGCGGCCTCGGCGATGATGTAGGCGGCGTGCCTGGACTGCTCGTTGAGCATGTGGGGGTAGTTGGCGGTGAACCCCGACTGGCTGCCCGCGAAGATGAAGCAGTTGGGGAAGCCGTTGACGTGCATGCCGTGCAGGGTGGTCACGCCCTCCGCCCACTTCTGGCTGAGGGTGACGCCGCCGCGGCCGGTGATCTCGTAGCCGGCGCGCCGCGCGTAGCTGGTGCCGACCTCGAAGCCGGTGCCGTAGATCAGGCAGTCGACCTCGTACTCGACCCCGTCCACCACCACGCCCGTCTCGGTGATCCGGTCCACGCCCCGGCCGTCGGTGTCGACCAGGGTCACGTTCGGGCGGTTGAAGGCGTCCAGGTAGTCGTCGTGGAAGCAGGGGCGCTTGCAGAACTGGTTGTACCAGGGCTTCAGGGCCTCGGCCGTCCTGCGGTCGGCGACGACGCTGTCCACCCGGGCGCGGATCGATTCCATCTTCTGAAAATCGGCCAGCTGCAGCAGCTCGGCCGGATTGCCGGGGCCGAGCTCGCCCTTGGCGGCGCGGCGGGCGGCGGCGAGGCCGAGGTTGCGGATGATGTCGGTCCAGCCGTCGGCGACCAGGTCCTCTTTGGTCCAGCCGCCGCTGACCAGGGTGTTGAAATTGTCCATCCGGTGCTGTTGCCAGCCGGGCTCGAGGCTCCTGGCCCAGTCCGGATCGGTGGGACGGTTGTTGCGCACGTCGATGGAGGAGGGGGTGCGCTGGAAGACGAACAGCGCCTTGGCGCCCTCGGCCAGGTGCGGCACGCACTGGACGGCGGTGGCGCCGGTGCCGATGATCCCGACCCGCTTGTCGGCCAGCCTGTCGAGGCCGCCCAGCGGGCCGCCGCCGGTGTAGTCGTAGTCCCAGCGGCTGGTGTGGAAGCTGTGGCCCTTGAAGCTGTCGACGCCGGGGATGCCCGGCAGCTTGGGGCGGTGCAGCGGACCGTTGGCCATGACCACGAAGCGCGCCCGGATGGCGTCGCCGCGGTTGGTGCGGATGATCCAGCGACCGGCGGCTTCGTCCCACTCGGCGCCCGTCACCTCGGTCTGGAAGCAGACGTCGCGGTAGAGGTCGAAATGGCGGGCGATGCGCTGGCAGTAGTCGAGGATCTCCGGCGCCCGGGTGTACTTCTCGACCGGCATGTAGCCGACTTCCTCGAGCAGCGGCAGGTAGACGTAGCTCTCGATGTCGCAGGCGGCGCCGGGATAGCGGTTCCAGTACCAGGTGCCGCCGAAGTCGCCGCCCTTCTCGATGAGGCGCAGGCTCTGGACTCCGGCCTCGCGCAGCCTTGCGCCGGCCAGCAGGCCGCCGAAGCCGCCGCCGATCACCGCCACCTCGACCTCGTCGGCCAGCGGGTCGCGGGTGAAGCCAGGCTTCACATAGGGGTCGTCCAGATAGCGGGCGTAGTCGCCGGCCGCTTCGAGATACTGCTGGTTGCCATCGGCCCGCAGCCGCTTATCGCGCTCGGCGCGGTACTTGGCGCGCAGGGCCTCCGGGTCGATCTCGGGGGCGGAAGCGAAGGGTTCGGCGGTGTCGGCCATGGTCGGTCTCGCTTGAGGCTCGGTCGGAGTGTCGGTGGTTGACGGCGGGTCAGGTCAAGCGTCGGATCTGGCCAGTTCGGCGGCCCCGGCCCAGAGCTTCTCGCGCTCCTTGAGCCGGCGGGCCTGCTCCTCCGGATCCCAGCTGTGGCGCGGGCCCACCGTCAGGCCGCCATCGACGACAAGGTGGGTCCCGGTGACGAAGGCGCTGGCGGGACTGGCGAGGTAGAGGGCGGCCTGGGCGATGTCGTCGGCCTCCCCCGGCCTGGCGACCGGCTGGGCCAGATGGGCGGCGCTGCGCATGCTGGCCTTCACCGCCGAACGGACCTGGCTGGGCATGTCGGCGGGGGTGAAGATGTTGGTCAGGATGAAGCCCGGGCAGAGGGCGTTGACCCGGATGCCGTACTTGCTGAGCTCCGCCGCCGCGCATCGGCTGAGGTGCAGCACCCCGGCCTTGGCGGCCGAATAGGCGATCGGCCCCATCCCGGCCGACAGGGCCGCGACGCTGGCGGTGTTGACGATGGCGCCGCCGCCGCGCGCCTTCATGTGCGGGATGGCGTACCGCATGCCCAGCGCCACCGAGCGCAGCAGCAGGTCCTGGCTATGGTCCCACAGCTCGCCGGTCATCTCCTCGAGGGAGGCCGGCGAGCCGCCGGCCCCGGCGTTGTTGAACAGGATGTCGAGGCCGCCGAAGGTCTGGCTGGCGATCTCCATGGCGACCGCGATGTCGTCCTCGCTGGTCACGTCGCAGCGCTGGAAGGCCACCAGGCCCGGGAAGGCGGCCTCCAGGACCCGGCCCGCTTCCGTATCGATGTCGGCGGCCAGCACCCTGGCGCCGGCTTCCACGAACCGCTCCACGCTGGCCCGGCCGATGCCGGAGGCCGCGCCGGTGATCACCGCGACCTTGCCGTCCAGACTGGTTGTCATGCTGTTCGCTCCCGTGAGGAGATCATACAGCGAGGGTCGCGCCGGACAAACCCGGAATTCGAAAATTCCAAATTTCCATACCCCCGGCTAAGGAAGGCCCGTGCCGCCGGTAGGAATCAAGCTGTCAGCAGGCCGGTGAGAGCCGGCCGGGCGTAGATGTCGGTGATCCGCTCAGGCGTCAGGCCGTCAGTCCAGGCGATCATGTCGGCGGCGGCGTTGACCGCGGCGCTGACCATCTGGGCGGCGATGAAGGGATCGACGGGGCGGATCGAGCCGTCAGCCGCCCCGTCGGCGATCATCGAGGCGAACCGCTGGCTGACCCGGTCAGCGCGCCACACCGCGCTGGCCCGCACGCCTTCAGGGAGGGCCTGCAGCGCCGAGAACCGCAGCAACAGGCCCTCGGGCGTCACCTGGCGGCTGATCAGGGCCGCGACGGCGCTTGAGAGGGCGGTCCACTGGTCCGGCGCGGCGGCCAGCGCGGCCTCCTGGGTGGCCCGGATCACCTCGAAGGTGCGGTCGAAGCAGGCGACCACCACGTCGTCCTTGGCTTCCATGTGATGATAGAAACTGCCCTTGGTAAGGTTCAGGCTGGCGGCGATGTCGCTGACCGAGGCGCCGCGGTAGCTGCGCTCGTTGATGAGCGGGGTGGCGGCCCGCAGGAAGGTCTCCCGCGCCGGCTCGGCAAGGCGGGGCGTGATCGACAGGGGCATCGGGGCGAAGGGGCGCCCCTGACCCGCCAGGCCGTGGGCCAGCAGGTCGAACATCCGGGCGCGCAGGCGGGCAAAGTCCTCGACGTCGTAGCGGGAAAGCCAGGCGGAGGACCAATAGAGCTGCTCCAGCAGCATGTGAGCCCGGGCGGCGCGGGCCAGGAGATCCAGGTGTTCGTAGCCGGGGGCCGCGAACATCGCCTGCACCTTGCCGAACAGGGCGCGGTAGGCGTCGGCGACGGGCGCCCGGTGCTCGTCGCTCAGGGCCCGCACGTCGCTGAAGATGGTCATCGGCGGCTCGGCGCCCCGGCGCACGCGCGCCTGGAGGCCAAGGTGCGCGTCGAGCAGGGCGCCGATGCGCCCGGGAAGGTCCGGCTCCCGGGCGGCGACAGCGATCATCGCCTCCAGTCGGCGCAGCCCGTGCAGGAAGCAGTCGACGGCGAGCAGCTCCTTGCGGCGATAGTAGTAGGTGATGCTGGTGGTCGTCAGGTCGACCTTGGCCGCGACGCCGGCCAGGGTCATGCCCTTGAGCCCCTCCTTGTTGAGCACCTCGATGGCGGCCGCCAGCACCGCCTCCTTGCGCCGGGCGAAGCGGGCAGTGGCGGGCTTGCCCCCTTGGGGTTTGGGCGCGGCGATGGCGGTGGTCTCGGCCATAGGCGGACCCTAGACGAGGGGGCGACGCCGGCCAACGCCGCCCTATGGCCTTACCTTGCGACAGCACACCATAAGGACGGGCCCTGCACAGGAGTCCCCCATGATCGACCTCACCCGCGGCCAACGCGAACTGGACCTGGCCGCCCGCGTCGAGGCCTTCATCCGCGAGGAGGTGATCCCGTTCGAGGCCGACCCGCGCGTCGAGCATCACGGGCCCTCCGACGAGCTGGTCCGCGAGCTGCAGGCCAAGGCGCGGGCGGCGGGCCTGCTCAGTCCCCACGTCGGCGAGGCGTTCGGCGGCCACGGGCTGAACCACCGCGAGATCGCCACCGTGTTCCGGGCGGCCGGCTACAGTCTGCTCGGCCCGGTGGCGCTCAACTGCATGGCCCCGGACGAGGGCAACATGGCCTTGCTCGAAAAGGTCGGCTCGCCCGAGCAGACCGAGAAGTACCTGCGGCCGCTGGCGGCGGGCGACATCCGCTCGGCCTTCCTGATGACCGAGCCGGACGGCGGCGCCGGCTCGGATCCCTCGATGATGAAGACCACGGCCGCGCAGGACGGCAACCACTGGCGGATCAACGGGACCAAGAGCTTCATCACCGGCGCCGACGGGGCCGGCTTCGGCATCGTGATGGCGAAGACCGAACAAGGCGCCACCATGTTCCTGGCCGACATGAAGGACCCGGCGATCCGCATCGAGCGGGTGCTGGACACCATCGACCGCACCATGCCGGGCGGCCACGCGGTGGTCGTCATCGAGGACCTGCGGGTTTCGGCGGACGACGTCCTGGGCGAGGTGGGCGAGGGCTTCCGATACGCCCAGGTCCGCCTGGCCCCGGCCCGCCTGACCCACTGCATGCGCTGGTGGGGGGCCGCCAGGCGGGCGCACGACATCGCCACCCGGTACGCCCTGCATCGCCAGGCGTTCGGCAAGGCCCTGATCGACCATGAGGGGGTCGGCTTCATGCTGGCCGACAACGCGATCGACCTGAAGCAGGCGGAGCTGACCATCGACTGGTGCGCCTTCGTGCTCGACAGCCATGGCCATGGGGCGGGGACCGCCGAGAGCAGCATCGCCAAGGTGGCGGTGTCGGAGGCCCTGTTCCGGGTCGCCGACCGGTGCGTGCAGATTCTCGGCGGCACGGGCGTGACCGACGACACGCCGGTGCACCAGATCTTCCGCGATATCCGCGCCTTCCGCATCTACGACGGGCCGTCCGAGGTGCACCGCTGGTCGATCGCCAAGCGGATCAAGCGCGAAGCGAGGGGGTAGGGGCGTTGGGGGGAGGCGCTAACCCCGCACCATCCGCAACCGGTGTTGCGCGTCCTTCGCCACAACCACGCCCGCGGTCTCGCGCAGCGGAACGATGTGGTCCCTAAGGTTGGGCAGGTTGACGCCGGCCCAGACGCCGCGGGCGAACTGGACGGCCTGCGGCTCGTCCATGGTGCGGAACTGGGCGTAGAAGCTTGTCGGGTCGTGCTCGGCGGCGCGCCAGAAGACCAGGAAGCGGTCGAGGAACCAGGCCTCGAGATCGGCCTCCTCGGCGTCGAGATAGACCAGCAGGTCGAGGTCGCCGGCGTGGGCGGCGAGACCCAGGCCCTCCAGCAGCAGGATGTCTGGGGCGTCGAGCGTGCGGGCCAGGGCGGGGTCGACGTCGTAGGTCACGTGGCTGTAGCCGGGAAAGGTCGCCGGACCCGCGCGAATGGCCTTCAGGGCGGCCGACAGCCCCGCGACGTCGTAGCTTTCCGGGAAGCCCTTGCGCAGCGACAGGCCGCGCTCGGCCAGCACCGCATTGGGCAGCAGGAAGCCGTCGGTTGAGACGGTCTCGACGCTCAGGGGGCTGAGGGCCTCGACCAGGGCGCGGGCCAGGGTGGTCTTGCCGGCGGCGACCGACCCCGTCAGGCCGACCACCAGCACCGCGCCGGGCCGGGCCGCGGCGCGCAGGCGCTTAGCGAGCGCGGCGAGGCTCATGCGCGGTCCTCGATCATCATCCAGGCCCCCTTCTCGGCCATCATCAGCACCGGGGAGTTGGTGTTGCCCGACACGATGCGCGGCATGGCCGAGGCGTCGATGACCCGCAGGCCATCCAGGCCGCGCAGTCTCATCCGGGCGTCGAGCACGGCCATGGGGTCGTCGTCCGGACCCATGGCCGCCGTGCCGACCGGGTGGAAGATGGTGCTGGCGATCTGGGCGGCCCCGGCGAGCAGCTCTTCGTCGGTGGTCAGCTCGGGGCCCGGGCGATGTTCGACGGGGCGATAGGGGGCCAGGGCCGGCTGGCCGACGATGCGGCGGACGAGGCGCAGGGCCTCGACGGCGACCTGGCGATCCTCGGGCGTCGAGAGGTAGTTGGGGGCGATGCGCGGGGGCGCCTCCGGGTCGGGCGAGGTGATGGCGACCTCGCCGCGGCTGGCGGGGCGCAGGTTGCAGACGCTGGCGGTGAAGGCCCCGAACGGGTGCAGCCCGTCGCCCCAGCGGTCGAGCGACAGCGGCTGGAAATGGAACTCCAGGTTGGGGGTGGCGTAGCGGGGGTCGGAGCGGGCGAACAGCCCGACCTGGGACGGCGCCATGGTCAGCGGCCCGCGCCGGAACAGGGCGAAGTCCAGGCCCATCAGCCCGCGGCGCAGGACATTGGCGTAGTCGGTGTTGAGGGTGCGCACCCCGCTGACCTTGAACACCGGGCGGATCTGCAGGTGGTCCTGCAGGTTGGCCCCGACGCCGGGGGCGTGGTGGACGGGCGCGATGCCGAGGGCCCGGAGCCTGGCGGCGTCGCCGACCCCCGAGCGCTGCAGGATGGCGGGGGAGCCGATGGCGCCGGCGGCCAGGGCGACCTCGCCGGTCGCGCGCGCCGTGAAGGCCTGGCCGCCCCGGCGGAAGGCGACGCCGCTCGCCCGGCGGCCGTCGAACAACACCTTCTCGACGGTCACGCCGGTCTCGAGTCTCAGGTTGGGCCGCTTGAGCACCGGCTTGAGGAAGGCGGTGGCGGCGCTGACCCGCAGGCCCCGCCGCTGGTTGACCTGGAAGTAGGAGGAGCCGGAATTGTCGCCGCCGTTGAAGTCGTCGACCTTGGGAAACCCCGCCTGCTCGGCCGCGTCGCGCAGGGCGTCGAGGATCCGCCAGCGGATGCGCGGATGCTCGACCCGCCATTCCCCGCCGGATCGGTGCAGGTCGCTGGGCGGGGCGATATGGTCCTCATGCCTGAGGAAGGCGGGGAGGACCTCGTCCCAACCCCAGCCGGGCAGGCCCAGCTGACGCCAGCCTTCATAGTCCGCCGCCTGGCCCCGCATGTAGATCATGGCGTTGATCGCCGAGGAGCCGCCGACCACCTTGCCCCGCGCGTAGGCCAGGCGCCGGCCGCCGAGCCCCGCCTCCTCGGCGGTCTCGAACATCCAGTCGGCCCGGGGGTTGCCGATGGCGAACAGGTAGCCGGCGGGGATGTGGAACCAGACCCAGTCGTCCTTGCCGCCGGCCTCGAGCACCAGCACCCGGCGGGCCGGATCGGCCGACAGCCGGTTGGCCAGCAGGCAGCCCGCCGATCCCGCGCCCACGATGATGTCGTCGAAGACCCCGAGGTCCATCCGCCGCTCCCTTGGCGGCGGTATAGCCGACGAAGCGCCATCGGCGCCCAGGCTTTCGTCGCCTCAGCACTCCACCCGGTTCACCGGCATCCCCGCCGCGAGCCCCCCCAGGGAGGTCTCCTTGTAGATCTCGTTCATGTCCTCGCCCGTCCGCTTCATGGTGGCGATCACCTTGTCGAGGCTGACCGAATGCTGGCCGTCGCCAAGCATGGCCAGGCGGGCCGCGTCGATGGCCTTGATGGCGCCCATAGCGTTGCGCTCGATGCAGGGAATCTGGACCAGCCCGCCGATCGGGTCGCAGGTCAGGCCGAGGTTGTGCTCCATGCCGATCTCGGCCGCGTTCTCGATCTGGGCGTTGGTGCCCCCCATCACCGCCGCCAGCCCCGCGGCGGCCATCGAGCAGGCGACCCCCACCTCGCCCTGGCAGCCGACCTCCGCGCCGCTGATCGAGGCGTTCTTCTTGTAGAGGGCCCCGATGGCCGCGGCGGTCAGCAGGAAGGTGCGCCGGCCCTCGGCCGTGCCGTTCATGAACCGGTCGTAGAAGCGCAGCACCGCCGGGATCAGCCCGGCCGCCCCGTTGGTCGGGGCGGTGACCACCCGGCCGCCGGCGGCGTTCTCCTCGTTGACCGCCAGGGCCCAGAGGTTGACGAAGTCCATGGCCGCCAGGGGGTCGCTGAGCTGCTTCTCGACCTTGGCCATGATGGTTTCGTGCACCTGCTTGGCGCGGCGCTTGACGTTCAGCCCGCCGGGCAGCTCGCCGCCGATCCGCATGCCCCGGTCGATGCAGGCCTCCATGGCCCCGAAGATGGCGTCGAGCCGCTCCAGCACGATGGGCTCGGGCGCGCGGGCGATCTCGTTGGCCATCATCAGCTGGCCGATGGTCAGGCCGGCGGCGTCGGCCTTCTCGACCAGTTCCGCGCCGGAGTCGAAGGGGTAGGGGATCGGGGTC
Organism: Caulobacter sp.; assembly: GCA_035627755.1. Classification (GTDB taxonomy): domain Bacteria; phylum Pseudomonadota; class Alphaproteobacteria; order Caulobacterales; family Caulobacteraceae; genus Caulobacter. The sequence goes on along the minus strand of DASPLD010000065.1, from coordinate 1,035 downwards.
TCTTCGGCCGGGGCGTTGCGGCCAATCTCAGACTCCTCGCAGACGAACCCGCCGCCGACCGAGAAGTAGGTGCGGGCCAGCACCACGCCGCCGTGGGGGTCGAAGCCGGTAAGGGTCATGGCGTTGGGGTGCTGCGGCAGCCGCTGGCGGCCGGCCCAGACGATGTCGATCTGCTCGTCGAAGGCGATCTCGACCTCGCCGCCAAGCGCCATCCGGCCGGACGCGCGCAGGGCCTCCAGCGCCGCCTCGCCCGCGTCCGGATCCAGGCTGGCCGGCTCGAAGCCCATCAGCCCCAGCATCGTCGCCCGGTCGGTGGCGTGGCCCCGGCCGGTCAGGGCCAGGGAGGCGTAGAGCTTCACCTGCGCCCGGGCGACCGAGCCCAGCAGGCCGCCGGCCCGAAGTTCGGCGACGAACCGCGCCGCCGCCGTCATCGGCCCCATGGTGTGGGAGCTGGAGGGCCCGACGCCGGGCTTGAAGAGGTCGAAGACGCTGGCGGTCACGGCCCGCCTTCCTCCTTATTTCCGCTCGGCCTTGGTCGCGTCGCGGATGGCCTTGAACTCGGTCCCGGCCTTCCACTCCGGCCAGGCCTTGCCGTTGGCGAGGTCGAGGCCCAGGTCGCGCAGCAGGGTGAGGTCGACCAACATCCCCTCCATGGTCCAGTCGTCGGAATATTCGTCCGCCGGCTGATGGTACATGTCGCGGGTGTACATCTCGGACCAGGCCGCGGCGGCGGCCTTGTCGCCGTCGATCAGGTCGATGCCGGACCCGAAGGAGATCGAGGGCACGCCGCGCTTGGCGAAGGGGAAGTGGTCGGAGCGGTAGAAATAGCCGGCCTCCGGGTTCGGATCGGGGGTGAACACCCGCCCCCGCGCCCTGCCCTTGGCGACCAGCATGTCCTGCAGGTCCTGGCCGACATTGCCGGAGACGGTGAAGTCCTTGGTCGGGCCGAGGGGCGACAGGGCGTCGGTATTGAACACCGCCACCGTCTTGCTGAGCGGATAGAGCGGGTTGGCCGAATAATACTCCGAGCCGAGC
>DASPLD010000064.1:0-3396 GCA_035627755.1 Caulobacter sp. | reverse complement strand
CGCTGGCCAACGACGTCTGGAACATGAGCTGCCCCGTGGGTTCGCCGACGGCCACGAGCCGGCCCGTGGGGCCCAACTGCTACTTCGCCGCCGAGGGCAGCGTGCTGCTCGACCACGACTTCGGCGCGGGTCCCGTGATCTTCCGCGGGAGGGGGGGCAAGGACGTGATCCTCGGCGGGCAGAAGTCGGGCGACGTCTGGGCCCTGGACGCGGCCACGGGCAAGGTCCTGTGGCGCCATCAGTTCGGCAAGGGCACGCCGCTGGGCGGTGTGCACTGGGGCATCGCCACCGACGACGTGCGCGTCTTCGCCCCGATCAGCGACCCGAACGTCCCGGCCGACCGCTCGGCGGCGGGCATGCACGCGATCGACGTGGCGACGGGCAAGGTCGCCTGGCAGTGGCGCGCGGCCCCCGATTGCGAGGGCCCGCGGGCGAAGATCCCGACGTGCAAGGCCAAGTACGGCCTCTCGGCCGCGCCGCTGGTGATCGACGGGGCGTTGCTGGCCGGCTCCCTGGACGGCCGGCTCTGGGTGTTCGACGCGGCCACGGGCAAGGTTCTGCACATGGTCGACACCGCCGCGACCGCCTACCAGCCGGTCAACAAGCTCGCGGGCGCGGGCGGGTCGATCGACGCAGCCGGCCTCTTCGCGGGCGACGGCATGGTGTTCGTGAACTCGGGGTACGCCAGCTTCGGCCAGGCGGCGGGCAACGTGCTGGTGGCGTTGCGGCCGAGGCGCTGACCTACGCCGCTCCCGTCACCTCGTCCCAGAAGCGCTTGGCCTTGCCCATGAAGCCGGCGGCCTTGGGGTGCTGCTGCTCGCTGCACAGGTCGGCCAGCTCGCGCATGAGCTCCTTCTGGCGCGCTGTCAGCTTGGTGGGCGTCTCGACGAACAGCTCGACCACCAGGTCGCCGCGCTCGCGCGAGCGCAGGGACGGCATGCCGCGGCCCTTGAGCCGCACGGTCTTGCCGGTCTGGACCCCCTCCGGAACCTTGACCTTCATCCGGCACTCGCCGTCGCAGTTCTCGCCGCCGGTCAGGCAGGGGGCCTCGATGTCGCCGCCGAGCACGGCCGTGGCCATCGGCACCGGAACGGTGCAGAGCAGGTCCAGCCCGTCCCGCTCGAACAGGTCGTGCGGGGTCACCGACAGGAAGATGTAGAGATCGCCGCGCGGGCCGCCGCGCTGGCCGGCGTCGCCCTCGCCCGCCAGGCGGATGCGCGAGCCGTCGTCGACCCCCGCCGGGATGCGGACCGACAGGACACGCTCCTTGCGCACCTGGCCGGCGCCGTGACAGCCCTTGCAGGGGTCCAGGATCATCTTGCCCGAGCCGCCGCAGCGGGGGCAGGCGCGCTCGATCGAGAAGAAGCCCTGGGTGGCGCGCACCCGGCCGGCCCCGCCGCAGCTGCCGCAGACCGTGGGGCTGGTGCCGGGCTTGGCGCCGGAGCCGTCGCAGATCTCGCAGGTGATCGAGGAGGGAACCTTGATCTCGACCTCGGCGCCGGCATAGGCCTGCTCGAGGCTGATCTCCAGGTCGTAGCGCAGGTCGGCCCCCCGGGCCGGGCCGTTGCCCCGCTGGCGGCCGCGGCCGCCGAACATCTCGCCGAAGGCGTCGCCGAACACCTCGTTGAAGATGTCGTGGACGTCGTGGAAACCGCCGCCGTTGCCGCCGTTCATGCCGTTGACCCCGGCATGGCCGAAGCGGTCGTAGGCGGCGCGTTTCTGGGGATCGCTGAGGATCGAGTAGGCCTCGTTGATTTCCTTGAACCGGGCGGAGGCGTCCTCGCAACCGCCGTTGCGGTCGGGGTGGTGCTGCATCGCCTGCTTGCGGAACGCGGACTTCAGCGCCGCGTCGTCGCAGCCACGCTGCACGCCAAGGATGTCATAGTAGTCGCGCATGGCGGCTTAAGCTTATCCGAGCGTCGATGTTTGGAGATGGGAAGTATCCCGTCCCGCTTCAAGCCCATTCTCCAGCTGGGAGACGGCGACGCGGGACGGGATTTCTGCGTGCGTTCGCGAAGGCGGCGGCGACGCTCCCCAGGGAGAGCTATGCCGGAATCCGCCGGTCTTCACGATAGGGCGCATTGTCACGCCGACTTCTTATCGTCGTCGACTTCCTCGAACTCGGCGTCGACGACGCCTTCGTCCGAAGCCGCTTCGGAGGCGGGAGCCTCCTCCGAACCGGCGGTTTCGCCCTGCTGGGCCTTGTACATGGCCTCGCCGAGCTTCATCGACGCCTGGATCAGCGTCTGGGTCTTGGAGGCGATGGCCTCGGCGTCTTCGCCGTCGACCGCGCCCTTGAGGTCGGCCAGGGCCGCCTCGATGGCGCTCTTGTCGTCGACCGAGACCTTGTCGCCGTGCTCGGCCAGGGCCTTCTCGGTGGAGTGGATGACCGCATCGGCCTGGTTCTTGGCCTCGACGGCCGCCTTGCGCTTCTCGTCCTCGGCCCTGTTGGCCTCGGCTTCCTGGACCATCTTCTCGATGTCGGCGTCCGACAGGCCGCCGTTCGCCTGGATGCGGATGGCCTGTTCCTTGTTGGTCGCCTTGTCCTTGGCGGTCACATGGACGATGCCGTTGGCGTCGATGTCGAAGGTGACCTCGATCTGCGGGATCCCACGGGGAGCCGGCGGGATGCCGGCCAGGTCGAACTGGCCCAGCATCTTGTTGTCGGCCGCCATCGGACGCTCGCCCTGGAAGACCCGGATGGTCACGGCCGACTGGTTGTCGTCGGCGGTGGAGAAGGTCTGGCTCTTCTTGGTCGGGATGGTGGTGTTGCGCTCGATCAGCGGGGTGAATACCCCGCCCAGCGTTTCGATGCCGAGGGTCAGGGGGGTGACGTCGAGCAGCAGCACGTCCTTGACGTCGCCCTGCAGCACCCCGGCCTGCACTGCGGCGCCCAGGGCCACGACCTCGTCCGGGTTGACGCCCTTGTGGGGCTCACGGCCGAAGAACTCCTTCACCGCCTCGACGACCTTGGGCATGCGGGTCATGCCGCCGACCAGGACCACCTCGTCGATGTCGCTCTTCTTCAGGCCCGCGTCCTTCAGCGCCTGCTCGCAGGGACCGATCGTCTTGGCGACCAGGTCCTCGACCAGGGCCTCCAGCTTGGCGCGGCTGAGCTTGATGTTCAGGTGCAGCGGGCCCGAGGCGTTCATGCTGATGAAGGGCAGGTTCACCTCGTACTGGGTGACGCTGGAGAGTTCCTTCTTGGCCTTCTCGGCCTCTTCCTTCAGCCGCTGCAGGGCCAGCTTGTCCTTGCGCAGGTCGGTGCCGGTCTCCTTCTTGAACTCGTCGGCCAGGTAGTCGACCAGGCGCAGGTCGAAGTCCTCGCCGCCGAGGAAGGTGTCGCCGTTGGTCGACTTCACCTCGAACACGCCGTCGCCGATCTCGAGGATCGAG
>DASPLD010000063.1:0-2235 GCA_035627755.1 Caulobacter sp. | reverse complement strand
TGGGGCCCGGTCCGCGCGGGTCCCGCCGATATGGCGATCGACGCCGGACTTCGGGCCTTCATGCTCGGCGTCTACAACAAGGTCGCCTTGGGACTCGTCGCGTCGGCCGCGGCGGCCTGGCTGACCTCCAGCGTCGAGCCGTTCCGCAGCGCCATGTTCGCCTTCGCGCCCGGCGGGGCGTTGGCGGGCCTGACGCCGCTCGGCTGGCTCGTCGCGCTCGCCCCGATCGGCGTCCTGCTGGTGTCGGGCCTGGCCATGCGCAACCCGACCGCCGGCGGCGTGAACGCCCTCTACTGGACGGCGGTCAGCCTGATCGGCGCTTCGATGGGCGTCCTGGTGCTGACCTACGCCGGCGCCTCCATCGCCTCGACGTTCCTGATCACGGCGGCGGCCTTCGGCGGCCTCAGCCTCTTCGGCTACACGACCAAGAAGGACCTGACCGGCTTCGGCAGCTTCCTGCTGGTGGGCCTGATCGGCCTGGTGATCGCCTCGCTGGTGAACCTGTTCCTGCAGAACTCGATGATGCACTTCATCATCAGCGTGCTGGGCGTGTTCATCTTCGCGGGCCTGATCGCCTACGACACCCAGCGGCTGAAGATGACCTACTACCAGCTGCGCGGCGACCAGGCGGCCATGGGGGTGGCGACCAACTACGGCGCGCTCAGCCTCTACATCAACTTCATCAACCTCTTCCAATTCCTGCTCGCCTTGTTCGGCCAGCGGCGGGGTTGAGTTCTGAATGGACCTGAACCTCGCTGCGACCTTCCTCGACCGCCCGATCTGGCTGTGGGGCCTGTTCGCGGCGGCGGTCGCCGGCCTTCTTGCCTTCGACCTCGGCGTCCTCCACCGCAAGGCCCGGGAAATCCCGCTGCGCGAGAGCCTCTGGCTGAGCGCCGTCTACATCGCGATTGCGGTGGCGTTCGGCGTCTGGACCTGGGCGACGCTGGGCTCGGACGCCGGCGCGGCGTTCTTCAGCGGCTACCTGCTGGAGAAGAGCCTCTCGCTCGACAACATCTTCGTCATCTCGGCCATCTTCGGCTTCCTCGCCATCCCCCGGGAGCACCAGCATCGCGTCCTGTTCTGGGGCATCCTGAGCGTGCTGGTGCTGAGGGCGCTGCTGATCGGCCTGGGCGCCGCGCTCGTCCACGAATTCGCCTGGGTGCTGCCGGCGTTCGGGGCCTTCCTGCTCTACGCCGGCTATCGGATCGCGCGCGCCAAGCCGGCCGCCGGCGCGCCGGTGAGCCATCCGGTGTTCCGCCTGCTGCTCCGCCATCTGCCCGTCACCGACAGCCTGCACGGGGGCCGCTTCTTCGCGCGTCAGCCGGCCGCGGAGGGCGGACGGGCGCGACTTGCGGCGACGCCGCTCTTCCTGGCGCTGGTGCTGGTGGAGCTGAGCGACGTGCTCTTCGCGATCGACAGCGTGCCCGCCATCTTCGCGATCACCACCGACACCTACATCGTCTACACGTCGAACATCTTCGCGGTGCTCGGACTGCGCGCGCTCTACTTTGCGCTGTCAGACGTCATCCGGCGTTTCGAGCATCTGAAGGTCGCCATGGGCCTGCTGCTGGGCCTGGCGGGGGTGAAGATCTTCTACAATGTGCTGGTCGGGAAGATCGACCCGCTGGTCTCCCTCTCGGTGACCCTGTCGGTCCTGATCGGCGGCGTCGCCTATTCGCTGTGGCGCACCCGCAGGGACGCCGGCCGAGAAGCCGTCGACGCGCCGGCTAATCGGCCCACCGACCGGGAAGCAGCCGGCGGAGGCGGCTTGGCCTGAGCCGCCGCCGGGCAGGAGCCCTCGGACGGGCGAGGCGGTCTCTTCGGCGTCTCACTGTCCGGTCGACCTGTTGTCGGTCGGCCGACCCGCTCGCCTGATTGAATGGCCTCGCCGGAGAATGTCGGCGACGAGCGGTTCCGTTCGTCTTGGACATGGACGCAGACTGAATTCACCCGAGAACCGCGGGGCCGCCCTGGCGCGGCCCCGCGGCGTCTGTCGTCAACACTGAAGCGAGGACAAGAGCATGACCTATGTGGATGGCTTCGTGATCGCGGTGCCGAGCGCGAACAAGCAGAAATTCATCGACCACGCGAACCTGGGCGACAGCGTCTTCCTGGAGTTGGGTGCGGTTCGCGTCCTGGAATGCTGGGGCGACGACGTGCCCGACGGCAAGCAGACCGACTTCCGCCGGGCCGTCCAGGCGAAGGACGACGAGACGGTCGTCTTCTCCTGGATCG
>DASPLD010000062.1:0-3491 GCA_035627755.1 Caulobacter sp. | reverse complement strand
GTCCCGGCGGCGGTCAGCACCAGAGTCTCGCCGTCCTCGGCGATCCGACCGTCGGCCAGCATGGCCTCCAGCATGGCGACGCCCATGTCGCCCGCGAGGTGGTCGTAGCAGACCCGGGCCTGGCGCAGGGCCGGCTCGCTGGGGCCCGTTCGCACGCGCTGCAACCCCGCCCGGTCGGCCAGGCCCATCAGGCCCTCCAGCACCTGGGCGACCTCGGGACCCGAAAGGGCATAGTAGCTGTGTCGGCCCTGGCGGTGGGTCCTCAGGAGGCCCCCTGCCTCCAGCTTAGCGAGGTGTGAACTGGCCGTCTGAGGCGTCACCCCGGCGTGGCGGGCCAGTTCGCCGGCGGTCAGCGCCGGCCCGCCCATCAGGGCGGTCAGCATGTTGGCTCGGGCCGGATCGCCGAGCAGGGCGGCGATGCCGGCGATGTTGGGACCGACCTTCATGGTTCGACCGTAGTCGTAACATTCCCGTCGGGCAAGGGCGTATCAGGCTCTCCGCAAGGAGCGCCCACCCATGAGCATCGTCTGCTGCATCCGCTATGTCATCGACCCCTTCCAGGCCGAGGCCTTCGAGGCCTATTCGCGCGCCTGGCTGAAGATCATCCCCGCCTGTGGCGGCGACCTGATCGGCTATTTCATGCCCCACGAGGGGACCAACAACATCGCCCTGGCGATGATCGGGTTCCAGTCGCTGGCCGCCTACGAGGCCTATCGCGTCCGGTTGAAGGCCGACCCGGCCGGGGCCGCCAACTTCGCGACGGCCCAGGAGCAGCGGTTCATCCTCAGCGAGGAGCGGACCTTCCTGCGCTGCGTCGAGCCGGTGGGATGATCGCCGTCATCTTCGAGGTCGAACCCGCGCCCGGCGGCCGGCCGGCCTATCTCGACACCGCCGCCGCCTTGGCGCCGTTGCTCGAAACCGTCGACGGTTTCCTCTCCATCGAGCGGTTCGAGAGCCTCAGCGCACCCGGCAAGCTGCTGTCCCTGTCCTTCTGGCGGGATGAGGCCGCCGTCGCGGCCTGGCGCAACCTCGGGGCCCACCGAGGCGCACAGACCGCCGGACGGGGCGGGCTGTTCGACGACTACCGGCTGAGGATCGCCACGGTGGTCAGGGACTACGGCCTCACCGACAGGGAACAGGCCCCAGCCGATTCCCGTTCGGTCCACGGCTAGGCGCGGCGAGGCTGAGCGCCTAAAAGGCGCCAACCCCACAAGGAGCCCCCCATGGCCGACGCCGAGAACACCCTCATCCTGACCCTCGACACCGGTACGGTGACGATCCGCCTGCGTCCCGACCTGGCGCCCGGCCATGTCGAGCGCATCAAGGAACTGGCGCGGGAGGGCTTCTACGACGGCGTCGTTTTCCACCGGGTGATCCCGGGCTTCATGGCCCAGGGCGGCGACCCGACCGGCAGCGGCATGGGCGGCTCCAAGAAGCCCGACCTGAAGGCCGAGTTCAGCCGCGAGCCGCACGTCCGCGGCGTCTGCTCGATGGCCCGGTCGTCCAACCCCAACTCGGCCAACAGCCAGTTCTTCATCTGCTTCGACGACGCCACCTTCCTCGACGGCCAGTACACTGTCTGGGGCGAGGTGACCGACGGCATGGATGCGGTCGACGCCCTGCCCAAGGGTGAGCCGCCGCGCAATCCCGGCAAGATCGTCACCGCCCGGGTGGCGGCGGACGCCTGATACCCATGACCCCGGCCCTGGAAGCGGCCTATGCCGAGCCGCACCGGCGCTACCATGGCCGGGCGCACATCGAGGCCTGCCTCCGGGAACTGGCGTCGGTCCCCGACCTCTCGGAGCGGGACCGCAGGCTGCTCACCTGGGCCCTCTGGTGGCACGACGCGGTCTACGATCCAATGCGCGCCGACAACGAGGAGGCCAGCGCCGAGATGGCTCGGCGCGACCTCGCGGGAATGGGCGCCGATCCTGCCGATATCGAGGAGGTCGTCAGGTTGATCCTGCTGACCAAGGGCCATGCGGTGGCCGAGGGCGACCGGCTGGGCGCCCTGATGGTCTCCATCGACCTGTCGATCCTGGGCGCCGAACCGGCGGCCTATGATGAGTACGCGGCTGGGGTGCGCGAGGAGTACGGGCATGTGCCGGAGGAAGCTTTCCGGGCCGGGCGGGGGCGGGTGATGCGCCGCTTCCTTGAGGCGCCGGTGCTCTATGCCGACCCGGCTTTCCGCAGCCGCCTCGAGGAAAGCGCGCGGGCGAACATCACCCGGGAGGTCGCCGCGCTCAGCGCCTGAGGGTCACCACCACCGGATAGTGGTCCGAGCCCAGCTTGGGGCCCCGCGTGACGCTGACCGTCTTCCAGTCGTGGCCGGCATAGACGTGGTCGATCGGCAGGAAGGGGAAGGGGAAGGCGATCCGCCTGCGGCTGAACGGGGCCGCCGGCCAGGTCGCCAGGGCGTGGGTGCGGCGGTCGAGGCCGAAGCGCTTGTCCTGGCGGCGCAGCGAGAAGGACCAGGGGGTGGAGTTGAAGTCCCCGGCGACGATGGTGCTGCCTTTGGGGAGGTCGTCGAGCACGGCGGCGAGACGCCTGGTCATCTGCTGCTGCGGCCCGGCAGGGACCGGCCAGGTGTAGTGGACCCCGATCACCGTGAACTCGCCGCGGGCCGTGCGCCAGGTCGCCTTGGCGCCCGGCAGCCAGGCCTTGGAGACCGAGGAGCCGAGGCCCTCCTCGCTCACCGGCTTGCGGCGCGAAAGGATCATCGTCGAGCAGGGATCCGGCTCGGCGCAGGTGGTCTGGTAGGGGTAGTCGTCGGCCAGGGCCCGGGCGACGCCGCCGGTGCGGGCGAAGGCCTCCTCGAACACCAGGATGTCGGCGTCCTGCGCGCGCACCCACTCGACGATCCCCTCGGGGTCGCCGGCCCGGCCCCAGATGTTGAACTGCACCAGCTTGATCGTCTCGCCCTCGGCGGGGGCCGGGGGGGCCTTCGGCCGCGCCAGTTCCGGGACCATCAGGCCGCCCGCCAGCAGCACGGCGGCGGCCGCGACGATGGGGGTGACGCGAACCAGACTGCGGCCTCCGCCGAGCACCCAGACGATGAGCCCCAGCACGCCCAGCAGCAGCCAGAGGGGGGCGAAATGGGTCAGCACGTCGAGCCGGTCGCTGAACCGACCGCCCTGGGCGGCAGCCGCGGCCAGGGCCCCGACGGCGGCAAGGGCGAAGCCGGCGAAGCGGACGAGCAGGGCGAGGGTCTGGAGGAGGGCGGTCACGGGTATCGGCGATAGCACTGCATCCGGTCCTCTGTCCGCGAGGACCGATGCAGATTCGGTGAAACCCCGGTGGGCCGTGGTCCGCAGGCCACGGCCCACCTTGAGGCTATCGGCGCAGCCGGCGGATCGAGCTGACCTTGTCGTTGAGGTCGAGGGTCTTCAGGTTGGGGACGTCGCTGTCCACCACCTTGCAGACGCCGCCGAAGTTGGGGCCGGAGCACAGCTCCCAACGGCCGGCGATCACGCGAACGGCGGTGATCTCGT
>DASPLD010000061.1:0-3702 GCA_035627755.1 Caulobacter sp. | reverse complement strand
GTCCTGGATCGAGTCGATCCCGACGATCTCGCGCCGTTCGTCGGTGAAGGCGGAAACGGCCACTGGCACGTCCTGCAGGCTCTGTTCCCGCTTCTCGGCGGTGATCACCAGCTCCTCGATGGTGTTGGCGGCGGTGCTCTGGGCATAGACCGAGCCGCCGAGGCTGGCGGCGAGCAGGGCGCCGGACGTCAACAAGCCGTACTTGGACCGCATCTCGAAAACCTCCCCTTAGCGTTTGAATTCCTTTTCGTTGTTCACTGGACGGCGAACGGCCGCGGACTCGGCGCGCTGTTGGTCCGCACGGGCCGAAGCCCGCACGTTCCCCCGAAACCCGGGGCGCCCCTTAGAAGAACCGGTACTGGAGCTCGACGCCGTAGGTCCTCGGCGGGTTGAGCTCGTAGGTGGTGCTCTGGCCGAAGACGCCCGACAGCGCGGGTTGCCCTGGCGTCGCTCCGGCTCGCCGGGTTGCGGTCGCGCCGTTGGCGTAGCCCTTCTCGTCGAGGACGTTCTTGGCGAAGCCGATGATGGTGAAGCGGTCGTCTCTGTCCTGCCAGGTCAGGCGCAGGTCGACCTGATCGAACGACGGCGACTTGTAGTATTCGCGGTCGAAGATGCTGCCGTATTGCTTGCCGCGCCAGATGTAGGTGCCGACCGCCGTCAGGCTGCCGGCGTCCAGCCGCCAGGTGTAGTTGGCGCTGATGGTGGTGCGGTGCTTGGCCGAGTTCGGCAGCGCGTTCCCATTGAGGTCCTGGAGGAACTGCGGGCCACCGCAGAAGGCGTCATTGACCGTGGTGGCCTGTGTGCGGCGCGCACCGGGCGCCTGCGCGCAGGAGTCGGCCGGGTCGATGGCCCGTCCGCGCTTCACCTCCGCCTTGAGGTAGGCGTAGTTGGCCAGGATCTGCAGGTTCTCGATCGGCTGCCAGATGGTTTCCAGCTCGAGGCCGAAGGAGGTGGCCTTCGGAACGTTGAACAGGATCGAGTTGGCGGTCGCCCCGGCCGTGGCGGACGGTTGCGACAGCGGCACCTGTGCGTTCTTGTACTCGTAGTAGAAGATGCCGCCGTTAAGCTGGAAGGTCGGGCCGATGTTGGTCTTCAGGCCGATCTCGAAGCTATCGAGGGTCTCCTTCTCGGTCCGCGGGTCGGCGCCCAGGGACGTGTCGATGCCGATCCGGAAGCCGCCCGCCTTGTAGCCGCGGCTGTACTTGGCATAGCCCATGGTGTCTTCGGTCGGGCTGTACTGAAAGCCTAGCGTGCCGGTCAGCGCCTTCCACTTGTCGTCGTAGATCCGGGTCTTGAAGCCGGTCGCCGGGTCGTAGGTGGTGGAGACCACGCCCTCGCCGCCGGCCAGGCCCAGGGCCACGCGGGTCACGTCCACCGGCAGGCCGGCGTTCAGGGTGCCCGGCGCGAAGACGATCCGCACCCGCTCGTACCCGTGCTTGTGGTCGTCCCCGTAGCGGATGCCGATGGTCGTCTTCCACTTCGGCGCGAACTCCCAGTCGATCTGGCCGAAGATCGCGCGCGAATGGATGTTCAGGTGCGGGCGGTCGTCGTAGATGCGGCGCAGCGGATCGGGCGGCGCCAGGCCGCCCCCGGCGTCGGCGACGATGGTGTCGAGCCGCGCTTCGTCGGGCAGCCGGGTGAAGACCGGCTGGTCATAGGTCTCGTGGTAGAGGAAGGCGCCCAGCACGTACTGGAACGGCCCGTCGTGGGACGAGATGATGTTGACCTCGTGGCTCCACCACTCCTCCTTCTCCTGGTAGTCGAACTCGTAGCGCGTGGGGTAGGTCTGACGCGGCGTCGTTCCGGCCAGGCAGCCGGCGATGGAGGCCGCGGGCAGGGTGTGGCAGGTCGAGTACGACTGCACGCCGGTGCCGTCCTGGTCGCCGGTCAGGAAGTAGTGATACTTGGTTCCGCCGGTGATGTACTTCACATCGAAGTCGTCGAAGCGATAGGTCCAGTGGTTCGCGACGATGATGGTGTCGGTGAGCCGCACCGTGCCCGGCGTGTTCACGCAGATGGTCCGGGAGTCGTCCAGCGCCGGATTGCGGGCGGGGCAGCCGGTCACCACGTTGCTCGCCAACCCGCTGTAGGCGAAGCCCGCGTTCGGCACGAGGTTGTTGCTCTGCGACTGCTGGGCAAGGTTGTAGGGCGTTGGCGCCCAGCTGGAGCGAGATCCAGGGCCGCCGCCGCCGTTGTCCCAGTGTATCAGGCTGACCTTCAGCCAGGTTTCGAGGCGCTCGCTGAACTGGATCGCGATCTGCCCCTCGAAAAAGGTGGTGTCGACCACACCCCCCTCGTCCGGAGCGCCGTTGGTGCTGACGTTCCTGAACCAGCCCTTGGTTTGCTTGTCCCAGTTGCCGACGAGGCGGAACTGCATCCAGTCGGTGATCGGGCCGGAAACCGCGCCCTCGAGCAGGCGCCGGTTGTAGTTCTGGTAGGTGCCCCGCACCTCGGCGTACCAGTCTTCGGTCGGTCGCCGCGAGACGATGTTGATGGCGCCGCCGATCGAGTTGCGGCCGTAGAGCGTCCCCTGCGGGCCGCGCAGCACCTCCAGCCGCTCGATGAAGATGGGTGTCTCGCCCGCCTGAACCGTCGAGGTCGAGTAGATGCCGTCGGAGTACACGGCGACGGATGAATCGGCGGCGTGCGAGTTGTTCAGGCGGCCGACCCCGCGCAGCGAGATCCGGTCTGTCTGCGTGGAGTACTGCAGGCCCGGAGTGAAGTTGGTCATGTCCTGGACGGTGTTGATCCCCACCAGGTCGCGCTTCTCGGACGTGAAGGCCGAGATCGCCACGGGCACGTCCTGCAGGCTCTGTTCCCGCTTCTCTGCGGTGACCACCAGCTCTTCGATGGTGTTGCCGGTCTGGGCATGCGCGGATGCGCTCAGACCGGCGGCCAGCAGGGCGCTGGTCGCCAGCAGGCGATGCTTGGATTTCATAAAACTGCCTCCCCGCAGCTTCGTTTGAGCGCTATTGGCTGCGCTTCATGTCGAAGCTGAAGCAGACGCGGATGGCCGTCAACGTAAATTGCGTCAAGTGATCGGCGATAACTAAATCACACTTACTATGAGAATGCGGCCGAAGACAGCGCTCGCGACTGTTCCCTTGCCGATGGCGCAGAATTGAGCAACAGTCTGATGTTTTCGGACTTTGTTCTTCCCAAAGAACAACCTAAAGGCGCGCCTTCGGCGCGCCTTCTTTGTTTTCGGACCAAGAGATGGAGCGCTTCACGCAGGTCGAGAAGCCATGTTGGAGCCCGCGAACCTTTACGCCACAAGGGATACCGCGATCTCAAAGATTTCCAATTTGAATTAGGACCGACGTTCGCCGACCACAGCTCCCGGTAGAGCTTTCGGTACTCCTTCGATCGTGACAGACGGGTCGTCGAAGGCGCGCAAAGGGGGATGGGGTGGGCTGCGGGCGCGGGCGTTCGGGCCTGACACCCCGCCCCGTCCGTCCCGCGTCAGCCCTATAAGGGCGGGAAGGGCTTCCGCCCTGCGGCCGCGACCCTTAGAGAGGGGCCCGCCAAGTCGCGGAGCTCAATCGTCATGCATCGCAAGCCGGACGGATCCTGGGACAAGTCCAGCCTGCCCAGCCGCCACACCACCGAGGGACCGGCCCGGGCGCCGCACCGGTCCTACTACTACGCCATGGGCCTCGGCAGCCGCGAGATCGCCCAGCCGTTCGTCGGCGTGGCCTCCTG
>DASPLD010000060.1:0-15515 GCA_035627755.1 Caulobacter sp. | reverse complement strand
TGGGTGGTCAGCCGGAGGGAGTAGTGGTTGTCGTCCACCACCAGGGCGCTGGCCTTGGACAGATTGAAGATCGCGCCCATCGGGAGGCCGCTGTCCCGAGATACGGTCGGCGCGGCAGGCATTGCCCCGATAGCGCTCATTGCAAGATCATACCCCTGGGTAGGACCCTGACCGGCCACCGTAACTGATCTGTTAATCCGCCAACGGCGTTCGACGGATTGGGTCATTCGGTCGCGGCGGCCGATGGCCGGGCTCAGCGTCCGGAGACTGTCCAGGCGCCCGAACCGCGCGCACCTCGGCAGAGGGCCTAGGCGTGCGCCTGGCGGCCGATGGCGTAGTACCGCTCCGCCCGCTGGGCCAGGAGCTGTTCGGGGGTAAGGTCGATCAGCTGCTTCAGCTCGTCCTCGATGACGTCGCCGACCAGCCGGATCGCGGTCTGCGCGTCGGAGTGGGCGCCGCCGGGGGGCTCGTCGATGATTCGGTCGACCACGCCCGTGTGGATCAGATCCTGGGCGGTGATGTGCATCTGGGTCGCCGCGTCCTTGGCCCGGGCGCCGTCCCGCCAGAGAATGGAGGCGGCCCCTTCCGGGCTGATCACCGAATAGATGGCGTGCTCCATGATCAGCACGCGGTTGGCGGCGGCGATGCCAATGGCCCCGCCGCTCATCCCCTCGCCGGTGATGGTGGCGATCATCGGGGTCTTCAGGGTCAGGCAGCGCTCGGTGCCGCGGGCGATGGCCTCGGCCTGGCCGCGTTCCTCCGCCCCCAGGCCCGGATAGGCGCCGGCGGTGTCGACGAAGCTCAGCACCGGCAGGCCGAACTGCTCTGCCATGTCCATCAGCCGCACGGCCTTGCGATAGCCTTCGGGCCTGGCCATGCCGAAGTTGTGCTTCAGCCGGGTGGTGGTGTCGTGGCCCTTCTCCTGGCCGATGACCAGCACCGGCTGGCCTCGGAAGCGGCCGAGGCCGCCGAGGATGGCCTGGTCGTCGGCAAACTTGCGGTCGCCGCGCAGCTCGACGAACTCGTCGATCAGCCCGGCCAGGAAGTCGACGAAGTGCGGCCGCTCGGGATGTCGGGCGACCTGGGTCTTCTGCCAGGGATCGAGCTTGCCGTAGGCCTCGCGCCGCAGGCTGTCGAGGCGGTTGCGCAGGGCGTCGATCTCGCTGTCGAACGATCCGGCCCCGGCCGATTCGGAGAGCTTCGACAGCTCCTCGATCTTACCCTCCAGCTCGGCGATCGGCCGTTCGAACTCGAGATAGTGATGGACCATAGTTCGCCTAACGCAGCCCGCCCCGAAAGGTGGCGAACCTAGTCTCTGTCCGCGCCGGAGAAAACCCTATGGCGCGATTCTGCTTTCGGAACGCGGGGAGAGGGCCTTTTGCCCCCTCCCCGATCCCGGTCAATAGACGAAGTTGACGTGGGCGAGGTGGTTGCCGGCCATGGCGATGGCCATGTCGGCCACGCTGTCTCCATCGACGTCGACCCGCAGCAGGGTGCTGGCTCCCGAGAGGCTCAGGGTCAGCTGGCCGGCCACGCCGGTGAAGGCGGCGACCTTCACGAAGGCCTGGTCGCCGGCCGCGCCGCTGTTGGCGTCGATGGCCGACAGGTCGATGAGGTCCTCGGCCAGGAGGTCGGTGATGGTGTCCCGGCCCCCGGCGGTGACCAGGCTGTCGGTGAGGGCGGTGAACACGAAGCTGTCCGCTCCCGCGCCGCCGGCCAGGAAGTCGCGGCCGCCGCCGCCGGTCAGCACATCGAGCCCGTCGCCGCCGAACAGGGTGTCGTTGCCGAGGCCCCCGGTGACGACATCGTCGCCCGCCTCCCCATGGACGGTGTCGGCCCCGTCCTCGCCGTGCAGGATGTCGCTATCGTCCCCGCCGCTGATCGTGTCGGCCGCGGCGCCGCCCCAGGCCTGGTCGGCGCCGGCGCCGCCGGTGAGGGTGTCGAGGCCGCCCTGGCCGTAGAGCAGGTCGGCGCCGTCCCCGCCGTCCAGGGTGTCCGAGCCGCCGCCGCCGTCGAGGCTGTCGTCGCCGAGGTCGCCAGTCAGGCCGTCGTCGCCGTGGCCGCCGGTGACGATGTCCGCGCCCTCGCCGCCGACCACGGTGTCGTTCCCGGCCCCGGCGGCGATCAGGTCGTCGCCCTCCAGGCCCCACAGGAGGTTATCGCCGATGGAGCCGGTCAGGGCGTCGTCGAGGGCCGAGCCGCCGAGGTTCTCGACGTTGTAGATCCGGCCCATGCCGCTGAAGCCGTCGTTGAGGATGCGGCTGGTGGCCAGGTTGACGGCCACCCCCATCGGGGCGTTCTCGACCTCGGCGACGCCGTCGCCGTTGGTGTCGCGCAGGCGGGTGAGGGTGAACTGGGTGACGGTGTCGACGCCGTCTCCGCCGTCGATGCGGACCGGGGCGTCGTCCACCTGGATTTCGTCGTCGCCGCCCAGCGCATAGAGGGTGTCGCCGCCGCCGACGAGGAACAGGTTGCGGCTGTCGTCGCCCGTGAAGTGGTCGGCGAAGCGGGTGTGGGAGCCGAGGCCCTCGATCGAGCTCATGGTCTCGGCGTTGCCGAAGCCGTCGTTGGCGATGGTCTGGGTCTGGAGGTTGGCGACCACGCCCTGGGTGGCGTTGAGGTTGTAGAAGCTGACCCGGTCGAAGCCGTCCCCGCCGATGAAGGTGTCGACGCCGCTGCCGGTGCGCAGCAGGTCGTCGCCGTCTCCGCCGTCGAGGGTGTCGTTCCCACCGTTGGCGCGGAGCTGGTCGAAGCCGCCGAGGCCGGTCAGGACGTTGTCGCCGGCGTCGCCGAACAGGATGTCGTCGAAGTCCGTGCCGGTGACGTTCTCGACGTTGTAGACGAAGCCGCCGTCGCCGAAGCCGTCATCGAAGATGCGGTTCGCGAGCAGGTTCACATAGACCCCGCCCAGGGCGTCCTCCTGGTCGGGAATGCCGTCGAGGTTCGGGTCGGTGAAGCGGAAGGCGGAGAATTCCAGGGAATCGACGCCATCGCCGCCGTCGAGGCTTGCCGTGGCGCCGGCCAGGAGGATGTCGTCATCCCCGCCGCGGGCGTCGACGGTGTCGCCAGTCCCGGCATAGATGAAGTTGGCGCCGCTGCTGCCCAGGAAGGTGTCGGCCAGCAGGGTGCCGAGGCCGACGCCCTCGATGGAGCTGAGGGTCTCGGCGTTGCCGAAGCCGTCGTCGAGCACCTGTTGCAGTTCGAGGTCGACATGGGCGCCGGAGGTCGCGCCCGCCTCGAACAGGCTGATGCGGTCCAGGCCGTCGCCGCCGTTGAAGGTATCGACGCCCTGGCCGCCGCGCAGCAGGTCGTCGCCGTCTCCGCCGTTCATGAGGTCGTCGCCGGCCAGGCCGCGGAGGATGTCGTCGCCCCCCTGGCCGCTGAGGATGTTGGCGTTGGCGTCGCCCAGCAGGGTGTCGGCGAAGGCGCCGCCGCTGGCGTTCTCGATGCCGATCAGGGTGTCGGTCCCGAGGATGGCGGTGGCGGCGGCGTCGAGCCGCTCGCCGTAGCCGGCGGACAGCACCACGGTCACCGAGCCCTCGGCGTCGGCATAGTCGGCGGTGTCGCTGCCCGCCCCGCCGTCGAGGAGGTTGAAGCCGTTCCCGCCGTTGAGGACGTCGTCCGCGCCAAAGCCGCCGTCGTCGGTCCGGACGATCGGCCCTGAGGCGCCGACCAGGTCGAAGGCGATGGCGAACTGGCCGTCGCCCAGCAGCACATCATCGCCGTCCCCGCCGTTCAGGGCGTCGGCGCCGTCCTGGCCGGCCAGGACGTTGGCGCCGGCGTCGCCGGTCAGCACGTCGTCCACGACGGAGCCGGAGAGGTTCTCGATGCCGGTCAGGGTCATCAGCCCATGGCCGGTGTCCTGAGCCGCGCCCTGCAGGGCCAGGCTGACGGTCACCCCGGCCGGGCCGGCCGCGCCGATGTCGCCGTTGCTGAAGAAGCTGACGGTGTCGGTCTCGCTGCCGCCGTCGAGGACGTGATTGCCCTGGCTGACCTCCAGCAGGTCGTCGCCGCCCCGACCCGACAGCAGGTCGTCGCCGGAGGTCCCGCCGGGCCCGGCGACGCCGCCCCACAGCCAGTTGGCGCCGGCGTCACCGCTGAGGGTGTCGCCGTAGATGGTGCCCGAGACATGCTCGATGCCGATCAGGGTGTCGAGGCCGTGGCCGGTATCCTGGGCGACGCCCTGGATCGCCAGGTCCACCGTCGCCCCGACCTGAAGGTCGGTCGGGATCAGCACGAAGGCCGCCCGGTCGAAGCCGGCGCCGCCGTCGAGGATATCGTCGCCCTCTCCGCCCTGGACATAGTCATCGCCATCCCCACCGAGCACGGTGTCGGCGCCGTCGCGCCCGCGCAGGATGTCGGTGTCCGCGCCGCCGTCCAGGACGTCGTTGCCGCCGAGGCCGTTGAGGATGTCGACGCCCTCGAGGCCGGTGATGGTATCGTCGCCCGCCGTGCCGACGAGGTTGTCGTCGCCGGGGGTGCCGGTGATGTCTGCCATTTTGGGTTGCTCCACGCCTGCCCCAGGGGGAGGGGCGCGGCACCCTATTTTGAGCATAGTGGGTTCGGAAACCCCCGTTCAGCGACTTGTGATCAACTTAAGGTAAGGGTCGGATTCACTGTCCCGAATTGGTTCAGTCGGCGGTCAGCAGGCTCAGGGAAAAGGCCTCGTCCGCCGGCGTCCAGAACTCGGCGACCCGCCAGCCGCCGGCAGCGGCCAGGGCCTCCAGCCGAGCACGGTCGAACTTGTAGGAGCTCTCGGTGTGGATGCTCTCGCCAGGCTCGAAGACGAACCGGCGGCCGGCCAGGCGGACCACCTGGTCGCGGGTGGAGACCAGGTGCATCTCGATCCGCGCGGCCTGGGGGTTCCACACCGCCCGGTGCACGAAGCTGTCCAGGTCGAAGTCGGCGCCCAGTTCCCGGTTGGCCCGGACCAGCAGGTTGAGGTTGAACCGCGCCGTCACCCCGGCGGCGTCGTCATAGGCCGCCTCCAGGACCGCCCGGTCCTTGATCAGGTCGGCGCCGAGCAGGAGCTGGGCCCCTTCGCCCAGATGCCGCCGCACGGCGCCCATCAGGGCCGCCGCCTCCGCGGGCGGGAAGTTGCCGATCGTGGAGCCCGGGAAGAAGCCGAGCCTGGGCCGGCGGCCGGCCATCACCTCGCCCTCCAGGTGGGTGAAGTCGCCGGCGATGCCGCGAACCGCCAGGTCGGGGAAGGCCCGCTTGACCTCCGCCGCCGTCGCCCGGGCCGCGCCAGGGTCGATCTCGACGCAGAGGTAGCCGGCCGGCGCCTCGAGCGCGCCCAGCAGGGCGATGGCCTTGGCCGCCGAGCCGGAGCCATATTCCACGACCGTGCGGCCGGGACCGATGGCGGCGGCGATCTCGGCCGCCTTGGCCTCCAGCAGGGCGCGCTCGGTGCGGGTCGGATAGTATTCCGGCAGCCGGGTGATCTCGTCGAACAGCGCCGAGCCGGCGGCGTCGTAGAACCACTTGGGCGAGGTCGCCTTGGGGGTCCGCGACAGGCCCGCGACCATGCTTTCGGCGAACAGGGCCTGCTCAAGGTCCGGGTAAAGCGGGGTGATCTGGTTCATGGGCGGTCCCCAAGGCCTGCCCGATGGACAGGCCCTTGATTCGTTGCGCGGCGGCATGACGGCCGCCGCGACCGGTTTCCACTTGCGGCTGTCATGCCGCTGCGAGTCTGAGGCCGGAGAACATCCAGCGCTGGTGTGGTTCGAAGAAGTTCCGGTAGCTCGCCCTCAGATGTGGGGCGGGCGTGACGCAGGCGCCACCGCGCAGGACCTGGCGGCCCGACATGAACTTGCCATTGTATTCCCCCACCGCCCCGGCCGCCGGGGCGAAGCCGCGGTAGGGGGCGTAGGCGCTCGCGGTCCATTCCCAGACGTCGCCGAACAGCTGATCGCCGGCGGACGGGGCGGTGCGCAGGATGTCCCCTTCGAGGAAGTTGCCGGCCACCGGCCGGCCGGCGGCGACCGTTTCCCATTCGACCTCGGACGGCAGCCTTGCCCCGGCCCAACGGGCGTAGGCGTCGGCCTCGTAGTAGCTGACGTGGCAGACCGGAGCGGCCGGATCGACCGCCTCCCGGCCAGCCAGGGTGCGGCGGGTCCAGGCGCCGCCTTCATCTTCCCAGTAGGCGGGGGCGCGCCAGCCTTCGGCGCGGACCCGGTCCCAGCCATCCGACAGCCAGTGGGCCGGCTCGTCGTAGCCGCCGTCGGCCATGAAGTCCTGCCACTCGCCGCAGGTCACCAGACGGTCGGCGAGGGCGAAGGGCTCCAGCCAGGCCTTCTGGCGGGGCCGCTCGCAATCGAAGGCGAAGCCACCGGCCGGCGCGCCGACCTCCGCCAGGCCGCCGTCGTGGCGGATCCAGCCGGTCGGTCCCGGCGCCGGCCCGGCCGCCGAGGCCAGGTCGGTGCGATAGGCCGGGGCGCCGGGATGCAGGGCCAACAGGGCCAGGATGTCCATCAGCAGCAGTTCCTGGTGCTGCTCCTCGTGGTTCAGGCCAAGCTCGATCAGCGGCGCCAGCTCGTCGACCAGGGCGGAACCACCCTCGGCGAACAGCCGCGCCAGGGCCTCGTCCACCCGGGCCCGCCAGTCCAGGATCTCCGCCGCCGACGGTCGGGTGATCAGGCCACGGTCGGGTCTCGGCTGCCGGGCCCCGACCGCCTCGTAGTAGCTGTTGAACAGGAACCGCGCCCCATCGGGCGACGGCGGCGAAAGGCCGGCCGGGCCGAGGACGAACTCGTCGAAGAACCAGGTCGTGTGGGCCAGGTGCCACTTGGCCGGGCTAGCGTCGGGCATGGCCTGCGGCTGCATGTCCTCGGCGGACAGAGGCGCGGCCAGCGCCCGGGTGCGGTCCCGAACCCTAGCCAGGCTGCGGGCTAGGGATTCGCGGTCGTCGGTGTCGAATGCCATCCCGCCTCTCCGAACGCCCGGGGCGGCGAGTCGCTCCGCCCCGGCTCCTTAGGAGAACATATAGGGATCAAAAACGGCGTTCGCCAGAGCGTCGTCCATCCAGGATCGCCCCTGGCTGTCCCGATTGGTCAGCGTCGGGAGGATTGCTGGAGCGGAAAGCCGCCGCCGCCGCCGCCGACAATCTTGGGGTCAGAACCCGTACAGCGCCGCGAACTGGGGATCGCGCGCGGCGATCTGGCGGGCGCAGTCGACCATCACCCTGGCCTGCTTCCAGGTGGCGTCGTCCTGCATCTTGCCGTCGAGCATGACCACGCCCGTCCCGTCCGGCATGGCCTCGAGGATGCGGACGGCGAACTTCACCTCGTCCGGATCGGGGCTGAACACCCTTTTGGCGATGTCGATCTGGCTGGGGTGCAGGCTCCAGGCGCCGGCGCAGCCGAGCAGGAAGGCGTTGCGGAACTGCTGCTCGCAGGCCTCCGGATCGTCGATGGCGCCGAAGGGGCCGTAGAAGGCCTTGATGCCGTGGGCGGCGCAGGCGTCGACCATCCTGGCGAAGGTGTAGTGCCAGATGTCCTGCTGGGCGGCCGCGCGCGGGGCGCCGTCGGCGCGGGGATCCTCGATCACCTTGTAGAAGGGATGGCCGCCGCCGACCCGGGTGGTCTTCATGCCGCGGCTGGCGGCCAGGTCGGCGGGGCCCAGGCTGATGCCGTGCATGCGCGGGCTGGCGGCGGCGATGGCCTCGACGTTGTTGACCCCCTCGGCGGTCTCCAGGATGGCGTGCAGCAGGATCGGCTTCTTGAGGCCATGGCGGGCCTCGAGGACGGCCAGCAGCTGGTCCATGTAGTGGATGTCCCACGGCCCCTCGACCTTGGGGATCATCATCACGTCGAGCCGGTCGCCGACCCCCTCGACGATCTGCGTCACGTCGTCGAAGTGCCAGGGGCTGTTGAGGCAGTTGATGCGGGTCCAGAGGCCGACGCCGAGCGCGGCGAAGTCCGTCTCGCCCGCCATGGCGATGAAGCCGGCGCGGGCCGCATCCTTGGCGTCGGCGGGGATGGCGTCCTCGAGGTTGCCGAGGATGACATCGGCCTGACGGGCCATCTCCGGGACCTTGGCGCGGACCTTGTCGAGGTGCGGCGGCACGAAATGGATCATCCGCTCGACCCGCACGGGCAGTTCGCGCGGCGGCGTCGGCGCGCCGATGGCCAGAGGCTTGAAGTATCCGCGCGGCGTCTTCATGGCGCTCTCCCTGGGCCCAACGGTTGTTTGGATTGTGCAGCGCAGCACGTCAAGGCCGTGCGTCCTTCCGATAGAAGGGGACACGTTGGATTCCAACGTGTCCCCAGGTTACCGCCGCCGCGCCTCCCGTGGCGACATTCCCGTCCAGCGCTTGAATGCCCTGGAGAAGGCGGCCGGCTCCGAGAAGCCGACCAGATAGGCGGTCTCATTGACCGACACCTTGCGGGCCGACAGGTAGTCGAGCGCCAGGCGACGGCGCAGCCCGTCGAGCACCGCCTCGAAGCTGGTCCCCTCGGCCTTCAGCCGGCGGAACAGGGTCTGGCGGCTGACGCCCAGCTGGCCGGCGGCATAGTCGACGCTGGCCTTGCCGGTGTGGAGGATCGGCAGCAGGAGGGCCTCGACGCGGCCGCGGAGGGTGGTGGTCCGCGACAGCTCGGCCAGCAGGGCGTCGGCCCGGCCGGTCAGCACCCCGAATGCGTACTGCGGCAGCAGGGCGACCGGATGGTCGGCCAGGCTCATGTCCATGCGCAGGGCGTTCCACTCGGCGCCAAAGGTCACGGGGACTCCGAAGATCCGCTCGTACTCGGCGGCGTGGGCGGGCCGCTCGTGGGTCACCTCGACGGCGGTCACGATCGGCCGGGGCAGGAAATGGCGAGGCCCCACGGCGAAGCGGGTGAAGGTGCTCTCGGTCAGTTCGGGAAAGTCGTTCGGCCGGGCCCTCTGGTCGACCAGCCACACCTCGCCGTCGCGCATCCGCATGGCGAACCGCTCGCCGGCGGCGACGCCCTCGACCTCCATGACCAGCTGGCCGTAGCGGTTCAGCTGGGCGAAGGCCTCGGCCATGGTCGGGGCGGCGTGGCTGATCAGCCCGACCACCGACATCCGTGAAAGGTCGAGGTCCTCGGCGAAATGCAGCGCCAGGGCGGGGTCGCCGCAGGCGGCCTTGGCGGCCCGCATCAGGTCGACGTAGCGCTGGAAGGGAAGCCGGGCGTCGAGATCGGACAGGTCCGCCTCGGTCAGGCCGGCGGCCGCGAGCAGGTCGGCCCGGTCAGCCCCGCGTCCTGTGGCGTAGTCGGCCAGGCCGATCACCAGCCCGGCCGCCACGGTCGCCCCGCTGCAACCAGGGATCAAGTCTTTGGCGTCCGGCGTCATGGCTCCTCGGCGGCTCCTGGAGGAGGCTTACGCCCAATCGCCGCCAGGCCCAACGCCTCGCGGCCAGTGATGAACAGGATCGTCGCGTTGCTCGGATTGTCTCTCACCGCCATGGTCCACGTCGCGGGGGGCATGGTGGCCATCCTGGCTGGCCCGATCGCCCTGCTGGCCCCCAAGGGGCGCTGGCTGCACCGCAAGGCGGGGATCGCCTTCTACGGGTCGATGCTGGTGATGGCCGGGGTCGCCCTGGCGATGGCCACGATCAAGGTCCACAAGGTCAACGTCGCCGCCTCCGCCCTGACCCTCTACCTGGTGATCACCGCCTGGAGCATCGTGCGGGCGCGGCCCGGGACGATCGGCCGAGTCGAGCGCTGGGCGCCCGTCGCCGGGGCGGCGATCGCGCTGGCCGCCTTCGTGACCGGCGCCCTGGTGGCCGTCATGCCCGGTCTTTACGAGGGCGATCCGAGGGCGCCCGAGGGGCCGACGGTCTTCTTCGTGGTCGGCGCCATCTCGGCCCTGGCCGCCGCCGCCGACGTTCTGACCCTGCGGCGCGGCGGGCTGGCGGGGGCGGCGCGCGTCTCGCGGCACCTCTGGCGCATGTGCCTGCCCCTGTTCATCGCCATCGCCTCCTTCGCGGTCCAGCTGCCGCTGATGCTCGAGCGCATGGACCTGGCGCCGCCGCCGGGCAATGCGGTTTTCCTGGTCGCCCTGGCGGTGCCGCTGCTGATGGTCTTCTGGCTGATCCGGGTGCGGATCGGCCGCCCGGCCGCCGCCGCCGGAGCATGAGCGCCTTCGCCGCCGTGCTGGTCTTCCATGTCGCGGTGGGGACCGTCGCCTCGCTCACCGGCTTCGCCGCCCTGCTGTCGCGCAAGGGCGCCCGGCTGCACCGCGAGGCCGGCGCCGTCTGGGTTGGAGCCATGACCATCCTGGCGGCCAGCATCGTCATCCTGGGCCTGTTGATCTCCAGCCCGGGCGACCTGATCGCCGGCCTGTTCGTCTTCTACCTGGCGGGCAGCGGCTGGCTGGCCGTGTGGCGCGCGCCGAACACCTTCGGCTGGCCGGAACGAGCGGCGGTCCTGATCCCCCTGGCTACGGCCGCCTTGTCGATCCTCGGGGCGGCAGCCCTGATGACCGCGCCCGGCGGCCTGCCTCCCGACCTGCCGCCGGGGCAGCGACCGCAGGTCGGCCTGACCGTCGCGGCGATCGCCCTGCTGGCGGCCGGCTTGGATGTCCGGGTCATGCTCAAGGGAGGCCTTGCCGGCCCGGCCCGCGTCTCGCGCCACCTCTGGCGCCTGTGCCTGGCGTTGTTCATGGCCACGGGCTCGTTCGGAGCGCAGGTCCCGGTGATGCTGAAGCGGATCGATGTCGGCTCGCCGCCGCTGCTGGTGATCTTCGGGCCGGCCATCCTGGTGCTGGTGCTGCTGGCCTTCTGGATGGTGCGGGTGCGGATCGGGCGGTGGGCTTGGCAGGCTTAGCCGGGGACACGTTGGAGTCCAACGTGTCCCCGGACGGCGACTATTTGCGCCCCAGCGGGTGCTTGCTCTCGACCACCGCCCGCAACCGGTCGCCGGCGACGTGGGTGTAGATCTGGGTCGTGGCGATGTCGCTGTGGCCGAGCAGGGTCTGCACGACCCGCAGGTCGGCGCCGCCCTCCAGCAGGTGGGTGGCGAAGGCGTGGCGCAGGACGTGGGGGCTGACCCGGGCCGGGTCGATGCCGGCGGCGGCGGCGGCCTCCTCCAGCAGCTGGGCGAAGCGGCGGGGGGTCAGCCGGCCGGCCTTGCCGCGCGAGGGGAACAGCCAGGGACTTTCCTTCACCCCCTTGGGCAGGAAGGCGGCGCGGACCTCCAGCCAGGCCTTCACCGCCGTACGGGCGGCCGGATTCAGCGGGGCCAGCCGCTCCTTGCCGCCCTTGCCCTTGACGATCAGGTAGGCCGGGTCGCGCGCCAGGGCGGCCAGCGGCAGGGCGACGAGCTCGGAGACCCGCAGGCCAGACGCGTAGGTCAGCTCGATCAGGCAGGCCAGCCGCAGGCCCTGGCCGCCGTCGCGGGCGGCGGCGGCGGCCAGCAGGGCCTCGACCTCGTCGCGCGACAGCACCTTGGGAAGCGGGCGGCCCTGCCTGGGGGCCTCCACCCGCCGGGAGGGATCGTCCGCGCGCCAGCCCTCGCCGAGCACGAAGCGGTAGAATTGCCGCGCCGCCGCCCGCCGCCGGGCGGCCGTCGAGGCGCTGAGGCCCCGGGCCGCCAGGTCGATGAACCAGGCCTCGACGTCCTCGGCCGAGGCGTTCGCGAAGGTGCGGCCGCGCCGGGCGAGGAAACCGGAGAGGTCCTCCAGGTCCTTGCCATAGGCGGTCAGGGTGTTGCGCGCCGCCCCCCGTTCGACCGCCATCATCTCCAGGAAGGCCTCGGCCCAGCCGCCGCTCCCGCCCGAGGCGGTCATTTGCGGGGCAGGGCCAGGACGCCCTCGACCGCGAAGGCCCGGGCGTCCTCGGCCAGTCCCGCCCTGGTCAGCGCGCGGATGACGGCCGCCCGGTCGGCGGGGCTGAGCCCCTCCTTGCCGGCCGAACCGGCGATCCCGAGGGCGAGCAGCGCCGTCTCGCCCTTCAGGCCGTGATCCGCCGCCATCTGCAGGGCCGCCAGCCTGGCCGGCGGCGCGGCCGAGCGGCCGAGGTCGAAGCCGGCGAAGTCGGCCCGCGCCTCGGCGTCCATCGGCGTTCCGAGGGCGGCCAGGTAGAGGGAGGCCAGCTGGGCCGAGCGGTTGCCGACCTGGCCGCGGCCGACCAGGGTGTCCAACACGGTATCGCGCCCCTGGCCGCTCGCCGCCGCGAGGGCCGCATCGAGCAGGTCGAGGTCGCCCGGCTGGGCGCCGGGGACGACGTCCTGGGTCATGGCCGCGCGCAGCGCCCGCGCCTGGTCGAGGTCTCCCGCCGCCAGGTAGAGCCGCGCCGCCGCCACGGGGTCGGTGGTCAACAGGCCGTCGGGGACCATCACCACCGGCGGCGCCGGGGCGGCCGGCGCCGAGATCAGCCCGAGCCGTCGCGACAGGGCCGTCTCGAGGGGCGTGCGGGTCGAGGCAGCGCCGGCCTCGCCGCCGACCAGGACGGCGGTCATCAGCCGGCTGAACACCGGGTCGCGGGCCTTCTCGGCAGCGAGGGTCAGGCTCAGCTGGGCCGCCGCCGTGTCGCCGGCGATCGCCTGGCAGAAGCCCCGCAGCCGCAGCCAGTAGATCGCGCCGCGGTCGGCGGTGAGGTTCTGTTCGATACGGCAGGCGCGGTACGGGGCCCCGGTCAGCAGGGCGGCGTCGGCCGCCGCCTCGGCCAGGGCTGGCTCGGTGGCCAGGTGGGGGATGCGTTCCACGGCCGCGTTCGCGGCTCCTGGCTCGCCCAGCTTCAGCAGCGCCCGCCCGCGGGCGGCGGCCAGCGCCAGGTCGTTCCCCGCCCCGTCCGGCGCATTGGCGCCGGTCGACAGCAGCCGCACCGCCAGGGCCTTGCCCGCCGGGGTGAGCCGGGCCGGGTCGATGGCCGGGATCAGGCTCCTGGCCAGGTCCGCGGAGGCGCCCCGCCAGAGGTCGTCGCCGAGGCCGGTGTCGCGCGATCCGCCGGAGAAGACGTCCGGGGCGGCCAGCGGCGCGACCTCGACCGGCTGGGCGAAGGCGGCGGTGGAGACCAGGGCGGCGGCAATGACGGGCAGTGCAAATCTCATGGTCCCACCCTAACCGTCATCCCGGCCGGAGCGAAGCGCAGAGCCGGGACCCCGGAGGGTCGGAGCGCCGACGGGCGCCGCAGCCAACTTCCAGTCTGCCGCCCCTGGGTCCCGGCTCTCCGCGCTGCGCGCTCCGGCCGGGATGACGGAGATTGTTGAGCGCGCGGAGCGCCGCGTGTATCGCCTTCACCCGTGAGCCCGCCCGACCCCCGCCTGCGCGACCGCACCATCGCCCTCGTCGGCCTGATGGGGGTGGGCAAGTCGAGCGTCGGCCGTCGGCTGGCCGCCGCCCTCGCGCTGCCGTTCCGCGACGCCGACACCGAGGTCGAGGCCGCCGCCGGCCGCTCCATCCCCGACATCTTCGAGACCTTCGGCGAGGCGGGATTTCGCGACGGCGAGCGGCGCGTGATCGCCCGGCTCCTCGACGAGGGGCCGATGGTGCTGGCCACCGGCGGCGGGGCCTTCATGAACGAGGCGACCCGCGCCCTGCTGGCCGCCAAGGCGACCACGGTCTGGCTGAAGGCCGACATCGAGATCCTGGCCCGGCGGGTGGCCCGCAAGGACAACCGCCCCCTGGTCCGCGGCAAGGACCCGCTGGAGGTGCTCCGGCAGCTGGCGGCCGTCCGCTACCCGGTCTATGCCCAGGCCGACCTGACGGTCGAGCTCGGGGAGACGCCGCATGTCGACTCCGTCGCCGCCATCCTCCAGGCCCTGACCGGCCGCCTCGCCAGCCAGGGCGCCGCCTGATGAGCCAGATCGTCCCCGTCGCCCTCGGCGGCCGTTCCTACGAGGTGGTCATCGGCCCGGGCCTCATCGACCAGGCCGGCTCACGCATCGCGCCTTTCCTCAAACGCGGCCGCACCGCCGTGGTGGCCGACCGGACGGTGGCGGAACTCCATGCCGGGCGGCTGGTCTCCAGCCTGGCGCATGCGGGGATCGAGGCGGCGCTGCTGACCATCCCGCCGGGCGAGGCCAGCAAGAGCTTCGAGGGCCTCGCCGACCTGTCCGACCGCCTGCTGGCCCTTGAGCTCGACCGGGGCGACCTGATCGTGGCGCTCGGCGGCGGGGTGGTCGGCGACCTCGCCGGCTTCGCGGCGGCCATCTACAAGCGCGGCATCGACTTCATCCAGGTCCCCACCACCCTGCTGGCCCAGGTGGACTCGAGCGTCGGGGGCAAGACCGCCATCGACACCCCGCGCGGCAAGAACCTGATCGGCGCCTTCCACCAGCCGCGGCTGGTGCTGGCCGACCTGGGCGTGCTGGGCACCCTGCCGGACCGGGAGATGGCCTGCGGCATGGCCGAGGTGATCAAGTACGGCCTGCTCGGCGACGCCGGCTTCTTCGCCTGGCTCGAAGAGAACGCCGCCGCCGCCCTGGCCCGCGAGCCCGCCGCCCTGGCCGAGGCGGTCCGCCGGTCCGTCGCCATGAAGGCCGAGATCGTCGCCGAGGACGAGAAGGAGGCCGGCCGCCGCGCCCTCCTCAACCTCGGCCACACCTTCGGCCACGCCCTGGAGGCCGAGACCGGCTATGGCGAGGCGCTCAAGCATGGCGAGGCGGTCGCCGCCGGCTGCGCCCTGGCCTTCCGGTTCGCCGTCGCGCAAGGGACCTGCCCGCCGGCCGACGCCGCCCGGGCCGAGGCGTTGCTGGCCGCCGCCGGCCTGCCCACCCGCCTGCCGCAGGTTCCCGGCCATCCGTTCGCCGCCGCCGCCCTGGTCGGCCACATGGCCCAGGACAAGAAGGCCGAGGGCGGGGCCATCACCCTGGTCCTGCCGACCCGCATCGGCCACAGCGAGGTGGTCCGCGCCGTCGATCCCGCCGCCCTGGAGCGGTTCCTGCGGACCGAGGGGGCGACCGGCTGATTGGGGCTCGGCAGTCAGAAACTATCAAATCCGCTCATCCCGGCGAATGCCGGGACCCATTTCGTAGGGCGCCGACGACTGTGGTGGGCGGCCCGATGGTGGGTTGAGCTCCAATCTCCCGGCAGCGAGAACTTGCAAATGGGTCCCGGCATTCGCCGGGATGAGCGGATGCAAGTGGGGGCGTGAGGGTCGACCGGTCCGAGCTCACTTTTGTCGGGAACCTAACGCAGCCGGCGTCGTTACCGCGTGGTAGAGGGGTGGATTGCGCGTAGTCCGCCTGGGCATCAGTGCAAGCTGGTCGGCTGGGCAGCCGGCGGCGGGCTTAGCGGGTAAAGGGGCATTTGCATGGAAGTCGGCGCGGGGCTCGGCGGCCTCAGGGTCCTGGTCGTGGAGGACGAGATGCTCGTCTCCATGCTGGTCGAGGACATGCTCACCGAATTCGGCTGCAACATTGTCGGCCCGGCCCCGGACCTGGAGCAGGCCCTGGCGCTGGCGCGCGACGCGGAGCTCGACGCGGCCATCCTCGACGTCAATGTCGGCGGCCGCCAGATCTTCCCGGTCGCCGACGCCCTCAAGCACCGGGGCGTCCCGTTCGCCTTTGCCAGCGGCTACGGCGAGGCCGGCCTAGTCGACGACCACCGCA
>DASPLD010000059.1:0-2146 GCA_035627755.1 Caulobacter sp. | reverse complement strand
CGCAGGGCACGCTGTTCGGCAACAACGCCACCGGCGGGGCGATCAACTACATCGCCCGCAAGCCGACCGACCATTGGACCGCCGGAGCCGACGTCAGCTACGGCCGCTTCAACGACTTCGACGCCATGGGCTTCGTCTCGGGCCCGATCACCGAGACCCTGTCGTTCCGCGCGGCCGTGCGCCTGAACCAGAGCGGACCCTGGCAGAAGGCCTACTTCATCCGCCGGGGCGACGAGCACGGCGGCAAGGACTTCCTGAACGGCCGCCTGATCCTGCAGTGGGAGCCGACGGAGAACATCACCGCCTCGCTCACGCTCAATGCCTGGCAGGACAAGGGGTACTCGCAGCACGGGCAGCTGTTCGGGATCGCGGTGCTCAGCCCGATCGCCCCGCTCGCGCCGGCGATCCGCGACTATCCGCTCGCGCCGCGCAACAACCGCGCGGCGGACTTCAACGTCTGCGTCAACAACTCGCCGTTCAACCCGATCCAGAACCAGGAACTGGGCACGGTCTTCAACAGCCTGAACCCCACCTTCCGGCCGCCGCCGCTGTCGCAGGGTCCCGGCTCTGTCGTGCAGGCCGGCGGGCAGCCCACGAGCTGCCAGCAGGCGAAGAAGGACAACAGCTACATCAGCCCGGTCCTGCGGCTGGACATCGGCCTGGGCGAGGACATGACGCTGACGTCGATTTCCTCGGCGCAGAGCTTCAGCCGGATCCAGGCGATCGACGGCTCAGCGATCGCGATCCAGGACTACCAGAACATCCAGCACGGCAAGATCGAGTCGTTCTTCCAGGAGGTGCGCCTCTCCGGCACCTTCGGCGGCCGGGGCGTCTGGCTCGTCGGGGCCAACTACGAGTACGACGAGACGTGGGACCAGTTCCTGCAGAGCTACAACGCCTCCACGGCCAGTCCGACCGTCTTCGCGATCGACCCGGTGACCGGGGCGTTCATCTTCGCCCTCGCGCTGGGCCCCACGAAGCCCACGGACCTTCAGGAGACGGACACCTACGCGGCCTTCGCCCACGTCGAATACCCCATCCTGGACAACCTGATCGCGGTGGGCGGCATCCGCTACACCGAGTACAGCAAGCTGGGCGGCGTCTGCGGCAACGATGGCGGCGACGGCACCTGGGCCTTCGTGGCCTTCAATCTGCAGACCTTCCTCGGCAGCACTTCGCCCGCGCTCTCGCCTCCCGGAAGCTGCGCCTCGACCGGGGCGCCGCCGACCTTCAACTCGCCGCCGGGCGGCGGGCTGTTCTTCTCGCGCCTGAAGGAGGACAACATCTCCTGGCAGGCGGGCCTGAACTGGATGTTCGCAGAGGACCAGCTGGCCTATGTGAACATCTCCAAGGGCTACAAGGCCGGCTCCTTCCCGACCGTCGCCCTGGCCACGATCCAGCAGACCCGGCCGGTCGTGCAGGAGGCGCTGCTCTCCTACGAGGCGGGCGCGAAGCTCACCCTCATGGAGCGCACGCTGCAGCTGAACGGCGCGGCCTTCTACTACGACTACACCAACAAGCAGATCCTGGGCGCGGTGAGCGACGTGCTGTTCGGGGCGCTGCCTTCGCTGGTGAACGTGCCCAAGTCGCGGGTGATCGGCTTCGAATTGTCGGCGACCTATGCGCCGATCGAAGGCCTGACCATCCGGCCGGCGGTCAGCTACCAGGACAGCAAGATCCTGACCTCGGACAAGAACACCTGCGTCCCGCCGCCGGCCCAGACCAACCCGGCCGTGCCCGGCTTCATCGCCTGTCAGGCGCGCCACTTCTACAACTTCGACGCCTTCAACCAGTACGCCGACTTCACAGGCCAGCCGTTCCCGCTGGCGCCGAAGTGGCAGGGCTCCGTCGACGCGGAGTACCGTTGGCCCCTGACCGACAAGCTGACCGCCTTCGCCGGCGGCTCGGTGCAGTTCCTCTCGAAGACGCACAACTTCTTCGTCAACGAGAACCCGATTCCGGCGTTCAGGACCAACCCTACGACGGGCGCCATCCAGTTCGTCAACTGCGCCGGCGCCGTGTCGCCGACCCCGGTCGGCCCTTGCCCGCTGAACCATCCCAACGACCCGCTGACCCTGCCCAGCTATGCGCTGGTCGACCTGCGGGCCGGGGTTGACGGCGGCGCCTGGACCGCCCAGGCCTGGGT
>DASPLD010000058.1:0-8186 GCA_035627755.1 Caulobacter sp. | reverse complement strand
GTACCTCGCCCTCCGACAAGCCGGAAAACCCCCCAAGGTCGCCTTCGTCGCCATCGCAAGGCGCATCGCCATGGCCGCCAACAGCATCATCAAGAGCGGCAGACCCTGGGAGGTCCGCGCTTGACCCAATACAGTCGCCGGCTCTCCGGGCTTCGCCCTGCGGCCGGGATGACGGGGGGTTACTGCGGCTTGAACTTCGCCCAGTCCTCGGCCGAGATCCCGCAGCCCTTCAACACCAGGTCGCCGACCTTGACCTCAGCCTCGTAGGGATAGACCCGGTCGCTCATGCCGTCGGAACAGGTCTTGGCGGAGACGGTCGCGACCAGCGTCGGAGAAGTCCAGGTCGCCTTGCCGGAACTGGCCGCCAGGGTCGCGCCCGTGGCGGTGACCGCCGGCTCCGGCTCGGGGCGGGTCAGCACCAGGGTGGTCCCCTTCACGTCCAGCCGCCAGAAGGGCTCGTTGCCGGCCAGCACGAAGTCCTGGCGGAAGGGGGCGGCGGGGTCGGTGGGCGCGACGACCTGCGGCTCGCCCGGCGCCTGGGCGGGGGGCGGCGCCTGGGACGGAGCGTCGGCGGGGGGCACGGCCTCGCCCCCGCCGGGCGCCTCGGGCGCGCAGGCGGCGAGCAGGCCGAGGCCGGCGATCAGGGCGGAGAGGGCGAATGGGCGCATGGCGGTTTCCCTGTTCGGGCTTTGCGCCCGGGCGACGCAGGTTAGACTCGAAACCCGATGAGTCGAAATGGCCTCAGCTTCTACGAGTTCTTCGCCGGCGGGGGCATGGCCCGGCTGGGGCTGGGAACGGCGTGGGCCTGCGCCTTCGCCAACGACTTCGATCCGCTCAAGGCCGCGGCCTACCGCGCCAATTTCGCCGATGCCGAACGGCACCTGCGCGAGGGCGACGTCTGGGCTCTCGAGCCCGCCGACCTGCCCGGCCGGGCCGATCTCGCCTGGGCCTCCTCCCCCTGCCAGGACTTCAGCCTGGCCGGCGCCAGGGCGGGCCTCGGGGGCGGCCGCTCGAGCGCCTTCTTCGGCTTCTGGCGCCTGATGCAGGCCCTGGCCGCCGAGGGCCGCGCGCCCCGCACGGTGGTGGTCGAGAACGTCGTCGGGCTGCTGACCTCCCACGGGGGGGCCGATTTCACCGCCCTCTGCCGGGCGCTGGCCGAGGCCGGCTATCGATTCGGGGCCCTGGAGATCGACGCTGCCGCCTTCACGCCCCAGTCGCGGCCACGGGTGTTCCTCGTCGCCAGCCTGGAGACGCCGCCCATCGCCCTGGCCGGGCCAAGCGGGTTTCGCACCCCCGCCGTGCTGGCCGCCCGCGACCGCCTTCCGCCCGACCTGCGGGACCGCTGGATCGACTGGCGGCTCGCGGCCCCGCCGGCCCGCAACACCGCCCTGGCCGACCTGCTGGAGCCGGACGAGGCGGTCGCCTGGCGCAGCGAGGTCCAGACCGCCGCCCTACTGGCCCAGATGTCGCCGCTGCACCGCCGCCGACTCGACGCCGCGGGACCGGGGCGCGCCGTGGCCGCCGTCTTCCGCCGGACGCGCGCCGGGGTCCCCCGCGCCGAGATCCGGATCGACGGGACGGCCGGCTGCCTGCGCACCCCGCGCGGCGGCTCCTCGCGCCAGATGCTGATCGTCGCGGAGACGGGCGAGGTCCGCTCGCGGCTGCTCACCGCGCGGGAGGGGGCCCGGCTGATGGGCCTCGCCGACGACTACGTCCTGCCGGCGAGCCAGACCGGCGCCCTGCATGTGATCGGGGACGGGGTCGCGGTTCCGGTGGTGCGCTGGCTGGCCGGCGAGCTGCTGGAGCCGTTGCTGGCGGGGACGGCGCGGGCGGCCGCCTGAAGGATTGTGGTCGAGGCGGCGACGCCCTAGCTTCCGCCCACCTTCCCCTTCCCGCGAGACCGCGATGACCCAGTCCTTCGACGCCGCCCGCTACGCCCGCGCCGGCCGCGGCAAGATCTTTCCCTCGGTGCTGGACCTGATCGGGGACACCCCGATCGTCGGCCTTCCCCGGCTGTCGGCCGAGCTGAAGCCGCGGGCCGAGGTGGTCGCCAAGTTGGAGTTCTTCAACCCCATGGCCTCGGTCAAGGACCGCATCGGGGTGTCGATGATCGAGCAGCTGGAGGCCGACGGCCTGCTGAAGCCCGGCGCCACCATCGTCGAGCCGACCAGCGGCAACACCGGCATCGCCCTGGCCTTCGTCGCCGCCGCCAAGGGCTATCCGCTGATCCTGGTGATGCCCGAGAGCACGTCGATCGAGCGGCGCAAGATGCTGGTCCTGCTGGGCGCCAAGCTGGAGCTGACCCCGGCCGAGAAGGGCATGCGCGGCGCCGTCGCCCGGGCCACCGAGATCCTGGAGGAGATCCCGGGCTCGGTGATGCCCCAGCAGTTCGAGAACCCCGCCAACCCGATGATCCACCGCATCTCCACCGCCGAGGAGATCTGGAACGACACCCAGGGCCGCGTCGACGCGGTGGTCTCGGGGGTCGGCACCGGCGGCACCATCACCGGCGTCGGCCAGGTGCTGAAGGCCCGCAAGCCGTCCCTGCGGATGGTGGCGGTGGAGCCGGAGAACAGCGCCGTCCTGTCCGGCGGCCAGCCGGGCCCGCACAGGATCCAGGGCATCGGCGCCGGCTTCGTGCCAGCCAACGTCGACCGCGGGGTGATCGACGACATCGTCCAGGTCAGCAACGACGACAGCTTCGCCATGGCCCGCAAGGCCGCCGCCATCGAGGGCCTGCCGGTCGGCATTTCCTCCGGCGCGGCGCTGACCGCCGCCTTCGAGCTGGCCAGCCGGCCCGAGTACGAGGGCAAGCTGATCGTCACCATCATTCCCAGCTTCGCCGAACGCTACCTGTCGACGGCGTTGTTCGACGGGCTGTGAATATCCGGCAACCCCGCCTCCGACGCGCAGCGGCGGGGGAGGAATTGCCGTGACCGACGTCTACGGTCCGGAGAAGCGCTCCGCCGTCATGCGGCGGGTCAGGAGCCGCGACACCAGCCCGGAGCTCAAGGTCCGCAGACTGCTGACCAGGCTCGGGGTCCGCTACCGGCTGCACCGCAAGGACCTCCCGGGCAACCCGGACATCGTCATGCCGGGGCGCCGGCTGGCGCTGTTCGTCCACGGCTGCTTCTGGCACGGCCACGACTGCGCGCGAGGCGCGCGCGTGCCGCAGGCAAACCGCGACTACTGGCTGGGCAAGGTTGGGCGCAACCAGGCGCGGGACATCGCCTCGCGGGCGGCCCTCGAAGCGGCCGGGTGGCGGGTCGAGGCCCTGTGGGAATGCGAGATGAAGGACGAGGCGGCCCTGGCCGAGCGCCTGAAGGCCC
The DNA here is from genome assembly GCA_035627755.1 of Caulobacter sp. GTDB lineage: Bacteria > Pseudomonadota > Alphaproteobacteria > Caulobacterales > Caulobacteraceae > Caulobacter. The sequence continues at coordinate 4,857 of DASPLD010000058.1, read as the reverse complement.
TGCTCTAGGCGGCGACCCGTTCGGCCGCCTCGCCAAGCGCCGCTTCCAGGGCCGCGTAGAGCTGGGCCGGTTCGATCGGCTTGGCGACGTGGCCGGTCATGCCGGCGGCCAGGCAGGCCTCCCAGTCCCGGGCCGTGGCCGAGGCGGTGATGGCGATCACCGGCGTCATCTGGTTGGGGCCGGCCATGGCGCGCAGGTGCCGGGTCGCCTCCCGGCCGTCCATGTCGGGCATGTAGACGTCCATCAGGATGACGTCGAAGGGCTCGATGGCCAGCCGCTCCAGCGCCTCCTCGGCGGAGGCCGCGCACTCCGGGACAATGCCCAGCGGGGCCAGAACAAGGGCGATGGCCTGGCGGTTGACCGCATGGTCGTCGACCACCATCACCCGGGCCCTCACCGCCTGGGGCGCCTGGATTGCGGCGGGCGCTTCGGCGGCCGGCAGGATGAGGTTCAGGGTGAACACCGCCCCCTCGCCGGGCGCGCTGGCCACGGTCAGGTCGCCGCCCATCAGCCGGGCCAGCTCGCGGCTGATCATCAGTCCCAGCCCCGTACCGCCGTGGGTGCGGGCGGTCTGGGCGCCCAGCTGCTCGAAGGGGGTGAACAGCCGCTCCAGCTGGTCGGGGCGCATGCCGGGCCCGGTGTCGACCACCGCGATGGAGACCGCATGGTTCCCGTTGGCCGCCGCCTGGCTGCTCAGCCGCAGGGTGACCGAGCCTTGCTTGGTGAACTTCAGGGCATTGGAGAGCAGGTTGTTGACCACCTGCCGCATCCGGGTCGGATCGCCGCTGACCCAGGCCGGCAGGGAGCGGGCGCCCTCGATACGCATCTTCAGGCCCTTGGCCCGGGCCTGCGGCCGCCAAGCGTGGACGGCGTCCAGCACCGCCTGGCGCAGGTTGAAGTCGACGGCCTCGACGCTCATCCGGCCGGCTTCCAGCTTGGCCAGGTCGAGCATGTCGTCGAGCAGCACGGTCATCATCCGCCCGGCCTCCCCGATCAGCCGTCCCTGCGGATGACCGCCGCGCTCGGTCTCGGCGGCGCCGGCCAGGATGGCGCTGATCGGGGTGCGCAGCTCGTGGCTGATCATGGCGACGTAGGCGCTCTTGGCCTCGGTGGCGGCGACGGCCTCGGCCCGGCGGACCTCGGCCTCGGCGTGGGCGTCGTCCTGGGCCTTGCGGGCTTCTTCCGTGGTCAGCCAGGCGCCGATGACGTTCAGCATCACCAGCCCGACAGCGATCATCATTGTCGACAGCACCGGCCCCGGCGCGGTGGCCAGGTCCATCAGCGGCAGGGTCACCAGGTACAGCGCGTAGGGGACGCTGGCCGCCGCGAAGGCGATCCGCGAGCCGCGGCAGATGGCGATCAGGTTGGTCATCGCCGTGGCGACCACGATCATCGCCAGGGCCGGGCCATAGCGGTCCACCCCCTGCCAGAGCACCGGCGCCAGGGCCCCGAACGCGATCGAGGAGGGCAGGAAGGTGATCAGGCCCACCCGGGCCGCCTGGAAGGGGGTGTCGATCGGCTTGCGGAGCAGGGTCGCGCCGGTCCAGTGGTCGAGCCCCTGGGCGGCGACGTAGATGGCGGCCCAGACCCAGACCCAGGCCCAGCCGAAGGTCAGCTGCAGGCAGGCGGCGACACCGACGGCGGTGACCAGCCGCAAGGGCATGTGCTTGCGCCGCGTGGCGACCACCGCCGCCAGCCCGAACCCGTCTCCGGCTGCGGTAGCCGACATCGCTCGTTCCCCTGACATCCGGGGAGAGTGGGGCGCCGGGTCCTAAGACTCAGTGAAAGAACAGCGGTCCGCGATGTGGTTAACGGCTGACGGGCGCCTCGACCACGATCTGGGTCTTTACCGAGCTGGCGATGTAGCAGACCTCGTGCCTCATGGTGCAGGCGGGCGAGCTCCTCGGCGGTCGGCTGGCGGCCCTCGAAGGCGATGACTGGCCGCAGGGCGACGCGGGTCACGGCGATCTTGCCCTCGGGGTTCTTGCGCATCACCCCCTCGGCCTCGTCGCGGTAGCCGAGCACCGTGAAGCCCGCCTTCGAGGCGATGTAAAGGAAGCTCAGCATGTGACAGTTGCTGACCGCCGCCACGAACATCTCCTCCGGGTCGATCGCGTCGGCCGCCGACCAGGGCGCCGGGACCACCTGGGGCGAGGCCGAGGCGGGAACGGTGATGCCGGCGTCGAAGCTGACGGTGTGTTTCCGGCTGTAGCGGCCGGCGACGAAGTCCTCGCCCGGGGCCAGGGCCCAGTCGACGGTGGCGGTGTAGCTGCCCATGCTCAGCCCTCGGCGGGAAAGGTGGCGGCCTCGATCCTGTTGCCATCGAGATCGCGTATGAAGGCCGCATAGTAGCCGGTCATCGCCGCCTGGCGAGGCCCCGGCGCGCCGTCGTCCACGCCGCCATGGTCGAGGGCGGCCCGGTGGAAAGCCTGGACGGCGGCCTGGTCACGGGCCCGCAGGCAGATGTGCAGTCCGGTGTCGCCGGGTTCAGGGCTGCGGTTTGGCCGGTGGTTCAGCCAGACCTCGGGATAGCGTTTGCCGAACCCCACGGTGGTCTCCCGCTCGACGAACCGACGATAGCCGAGCGGGGCGAGGACGGCCTCGTAGAAGGCGGCGCTGGCGGCCAGGTCGCGGACGGAGAGGGAAAGGTGGTCGATCATCGGGACTCTCCCTTCCAGGCCGCTCCCCTTTCCGTCATCCCGGGCGCAGCGCAGCGGAGACCCGGGACCCAGGGGCGGCCAGCAGGACGATGAGGCCGGCGTTCGCACGGCGGTCCTGGGCCCCGGCTCCCCGGGCCACGCCCTCCGGCCGGGATGACGGGGAGGGCGAGGGTCATGGTCAGAGCGTCCGTGCGATCAGCACCTTCATGATCTCGTTGGTCCCGCCGTAGATCCGCTGCACCCGGCTGTCGCGGTACATGCGCGCGATTGGGTACTCGGCCATGTAGCCGAAGCCGCCGAACAGCTGCAGGCAGCGGTCGACGATGCTGTTCTCCAGGTCGGTGACCCAGTACTTGGCCATCGAGGCCGTGGCTGCGTCGAGCTTCCCCTTCAGGTGCTTCTCGATGCAGTCGTTGACGAACACCCGGGCCACCGTCGCCTCGGTCTTGCATTCGGCCAACACGAACTGGGTGTTCTGGAAGTCGATGATCGCCTTGCCGAAGGCCTTGCGGGTCTTGACGTAGTCGATGGTCAGCTCCAGGGCGCGCTCGATGGTGGCCATGCCCTGGATGGCGATGCCCAGCCGCTCTTGGGGCAGCTGGCCCATTAGCTGGAAGAAGCCCTGGCCCTCGTCGCCGCCGAGCAGGTTGGCCGTGGGCACGCGCACGTCGTTGAAGAACAGCTCGGAGGTGTCGGCCGCCTCCTGGCCCAGCTTGTCGAGGTTGCGGCCCCGCTCGAAGCCCTCGGCCCCGTCGGTCTCGACCACCAGCAGGCTGGTGCCGCGCGCGCCCTGGGTCGGGTCGGTCTTGGCCACCACGATGATCAGGTTGGCGGTCTGGCCGTTGGTGATGAAGGTCTTGGAGCCGTTGATGACGTACTGATTGCCGTCCAGCCGGGCGGTGGTCTTGACGCCCTGCAGGTCGGAGCCGGCGCCGGGCTCGGTCATGGCGATGGCGCTGACCAGTTCGCCGTTGGCCATCCGGGGCAGCCAGCGGCGCTTCTGCTCCTCCGTCCCGTAATGATAGATGTAGGGGGCGACGATGGCGTTGTGCAGGCTGATGCCGAAGCCGTCGACGCCATGCTTGCCCAGCTGCTCCATCAGCACCGCCTCATGGCGGTAGTCGCCGCCCATGCCGCCGTATTCCTCGGGCATGGACAGGCAGGCCAGGCCCGCCTGCGCGCATTCGGTCCAGAAGGCCCGCTCGACCACGCCGTCCTCGCGCCACCGGGCGACCCGGGATTCCGGAGCGTTCTCCTCGAAGAATCGCGAGACCGAGTTCTCGAAGATGACCATCTCCTCGTCGGCGAGGGAGGGGGTGCGTTCGACCTGGAGGGCGGCGGGCATGATCAGAAGGCCTCGGCCGGCAGGGCCATCAGGGTGGCCGAGCCGGTCTTCAGCTTGGCCAGGTGCGAAGTCCCCTCGGGGATGATCCGCTCGACGAAGTAGCGGCCGACTACCAGCTTGTTCGAATAGAAGGGATCGGCGTCGCCCGCCTTGGCGCGGTCGAGGCAGGCCCGGGCGATCTGGGCCCACATGAAGGCCAGGCCCGTGATCCCGAACAGGTGCATGTAGTCGGTGGAGGCGGCGCCGGCGTTGTCCGGGTTGGCCAGGCCGTTCTGCATCAGCCACATGGTGGCTTCCTGCAGCTGGGCCTTCACGCTCGCCAGGCCGTCGGTGAACGGCTTCATGTCCGCGTCGCCCTGCTGGGCTTCGATATAGGCGTCGATGTCGGCGAAGAAGCTCATGATCGCCCGGCCGCCGTTGGCCGCCAGCTTGCGCCCGACCAGGTCCAGCGCCTGCACCCCGTTGGTGCCCTCGTAGATCAGGGCGATGCGGCAGTCGCGCAGGTACTGGCTGGCCGGGAAGTGCTCGGTGAAGCCCGAGCCGCCGTGCACCTGCATGGCGTCGACGCAGACCTTGAAGCCCTTGTCGGTCAGGTAGCCCTTCAGCACCGGCGTCAGCAGGCCCATGTAGTCGGCGCCCTTCTGGCGCACCGCCTCGTCGGGATGGCCGTGGGCCAGGTCGCCCTGCAGGGCGGTCCAGAACAGGAAGGCGCGGCCGGCCTCGATGGTGGCCTTGCTGTCGAGCAGCATGCGCCGCACGTCCGGGTGGACGATGATCGGGTCGGAGATCAAAGCGGAGGCGAACACCCGCTCGGCCGTGAACAGAGTGTCGAGGGCGATGGCGGTAGAGACC